>CAZORN010000027.1:0-22216 GCA_964581935.1 uncultured Victivallales bacterium
AAGAAATGACGCAGAAAGTCATTCAGGGAAAGGATTTCGTTCCGTTTCTTTGAGCAACTTCAGAAAATCCGCTTTTTCCGGAAAACGGACAACGATTCCAAGCATCTCTTTTTGCAGCTCTCTGATTTTTTCGGGGGAATTTTTTTCATCATAGTTCAGCTTCATAATGTAAGCGGTTCGTGCAAGGATAAGATTGATTTTCGGATCGTCGGGGAAGCGCATCGCGGCGGCTTTCAGTTCCTGAAAATATTTTTTCGCGTTATCTTCCTGTCTTTCACGGGAATCGGCAAGGACCCGATAGGCCAGTCCCAGACAGTGGTTAAAATTAATCCCGGGATGGGCCGGAAATTCCTTCGACAACGCATCCAATTCCTGAAATTCTTCCTTGGCAACGGCAACCCGTTTTTTATTCTTGAAGCCGTTGTTCATGTCATAAAGAAGTCCCCGTGCCAGAATGCCGGCGATTTCCGGTTGATCCGGAAATCGTTTTGCGATCATTCTGAGTTCCGGCAGAAAGTCAGTCATTTTTTCTTCATTTTTTTCAGAGAATACAGGAAAGAAACTTTCGGCGGATTGGGCAAATGCAAGATTGATCTTGAGGGAATCCGGAAACTTCGAAAGGAGCGTTTTTTGTTCCCGGAAAAGTTTTTCGGCCTTATCATACTGCTTTGCATTCTGAAAGGCAACGATCAGATTGAAAGCGCCATACAATTTTTTGCCGTTGATATCCTCATTGTCGGGAAATTTTTCCGCCAGGGGTTCCAGCGTCCGATAGATTTCTTCAGCCTCATCAGGAAGCTGCATCTGCCTGCGAAGGATTATCTCGTTGACCATTCCCTGTGCATGGGTGGAATTGAAATCTGGATCATCGGGGAATTGGGACGCTTCCTTCTTCAAGTCCTGAAAATATTTATCCGCAAGTTCGATTCCGGATGCTTGCACATGAGCCCATTCGAGGCTTAACGCGCATTTGGCGAGGGCCAGCCGTATTTCCCGGTTGTTTCGGAACTTTATGGAGATGGGGGCTAACTGCTGATAAATCGTTTCGGCTTTTGGGTATTGTCCTTTTTCCGCGAAAGCATTCAGCAGTTGGCATGTGCCCTGCAGGAAGTCGAGGTTGATTTCTTCATCCTCGTGGAAACGTTCAGCCAGTCTTTTAAGTTTATGATAAATGGCTTCCGCGTGCTCCTGCTGTTCCGGTGACTGCATCTTTCCGGAACGCAGAATGAGCTGATTGAGCATTCCTTGTGCAAGTATGGAGTTGAAATCAGGATCATCAGGAAAACGTGCTGTTTCTTTTTCCAGCTCTTGATAGTATTTTTCCGCTTTTTCGATGTTCCCTGTTTTTTCACAGTTGTATTCGAGGCTCAGCATTCCTTTGACCGAGGCGAGACGCATTTCTCGGCTGTCGGGAAACCTTTCGGCAAGTTTCCTGATTCCCTCAAGAGATTCCGCTGCTTCGGCGACTTGTCCCGCATTTTCATAACAGTAAATCAGAAACAGGTTGCCTTGCGCCCATTTCAGGTTGATTTCTTCATCGTTCCTGAAGTGTTCCGAAAGAATTTCCAGAACCCGATGGTATTCCTGAATTTCCTCCAACTGTTTGTCATCGACATATTTCTCGGCCAGATATGCCGCCGTATACGCAAGACAGCGGTTGAGTATTTTCGAATCAGGAAATTTCCCGCATAAATCCATAAATCCGGCAAATAAGGCTTCCGCTGCCCGTTTATCGCCGGTTCTGGCAAAATAATAGACGATCTGCCGGATTTCCTGCGGGGAGGGCTTTTCCGAATTCAATTCATCTGGAAAACAGATCTCAGGCGACTCCGCGTCCTCCTCATCTTCAATGCCTTGAACGGTTGTTTCTTTCTGTTCCCCTTTGGGTGAATTCTCGACATCCGGCGATGACGCAAGCAGAGTCGGTTCCAGCGGAAGAATGATGAAAAAAAGGAGGACGATGAATTTCACAGCGTTTCTCCATGTCATGGTTTTGAACGGACCGGCGAAATTGTTGCCAACCCCGTTTTTCATTTCTTTTCTCTTGGGCTGTTTATGAGAAAAACAACATGCACGGCGCATGGAAAAAATCTGGTCAAGATGTCGTTTTATCGATTCAGTCATATACAAACCTTGAGGACAAGCAATAAAATCAATCGTCAGCCCTGCGAGACACTGCCATTTGGCTCTTTCACCATCAGCACGATACACCCCATCGAATAGTATACAGCCTTTCACTTTATTTGCAATTGTAGAAACGGGGATTCTGATGAAAAGCTTTCGTAATCTGAATGGAACAGAAAATCGGAAATGGGTGAGATGTGAGGGAAGGCTATTTTTTCCGGGACAGGGGATGTGGAAGCGCGGATTGCGGAAGAAGCCGGCGGAAACTCTTCCGCAGATGGCTTTCGTCGTAGAATCCCCAATCCTTGACAATGTCCTTGCATAATTTGTTTCCGAGCTCGAAATCCTTTGTCGCGCCGTTCAATCGACAGTTGAGCTCATACGCCCCGAAGGAGAGACCGAAGAACTCCCGGAACAACGTCGCGAAACGGCTCGTCCCAAGTCCGCACGCCGCCGCGCCTTCCGCGACCGTATGGCGCCTGTCCGGCCTTTCCGCCACCAGTCGGACGGCCGGAAGCAGCCGCGACGGATTCTGCCGGACCGGCTGGATTCCGTCCAATTTGAGCTGACCGAGGATCAGCAGAAACATCTGCTGGATGCTCAGCCACTGGCGCAAAATAGGAAATTCCTCTTTTTCCTCCCGGATTTTCAGGAGTTCCCGCGCAAGAGCCGTGAGACCTTTCCGTATCGGGGACGCCTTCAGGCGTTCCGCCCGGACGTCAGGCGGAAGATTGAGCAGAAGTTCCAGTTTTTTTCGCGCATCGAGCAGGGTTTTTCCGAGTTCTTCCGGGGCGAAGGTGATCAGGAGCAGTTCATATCCTTTCTGGCTGCCGGTCGAACCGTGCGGCTCCCAGGAGCCGATCAGGTAGCAGCCCGGAGCCCGAGTGCCGGACATGTCGCCTTTCAGCACAATGCCGAGGTGGACCGCCTCATGGATGTCCGGCGGACGCGGCTCCGAGAAGGGGCCTGACCGGCAGTGCATCAGATGAAAAGGCGAGGACGCCGAAAGTCGGAAGTCGTAGAAGCCGGGTCTCATGGGGTCTCCTGAAAAAGTCGGATTTTACCTTTTTTTGATGAAAATATACCATGTTTTTCGTTTGATTCAAGCGGATTTTACGCATATCTTAGGAAACAGAACGAAACCAACGGGAGACCTGAAGAATGAAGCATAAACTGGCATTGATCGGCTGCGGCGGCATGGCCCGTGCGCACGTTTCCAGACTCGAACCCCTTTTCGACCGTCTCGACGTCGCGGCAACGGTCGACATTGACCTGCCCCGCGCGGAAGCGGTCTCCGCGCTGCTGCCGAACCATCCCCCGGCGTTCACCGATTATCACGACGCCCTTCCGCTTTGCGACTGCGTGCTTCAGGTGCTTCCGCATCATCTGCACCCGAAATGCACGATCGAGTGTCTCGACGCCGGAAAGCATGTCCTCGCGGAAAAACCTCTCGCCAACACCGAGAAGGATTGTCTCGACATGATTGCCGCCGCGAAACGGAACCATCGCGTCCTGATGGTGGCCTACTGCATGAGGTTCCATCCGCTGCTGGTCGAAATGAAGCGCCTGATCGATGAAAAGACCTACGGACGCTGTTTCCAGCTTTCCATCTGGACGGAACAATACACACGCGGATGCAGCATGGGCATTCCCGTTTCCGACGAGGATTTCTGGGCCGGGAAAAAGGCGCTGGTCGGCGGCGGACAGCTTTTCAGTCATGGATGCCACTACATCGACCTCATGCTGTGGATGCTGGGCAACCCGGTTTCCGGAACCCATATCGGCAGTCACTATTGCACGGAATGGATGGAGCGCGAGGGCACCAGCAACGTGACGATTCAGTTCGAGAGCGGCGCGATGGGCTATCATTTCGGCACATGGGGCGCGAAAGGCACGCGGCACGGCTACAGCTTTCACGCCCATTGCGAGGAAGGGATGCTTGAAGCCGACATCCGTGAAGGCCGTCTCTACCTCCACAGCAAGATGTCGAACCACAATCCCGGCGAGCATGAAACGGAAAATTGCAAGATTCTGATGGAAGCCCCTTCCGTGAAGCCGACAACCGCGGAGATGGCCCATTTCCTCGATTGCGTCGACACCGGTCACAATCCCTTCACGAATCCGGAAGAAAGTCTGAACGGACTCCGCGTCATCTGGCGTCTCTACGAGGCCGAGGAGCAGAACCGCATCGCGGATCTCCGCGGACTCGGAATCAGCACTTCGCTCATGTGAGTCCGATGGGTCCGACCGCGGCGGAGATCATGGCAAAGTAATTTTCCTGCGGGACGTAGTCCGGAATACTGTTGCCCGAGCCCAGTGCGTAGCCGCCCCGCGATTCCGTGCGTTCGAGCATTTCGCGGGCGCGGCGATAGACTTCCTCCGGGGTTCGGCGACAGATGAAATCGAGGTCGATTCCGCCCAGCACAGCGATCCGGCCGCAAAGATGTTCGTAGGCGTCCTCCACCGGTTCGATGGTGTCCTCGTAGGAGTGCTTGCCGTCATATTTGCACAGTCCGATGATGCTCTCCATGAGCGTCGCCTGATTGCCGCAGGAATGCAGAATCGCCGGTTTGCCGTGCGAGTGGATCGCTTCGACGATCTTCACGTGCCAGGGCAGAATGTATTTCTTCATGTCGTCCGGGCTCATCATCGGCTGGGTGCGGAATCCCCAGTCGTCGTTGGAGATCATCGCGCCGACGGTATCGTATGTTCCGGCGATTTCGTAGTGGCGGACCAGTCGCGAGCCGATGTTGTCGGTGATCATCTGCACGAGTTCCGGATCGTCGAACAGCATCATGCACAGATTTTCGTAGCCGACCAGTCCGATGAGATTTTCCAGAACGCCGCCGGGGCCGGGGACGATCAGTTTCATTCCCTTCGGGATCTGGGACCCGACCCGTTTCAGGACGTCGTAATCGGCCTTTCCTACCGTCGGCCATCGGTATTCCCCGTAACTCCTTCTGTCCGTGATGAGGGCGCCTTCGTTCAGAGAGACGCTTTTTTCATGATGTCTTTCCCCCTGCGGAAAACTGAATCCGGCATGATACGTCGCATAGTCGTATCCCGCCCGGTGGAAGGCGTCCATATAACGGTTTTCGGGTTTGCCCCCGAGCCGTTCATATAAAGAGGCGTTCAGAAAAAACTCGAACAGGGTAGGGCGGTCGGGCTTTTCGCATTTCAGAACCTTCAGAAGATTTTCGAAATCCGGTTTTCTCATGGGAGTTATCCATCCTTTCCATAAAGGTCGTTTTTATTAAAAATACGTTTTTAATTCTCCATTTCAATTTGATTTGTGCTTGAATTTTCATCCAATTCGATTATTTTTTCTCCTAAACGATTTTTCAGGAGAAAAAGATGCGCGGAGAATCCTCTTCGATAACGAATGAAATGGAGATCCGGGAAATTGAAGTGCGGCCGCCGTCACTGGAGACTTCACAGCGGCTGCTGCGGTTTTCTCCCTATATCCGGCAGAGCGGCGATTCGGTCCGTCCGAAATGGTATCTCGGGGAACGAAAACTGCTTGATTACCTGATGGTTTTCATCGGAAGCGGGAAAGGGATTTTTTCGGTGGACCGCCGGGAATTCGAGGTGAACGGGAACGATCTGGTCTGGGTTCCGCCGGACACCCTTCACCGGATGCGCGGGACGTCCGATGAAATGCATTGCATCTATCTTCATTTCGACCTCATCTACGATCCGGAAAGAAGTCACTGGAATGCCTACATCCCGCCCGGCGTCACGGAGCTGTCGAAGTATGCCGCGCGGATGCACCCGGAAGTGACCGACCCGGTGGTCTCGCAGTGGAAAGGAAAAATTATCGGCGGGGCTTCGCCGTCGATCAAATCCCAGTTCCGGCGACTCTGTCATGTCCACGAGAATTTTCCATGGCAGAGATTGGCGCAGGCCGGACTTTTCCTCCAGCTCCTGGAAGAAATTCTTGCGGATGCGGGCGGACAACAATCCTCCGGGGATCCTCATGCCGCGCTGATGGGAGAGGCCCGCGCCTACATCCAGAGCCGGCTCGAGACGGAACTCGACGTCGAGGCCATGGCGTCGGCGTTGCGCCTGAGCGCGTCCCACTTGAGGAAGCTCTTTAAAATGCGTTTCGGGGTCAGTCCACGGACCATGCACCGCGAATTGCGCATCTGGCGCGCGTGTGAGATGCTGGCCTATTCGGGGCTGAACGTCTCCGAAACGGCGGACCGTCTTGGCTTCAGCGGCGTGCAGAATTTCTCCCGCGCCTTCCGTGATGTTACCTCCAACTCTCCCCGCTTCTACCGCACCCGCCTGCGGTGAAGAATTTCAGAAACAGAAACCGTTTTAACGGCACGGTCCCGGGGAATGGAAATGTCTGCCGTATCCTATGGATCAAAACGGAAGAGCGTGGTGTCGGGCGTGGCGAAGGAGTAGTCGAAGCGGTCTGTCTTTTTCGCAACTACTTTTCCGGAAAACAGTTCAGTGACTTTTTCAACAGGACGTCTGAGAGTGATCCGTTTCGTGCCGCCCTCCGCGCAATGGATGGAAAGAAAACGGCTGTTTGCAAAGACCGGCAGAGGTTCCGCGACGTATTCGTGTGCGCCGGAGGCCGCAATCAGCGACTTGAGCGCCGTCGCGTCCAGAGAGGCCGGATCGGGGACATATACGGAGGTCCAGCCGTCCCGGAGAGTCGTGACGATTCCCTTTGAATCGACCGGGGCGCCGGTGATGTCTTCCACACGGTCCGGGTTCCAGACGCGGCCGTCCGTAATCCCTGCCGGACCGATCCAGACGACCGTCCGCCCGTCGCGGAAAAGAAGTTCGCGCAATTTCCGTAATTTGGCCTCATCGATTTCGAAAGGAACGCCCATTACGACACAGCGGTAACGCGGGAGGTCCGGAAGAACCAGAAAATCGTTGAGGGAATAAATGTCGAAGGGAACCCCCGTCCGGTTGAGCTTGATGCGGATTCCGGAATTGAATTCGAGCGACTTTTCGGTGCGCGGCGTCGTGGCCGGATACGGCAGCCCGTCGGAGTCCAGCACGTAAGCGG
Source organism: uncultured Victivallales bacterium (assembly GCA_964581935.1). Classification (GTDB taxonomy): domain Bacteria; phylum Verrucomicrobiota; class Lentisphaeria; order Victivallales; family UBA1829; genus SIG94. The sequence goes on from CAZORN010000027.1 coordinate 7,154, forward strand.
TTTCCGCCACGCCTTCCGCCGGGAGATGGATATTTTCTTCCCAGAGTTCCTTCATCCGCCGGAAGAGGGCGAAGACGTTTTCCCCCTGATAGAAGCCGCCCCACATGTCGAACCACCAGATCGAGGACTGCCGGATCAGGGCAAGGGCGAATTCCCGTTTCAGCCCGGCGAGCGTGGCGGGTTCGTCGGGGAAGGCGTTCGGACAGTTGAACTCGATCCCCGGCGCGAGAATCCGGTTGTAGGTGTGCGTGCGCTGGTCAGCCTCGTGAAGATACCGGACCCCGTGCGCGGCGAGGGTCGCAATCGGAAGCTGGGCGCCGCTGCCTCCGCCCATGCGGCGGTCCCGGTAGGTTCCCGGACTCACGATGAAGTCGAGCACCTCCGCATCCAGAACTTTTTCATAGGCGTTGTGCGTCTCCAGCATGTCCACGGCATAGGCGAAGAAGGCTCCCAGCTCCTTGTCCAGCGCGATTTTCTTCCGTGCCGCGCGGGCGAATCCGATCAGCCCCTCCGCGGTGACGTCCGCCAGAAACCGTTTGTAGTCCAGAAATTCACGGTTGCGTTCGAGATCCAGAAGCCCCCCGCAGGAAAGACGGTCCTGAAGACGCGCCGAGAGCGGAGGAATGTCCGTGACGCCGGGGAGTCCGTTCCTCTCCCGCCACTCCAGATAGCGACGGCGTTTGAAGGGGGTGTCCTGCCCGTGCCGGTCGCAATATTCGATCCATTCGCTGGTGGACCCGCAGGAGAGAAGGTAGGCGTCGATCCGGCCGCCGTGATGAGCCTCGGCGTAGTCGAGAAACGCATTCATATAGTCCGTGATGTGCCGGTTCCACTGGGTGGAGCAGAGGGCGGCGGTCATCTCAAAGAAACTGTTGCTTTCCACATGATAACTTTTCCATGCCCAGTCCGGCGGGTTGAGATCGACCATGCAGATGAACCGGGCGGACGGATTGGCGGAAAGGAGGTCCCCGATCTGACGGTCCAGCACCGAGAAGTCATACTGCTCCGGAGCGGTCCAGATGAGCGGGTAGACGCTGTAGGGAAGGCCCTTCGAGTTGGTGGTGTTCGAGGCGAAAAAACAGAGGGTGTCGATCCCGCATTCGTGGAATTTCCGGACGGTGTCCAGTTCCGGCCAGAACGAGCGATAGGCGAAATAGAGGTTCTTCGATTTCATCAGCGTATGTTTCCCATAGGGTTTACGATTCAAAAGATAATCCGATCACAGGGAAAAAGCAACTTCCTTCCGCTCCGTTTTCGCGGATTTTGCAGAAGCCGCCTGATTCTTTTTCCGTTCCAGCAGAGAGAAGTAGAGAATGTGCGAACTCCATGCGTGGCAGTCGGAGCGCGGGTTCTCGAATTCCTCGGGAAGCGTGGTGAGCCCTTCCTGAAGAAGTTTTTCATACTTCGCCATCCGTTTTGCGTAGAGATCGCCGAGACCATGCAGACGGCAGGCCTCCAGATAGTAAAACGAATAGCATATCCCGCATTCGGCGAGATTTTTCCGCCGAAGCGCTTCCTGAACCCCGGATTCCGGCGACGCCAGAAGCGCCATCACCTGTGCGTGTTCGGAGAAATGTTTCTTTTCCGGATCGTCCGCGAAAATTTTCTCTTCCGAAATATAGTAGGTCAGGTAGATTTGCCGTTTCATGTCTTCCGTGATGGCGTGCCAGTCGCGCGAGTCATCCATTTCCGCCATCTTTCCGAAAGCATAAACGGCCATCCAGTTCAGGATGCAATTGGTGTCCGGCGCGTCGGGGACTCCGTTTTTCCATTCCTTTGTCCAATCGATGAAATTCCAGCCGGGGAGATAAAGAAGACCGTCCCGCAGATTGGACGCCAGATAGTCTGCGACTTTTCGGGCTGAGGGGAGAATTTCCTGAAAGAAGGCATTCTTTCCGTGGATGCGCCAGTAGTCATGCACCATCAGCAGATAGAGCGTCATGAAGGAGGGAATGATCTGTTCGTCCTTGGCGGGATAGCGGGACAGAATCATGCCGTCCGGTTTCTGGGAGAGGGAGAGGGTGCGGAGAGCCTTTTCGGGCAGGCGGTGGTCGTCCGTGAGAGAGTAGATGCAAAGAGCCTCGATCCGGGAGTCCCCGATATACATGAGCTGTTCATAGTATGGACAGTCCATGAAAGTCTCATTGCAGCAGGCCTGAAGGGTTTCGAACGCGGCGGCTTCCAGCGGCGATCCGGAATGAAAGGCGGGGAAGGGGTATCCTGTTTCATAGTAATGGCTTTCGATGGAAACGTCTCCCTCCGTCAGTATCTGAGTGTAGTGTCCGGCGCGCCACCAGTAGTCGTGCCATTCGAGTTCGCCGTCCACCTCGAACTCATCGTAGTTGCCGACGAAGCAAGAACCGTCTCGATTTCCTTTTATTCCTTTCAGGCCGAGCGGATCGTATTCCTCGGTGAGGTAGGGGGTCTCGGCCCAGCGGACACGGACTTTTCCCTTGCCCCGGAAGCGGTAATCGCACCAGACGCAAACATAATGATTGAATTTCTTTACGGTTCCGTTGATGGAGTCCGGAAAAATTTCCCGATGGCGCATCGGGGGCAGGTCGGGTTCATGAAGAATGCGGCTGTTTGTGAACCATCCGACTTTGTTCCAGGAGCCGCCCTCCCCGCGGAGAAGACCGGGATGGTAGTTTTTTCCGACCCTGACGCGGGGATAGGCGCACCAGTCGGGGAAGGGATGCTCGAATCCGATGCCCGTTTCGACCGCATATTCCCACTCCTTGAGAATATGGCTTTTCTCCTTGACGTAAAGGCCGTGCCGGATGGACATCTGAGCGTAAAGGGTCCATTCCTTTCCGAAACAGTAAAGCCGCGCCGTCAAGGTGTGCGGACCGGGGGACACCTTCACGGAAACACGACCGAGATACCATCTCTGTGTGCATCCCCGTTCAGGGCCGTTTCCGATCAATTGTCCGTCGAGGAAGAAGGCGGCGCGTTCATCGGCGGAGTATTCGAATTCCAGGACGGATTCTTTTTCTGCGGCGAACCGATTCCGATAAACCGCCGTGAAAGGGGGTTCCGTGTCCGGCGGCACCATCCATTGCCGCCTTACTGGCTTGTTGCTTTTATTCAATTCCGCTGACTCCATTTCTTGTGCGTTATTTATTTTTCGAGCAGGACGTCATAGTCCACTCCGTCGGAGGCAAAAATCCATTGTCCGTTTTTCTCCTGTTTCGTTCTTCCGTAGAGAGAGCGAAACTGCTTTCCTGAAGGAAGCGTCACTTGCGCCGTTGCTTGTTCCGGCTTGAGCGCCACAAGGAGGATTGCGATTTTTCCATCGTCGCCGCGGAAGGCCCGTCCGCGCACCGTGTTCTTGCGGTTCTGAATTGTCAGGGCGGGAAGAGATTCCGTTCCGAGGAGATAAGGCGAGAGCTTTTTCAGAAGTTTCGAGGAGGAGGCGATGCGCGGCCACATTTTTTCAGAGTGCTTCGGGTCCACTTTGTTTCCTTTGGCGAACACCTCGTGATAGGAGTAGTAATACATCCCTTTCGCCCCGTGGATCACGGACAGCAGGGCCAGAGAAGTCAATTCTTTCTCCGTCGGCATTTTTTCATCGGCTTTCTTGCGAAAGATTGCCCAGTCGAAAGCTTGGGTGCAGATCCAGAAGGGACTGTTCAGAGATTGGAGATACGCGATGTCCGCATCGGCGTTTTCCAATGAATCGGGGGATTTGGCCGTGCCGGACTGGGAACCGAACGGATATACGTCGTAAACCAGAATGTCCCCGGAGGAAAGAAAGTATGGAAAATTGACCGGCGAGTTAGTCAGGGACAGCGTCGGATGCGTCGGGTCGACGGAGGCGAGAATTTCTCGGATACGGCGGACTTCGGGAAGTTCCCCGCGCGGATTTTCGTCCGAAAGATAATACGCGAGCAGATTCATGTTTCCTTTCAGAGACTTTCCGGCAGCCTTGAGGATTTCCTTCGAGTCGGTCGCCTCGCCGAAGGCGGGTTCATACTGCAGACGGAGTTTCTCCCGCTGAGGAATCATCAGCGTGAACTGAAGAACGCCCTTCAGTCCATATTTTTCCAGCATGGAGAGCAGTTCTTTCATTTTTTCCGAACTGTTGGACGGTTCGCCTTTCAGGTTATTATACCGGATTCCGAAAGAGACGAAGTTGAATCCGGACTCCGCAAGACGCTTGTAATCCTCCTCCTTCATGTGCTGATAGGTGAAGGTTCCGATCGGGAAGAAGGGTTTTCCCCCGATCAGGATTCGTCCGAACGAGTCGACCGTGACCTTCTTTCCGCCGTCCGCACGAGAATAGGTGACCGTGTGTTCGCTGACGATCTGTTTTGTCTTCAGATTCAGAAGTTTGACATCCGCCGCTCCGGAAGCGCTTTTAAGCGGTCCGAACGCGCCCCGGAAAATCAGTCCGCTTTCGGGACGGAGCAGTTTTGTCATTCCATTCATGGAGACGAGCATGGCAATATCTTTTTCCGGCATGGGGTCCATCAGAAAAAGCGCCCGCAGGATGACGTCGCCGTTGGCGTTCAGCGCCAGATTCGAAGGCGAAACCGGGAAAATTACCGCATTGCTTCCGGATGCCTCCATCAGGAGCTCGTCATAGAAAATTTCTCCGGTATGCCACCAGTCGAAGTAAAGACAAAGTTCAGCGTCTTCCACGGCGTCTTTCGGGATGGTGATCTGTCCTTTGAAGGTGTGCCATGCACCATCGAGAGTACCTTCCATCACCCAGAAATTCTGTCCTTTCAGCGTTTTGCCGGAGGCATCCCGTGTCTGGACGCCTCCCAGAATCACGCTCTGTCGTCTTCCCTTCTTTACTTTGAAGTCTTTTCCCCGGTAGTGGAGGATGACGTTATAGATTCCGCCTGGGCGGACTTCTATTTTCAGTTTTGCCGAAGGAAAAATCCCGGAAACGCATTTTCCATACAGACATGGCGACCCGATGACTCCGACCGAGGGAACGACTTGAAATCCGTTTTTCTCAAGTTCCCAGCCGGAAGCACCTGAGTTGAAATTTTCCGCACAGATTGTTTTGTTTTCCGGCTTTTTGAAGTCGGAAATGGAAATGGGTTCTTCCGCTGGACAAAGATTGACCGACAGGAGAAACGCGAGTGAAAAAAGGAAGCGACCGTTCATTTCTTATCCTTTCTATGGCAAACTTTCTTTGAGGTAAGGGCGGGAATCAGTATTCCCATGTGATATCATTGGAATATTTTCTGCAGATAGCGTTTCCGAAACTGCCGATAGTGGAATGTCCCAGATTCATGACCATAAACCCGTAGGTCGAGGAATAGGCGGGGAAGCCGAGCCGCAGCGCCAGATCCGGACCGTCCGCCGATGCCGCGTGACCGTCTGCGAACCCGACGTTCGCCCGGCCGGAATGTCGGAGATATACGTGTGAATAATCATCCGAATGACCGGACGGCAGCACCCTGTTGCACTCCGAACCGGCTCCACCTTTCGTGCCGGTAATTTTCTCTGCAATTCTTCCGGAATCCATGATAAGCGCCAGTTTGCTGAACCCGAAACGGAGAAATGGTTTCGCTTTGAAGTCGAAGCCGACGTCGCTGTTCGTGTAAGGCGCTCCGTAAACGTCCCCGTGTGAGATGATTTGGAGAGCCCCGGCATTCTTCCAGGCATCAGGACACATCAGCGCGCGGAAGTTTTCCGGAAGATATTTTTCAGCGGTCAGTTTCAGACTCCACGGATATCTCGGGTAGTTGGTGTAGGAACCCACCGCGCCGTAGCTTATGCTCGACCCCATATTGTTGGTAACCCAATATTCATTGTAGTCGTTTCTGTAATTTATGATTCCGAGACCGACCTGTTTCAAATTGCCGAGACACTGCGTCGCCATTGCTTTTTCCCGAGCTTTGTTCAGCGCCGGCAGAAGCATAGCCGCCAGAATGGCGATAATCGCAATCACGACCAGCAATTCTATTAATGTAAAATTCCCTCTTTTCATCATTTTCTCCTTTCATGCGATATGTTTTCTGCTTAAGGATATTCCTGCTCTTTAATTATAATTATACGATAAAATATTTATTTTTCCTTGAAAATTTTGCCAGGTTATGGTATTTTTCTGCCAAAAGAGGACTCCATGACAAAAAACATAGTCGAAAAATCATATCATGCTCAGCTTTTGAGATATATTCCGGGCGACAAGATTCCCATCTACATCGAATACGTGGAGAAGGGGAAACATCCGGAAAGCGCTTTTCACGACCATGACTTTACTGAAATCGTGATTGTCCTGAGCGGTCACGCCGTTCATGTCTCGGAAAATTCTTTCGAGCCTATTTCCAGCGGCGATGTGCTGGTATTGCATCCCGGATACCGCCACGCCTACCGTGATACGGGCGATATGGAGATTGTCAATCTCACCTATGCGGTTCCGAAACTTCCGATGGCATTTTACGATGTCCGGGATCTGCCGCTGTTCTCGTGTTTTTTTCCGGATCCTTCCGCGAAATCCGAGATCCGGTGCAGTGCAAAACCCGTAGTGCATCTGAATGACATTGACCTGACCGAAGCCTCCCTCCTGATCCGGCGTCTTGCCGACGAACTCTCCGGCAATCGGCGCGGTTCTTACTTCAGCGCCATGGGAGTCTTCATGGAAGTCCTGTCCAAACTGTCGCGGACCGGAACGCCGGAAGCGCTGCCCGCCCGATGGGAATTCAAGATCGCCGAAACCATACAGTTCATGAACCTTCATTTCAAGGAGGATCTTGAAATCGCCGGACTTGCACGGCGCAGCAACATGTCCGAACGCAGTTTCTACCGCTACTTCCGCCAGTCGCTCGGGTGCACCCCTCATGAATACATTCTCAACCGCAGAATTCAGGAAAGCGCTGTCCTTCTCACGAAAACGGATAAGACCATTACGGAAATCGCCAATGAATGCGGGTTTTACGACGGCAATCACTTTACGCGGAAATTCACCGAAACCGAAGGCGTTTCGCCCGGAAAATTCCGGCGTCGGCACAAGAATTCCGTGACTCTTTCATGATCCGGTCTCGTCGTAGAAAAAGGCAGTCGGAATGTGCCGCGCCGTGAACTGTTTTATTCACTTTACCGGAACTGTGACGCTTTCACCGGTAAGTACGTCGGTAACCCGCAGGAGCCATGTTCCCTTTCCGGCGTCAAGCGGAAGTTTGAATCTGAATTCCGCATGGTTCCCGTTTCCGAAAAGAAGTTCCGAATATGCCGGATTTTCTTTTCCGTCCGGATCGCTGAGGCAAACCCGGAAAATATGATCCGTCCATTGTTTCGCATCGCCGGCGAGGGTGATTCCGGCAATGAATCCGGCTCCGTTTTTCTTCCATTCGACCTCCGGTTTTCCAGGCTTGTAAGGAAGGAGCGCGAACAGACTCTGAGTCGCCGGGCCGAATATGAAGTTGAACTGAGAACCATAGCCGACATATCTGTTGTTCAGAAGATCATAGATATGGAATTTTTCCGGCAGGTAGACCGTATGAGTGTTTTCTTTCGGGTCCAGATTCACCGCTTGCGCATTCTGTCTGATGATTCCAAGCAGATAAGCCGGACCGTTCCTGCGGACGACCAGTTCGCAGGCCGTCAGGGTCGGCGCCGTCGCAAACGGTTTGATTCCGTGCGGTTTCAGCAATCCTTCCAAGAACGAATACATCACTTTCAGGTTTTGGTTGTTGTTTTTCATATAACGCATTTCCGCCCAGTCCGCCACCGTGCCGGGAAGCGACGCGGCAAGATAGACGGCGGTACCTTTACCGTAACGGTTGACCAGAACGGCCGGATATTCTTCGCCTTTACAGGTGATTTTTGCAATCGATTTTGCCGTAAGGGGTTCCACTCCTGACTCGAAAGCCTTGACCGAAATCTTCAAGCCGTCCAGCGTCAGACCGGAAACCGTTTCCTTGAGTCCTTCCAATTCGGCTCTGTTTTGAACCATAGTCGGTTTTGTGTTTTTAATTCCGAAAACATCCGCCAGCATCACGCCCGGATTTTTTTTGCCATGCGCATCATATCCGCCCGGCAGAAAGTCCGCGACGACGGTGCCGCCGTCCTCCACGAATTTCCGGACGTCATTCATTTCTTTTCCGGACATGGCGGAAACAGCGGACAGAAAGAGAATGCGGTATTTCGATGCGTCAATACCGTCTTTTTCCACTTGCGCCGAGGCGATATAATCGTAGTTCAAACCGAGATCGAAAAGCAGGGTTCTATAACCGTTGATCTCTTCAACCCGGAGATCATCCGCCCCGAGGATCCAGTCGGTCTTGACGGAGGCCGGAGAATAGAGAAACGCGATGGGATATGTGACAAGCGTGGAATTCATGATGGCTTCCGCCGGACCGTTCTGATACCGGCCGAGGGCTTTTTTCAGTTCGATCGCACGCGGCGGCAAGGTATAATCCGGATTCACATAGAAATCTCCGCTGTAGACGCTGAACCCGGTGGCTCCCTGTATGAGGTTCGTCAGTATTTTCTGTTCAAGCACGGCAAGCGACTGGTCATAGCCGGTCCAGGTCTGCCAGATCAATTTGCGCGGTGCGAAACAACGCTGCATGACGGTCTGCTCTCCGCCGTAACTCTGGAGCGCGCCCAGCGCCTGACTCAGCTGATACCATTCCCACGCGTTGAATGCGGTCGGGTTCTGCGTGCCGGAAAGGGAGTAGGAGTTATCCGGGTCGGATTTTTTCAAGCCCTTGACAATTCGTCCGATGGCGTCCGCCAGATTCCATTCGTTGAATGTCCGGTGATCCTGCCACGGAGCAAAGGAGGTGTGCTTTTTCGCTTCGGCAGAAGTCATTGCGACCACCTCGTCCCATGAGCCGTAGTTCATTTCCCAGCTCCGGTTGAGCTCTTCAAGAGAGCCATACTGTTTTTTCAGCCAGTTGCGGAATTCTTTCCGGCAGTCCTCGGAGAAGCAGCCTTCCCATACGCCCACGCTGTTCGATTCGTCCGGTCCAGCACGGAACAGAACTCCGTATTCTTCAAGATCGGTCACGCAGTCCGACTTCTTTTCCAGATCGTCCTTGAATCCGGGCGCGCTGAGACAGGGCTTGCGGATCAGGTCGAATTTCGATTTGATCTGCGCCTTGCCGTCGAACGGAAACTTTCCGCCTGAAGAGGCAGGCGTGTTGGACGCCAGAAGCGGGAGCCCGCATTTCCTTGCCGTCAGGATTTCCACAGGGGTGTCCGTATGGAAAGCGAGAATGGCGGTCGCCCCCAGTTCCTTCAACTGTTCGTAATAGGAAGGAAGCAGAAAGCTCTGCACGCCTTTCTGTGACAAAATCGGCCATCCGAAAACGACTTGCAGTCTGCGGGCGTCCGGCTTGCCGTAGAGCGTGACATCACGCGTTGCACGGTCGATGACCTTTCCATCCTTCAACGCTTCCGCGTCAACGGTGCATGTCAGGGTGCGGCAGTCCTGAAGCGGAATCGAAAAATCCTTGCCTGAACTCCGGGCAAAAACATTCCCGAAGCTGTCGTAAAAAGTCAACCGGATTTCCGCCGGGGAGGAGAGCTCCACACTTCCGGCAAGCGATTCGTTCTTCTTCCAGATTTTGTCCTCCAGTTTGATTCCTGCGATGACGGTCGCCGGATTTTCAAAGGAGGCGGACCCCCACCATTCCGTTCCTTTCTCCCCTTTCACGACGAGGTCGGCGAAGTTCAGACCGGCGAGTCCTGGCACGTTGAATTTGAGTTCCAGGGGATAGTCTCCTTTTTTCAGTTCCAATTTCTGGGTGATACATTCCACCGTCCGGTAGAATTTATCACGGATCGTCAGCTCAGCGGTAACGTTTTGAGGCGTTTCCGCATTCAGGACGGCGGAGAATTTTCCGGGTACGGCGCTGAGTTCCGATCCGTTTACATTGCCTCTGCATCCGGCGCTCCAGTAGATCATCTTAGCGAACAGCGACATCTGGTATTCCCAGTAGTGATATTCCAGATTCTTCGGCATGTTGAAGAGCATCAGCGGCAGGAAAACCGGAATGGCGTTCGCCTTGTGATACGCGTTCATCCGATCGCGTCCATCCGTAGCCCACGCCGCGGCGACGATTCTTCCCTTGCCGCAGGAAAAAACACTCAGAAGCGGGTATTCCCCGATTTTCGCAAGAATCTCGCCGTTGGTTTTATAGGGAAGTCCCCGTGTCGGCGGAAGCGTTTCGAGCGGAACCCCGTTCACGATCGGATGCGAGGCCGAAGCATTCCATTTCCCGATAAAATGCCTGTCGGCGGGAAGCGACCCGAAAAATGCGGAAAGTTCGGCCGGGTGTCCTTCCGGTGCGATCATGACGAGTCCCGAACCGTCTTTCACCTGCGCAAGAATGGCCTCGCGCACATTCTGGGGCATTCGTTTCCACATATCGGAAGCAACGACGATCGAATCAAAACGCTGTTTCAGCTTTTTCAAGAGTTCGTTGTAGGCATCATTTTCATTCAAGGTCTGGCAAAGACCGCTGAGCTTCCAGACGCCTCCGATGTAGTTTGTGGTCAGATCCATGTCGAAGCGCTGGGCCATTTCCACCATGTCGCGGATCCCTCCCTTCTGGTAGCAGACCGCCAGCACTTTCGGGGCTTTTCCGGCAAAAGGCTTCGCCCATTTGACGTGAGGCGTTTCAACGGACAGCGAGTGAAAGTCCAGATTCAATTTCTGTTCCCCGGCCTCGCTTTCCGGGCGTTTCGCACACTCTGACGGAAGAAGCCATGAGCCGCTGGATTGCCCGACGATGCAGGACGCATTCATTTCGAAAATCATTTTTCCGTGATCCGTCACCACAGCCCTTACCGCCCAGGTTCCGGGCGCGGCCTTGAGTTCATAAGGAATCGCAACCGGTGTGTCGTCTCCCGAAAAATCCGCCGTTTTGACAAGGCCGAACTTGATTTTTCCCTGATGGATTCTGCCTGCTTCGATTCTGACCTGATACTTGCCCGCGCGGAACGGCAGGAGTTTCAATTCCAGTTTTTCAGGACTGCCTGCGTATTGGTCTTTGAGTCCGAGCGTTCCCGCCATGTCCGCGGTAATGTTGTCCGGCGTGCCGATTCCGTAAAACGGGACGAGCGCAAACGAAGTCTGGAGACTTTCATTCGCCTTGATGGAATAAATTCCGAGGCGGCACTCCATTGTGCTGCTTCGATTGTTGTTGCTCCAGAAATAGAAACACTTGAAAAGCTCGTACCGGCAGAGCAGCGCAAGTCCGTTCCCGGAGTTGTTCAGGGCCGCGCACCAGCCGCGCACGGCGCCCGGACAAAACAGATTCTGCGGTTTGCTGGGATTCCGTTCCAGCCTGTAGGCACCCGGATAGATCAGTCCAAATGGTTTTTCATCGGTAATTCCACCCATGATCCAGAGACCGTATTGCAGGGGAATGACGTTCGCCTGATCGTTGATGATCTTGTAGTCGACTTTCAGAACCGGCGAGGAACTTTCCAGCGTATAGGTTTTTTCAATGGTCACATTGCTGAAAATGCCGCTTTTGCCGGACGCGGAAAGGCGGAGCGATTTCTTTTCCGGAGAGTCGGCCACGACTTCCGGTTTATAGGCGACGCCGAAAAATACATCCCGGGCGGAAGACGGCCAGAAACGGTCGTTGAACATTCCGCCATATCCGTTCTTGCTGCCGTATTTGAGAAAATTGAACTTTCCCGCCCTGTCATACGCATAGTTGACGCAGCCGTTGTTATCCGGATCGATCACATAAACAGCCAGACGGTTTTCCAGGATGAACACATTGTTTTTCTCCGACAGGCGCAATCCGGCGGCCGGGGTGTCCGCAAGATTCTGAAATGGATTTCCGGAAATGTCTCCATCTCCGCCTGAAGCGTTTTTTTCTGCGGAATTTCCTTCAAACTCCACCTCGAAAAGCCCCAGATAGCTGCCCGTGCCCTGAATGATGACCACCAGTTTTTCCAATACCTCTTCCGAGTCGGTCTTGATTGTAACATGGTCGTTTTCAGGGGCGTTGTCGGGCCTTGTCGGCGGCTGATTCAATGCGGCACCCCCCATGGGGACCTGCGTGCCGTCGCTCCTGACCGCAAAAAGAGAAATCTGCTTGATGCCGTAACTTTTCTTGCCGCGGTAATAATGGATCTTCATATTCTCCAGTTTGACCGGCACCCCGAACAGAAACTCAATCTTGACCGGAGCTTTCTGGTTATCCTTATATTGCCAGATAACCCTGCTGGGGAGCGTCAGCACCCCGTCCGTCAGTTTTGTGCGGTCCGGATCGGAATGTGCGGCGTCCTTCAGCGTCGGAGCCGCAAACTGATAGCTGACGGGCTTGATGCTTTCCGAGGCGGCGCAAAAGAGGAGCACAGATGACAATAGAAATACAGAAAGATGTTTCCACATTTTTCATCCTTTGATTTGTATTTTTTCAGGTAGCTTTCAAAGACTGTCGAAAAAGACATCGGTATTGGAAGCGGGCGGCATCTCGGCGCGATCGCTGACGTGCCCGTCCAGAAAAACAACGTTCAGACGTTTTCCGCCATGCCGTCTCATCGCCAGCAGATACGGGTTGATGTTCTTCTCGCTGTTGGCCGCGGTCGCATAATAGGGATAGGAGACCGTTACTCCGGAATCGACATACCCGCGCTCAATGAAGAGCATGGTTTGCGAATGATGTTTGTGAAGGGAGATTTTATTCGATTCTTTTTCATATCCAAGCGAATAGCAAAGCCCGTAGTTCGTGTGATGATAGGAATCCGCAACCTCATAACGGTAGCCGGGGCATTGATAGATCGAGGGTTTCCCGACCTTCATGTTCCGGTCTGAAAAAGAGTATCCCACATATTTCGCAAACTCACGCCCAGGCGCGCCATAGGAATTCTTATACGTGGTGTCCAGACAAAAATACATGTGCTCGCTGTAGTCCGAAGCATACACGTGCGCATATTTTCCAAGCTGGGAAAGATTGTTTTTGCACTGAAGCATTTTTGCGCTTTCACGCGCCTTGTTCAAAGCAGGAAGAAGCATCCCGGCAAGAATGGCGATGATTGCTACAACTACAAGAAGCTCGATCAATGTGAATGGTTGTGTTTTTCTCATTTCAGGTTTCTCCTGTTGTATTTAACATGGCAAGTGAATTGCGCAATATGAACTCGCTCTCAACGGTACGGTTCAGGGCATCTCCCGGAGCCCCGTGATCGAATAACTCCGCAATGACATTGACCGATTCCACTCCGATCTTGAAGCGGGAGTGGTCGAATGTGCTCAACTCTTGCATTTTTCCCGTGTTGTCATACCCGATGACGGAGAAATCTCCGGGAACATGCAGCCCCCTGCGCTCCAGCTCGAAGATAATCTGCTCTGCGATCTCGTCATTCTGTATCCACAATGCGGTCGGACGCGGAGCCAATGCAAGAATCCTGTTTACGCTATCCGCCGGATCCACCGTTCTCGCATCCGGAAGCAGAACTGGCGTCGTCCGGATCTTGAATTTTTCAGCCTCGCGGCTGATGAGATTCCCTCGCAGAAACGCACAGTTCTGAAACTGCCGGCATGGGGAAGACATCGTCGCCACAATCCCGAGGGACCTGTGTCCATACGCATAAAGCGTCTTCAGCATTTTGCGTGCCGCCGGAATAAGATCGACTGTGATGCTGCTGACATGTGGATAACTGCTTATGGCGGAAACAAATACATGCGGAAGAGTCCGGTTTTTCAACAGTTCCTCAAAAATCGGGTCGAAGGAATCTGACCGGATTCCGAGCGTGATTATCCCGATGGAACGCGGAATGAAACTTTCCAGCCATTCGTCTGTTTCCCGGGGGGTAAGGATGGAATCCGCCAGATTCAGGACGTTGACGGAAATATGCAGTTCCGCCGCACGGTCCATGATTCCCGCAATGATTTCAAGACCGCGCAGATTGGCCAGTTTCAATTGTTCAGAGAACTTGTAGGGAAGGATCAGATTCAGGGAAGGAAACGGAGCGCGGTAACGGCCGGATATCGTTTCTGAAATCACCATTCCGCCGCCGCGAACACCGGACACCGCAAGTATATCTTCCGATGCCAGCTGTTCATATGCCTGATGCACCGTATTGCGGTTGATTTCCAGCTCGTCCGCAAGCTGACGTTCTGAAATGAGACGCATCCCCGCAGGAAGACGGTTGCGGATGATATCCTTCCGGATCTGTTCGACAATCTGAGCGCGAAGCGGAATGACCGATTTTCGTTCCAGTTTGATTTCCGGTTTGAATTTCTTGTCGTTCATCAGGTCAGCATCTCCTTTTCTGGTATATTAGATTATACCGGTTTTTAAAAAATGTCAATAGGCATTTTGAAAAAAAAGGAGATTTTTTTGTAGACGGCTCTGGAAAAATGATAAAGAGAAAAGTTGCTCTTTATGAAGAGAATCATGACGCTTCTCACGGAAAACTCCGCCGGCGGCATACCCGCGCCATGACCCTTCCGCAATTCAGTTCGCTCATCAGCGGGGAGGGGACGCGCGGAAACGGAGGCTCAGTTTCTGGCTTCCGCCAGCGTGTTCCCCGGATTGAAGATGGGCTGGATCAGATATTCGGTGCAGTTGTCCGGCGCATCCCCCTGAATCTGCTTGACCAGCACGTCCAGCGTCTGCTGGATGATTTTTTTCCAGTCGTAGCAGAGGCTCGTGACCGGCTGGGAATCGGAAGACAGCCCGGATTCCGTGGAAATGATGGATACGTCTTCCGGAATGCGGATTCCGCGTTGCGGAAGCAGTTCATACAAAGAGGAAGCGTAGGATAGGTTTACGCTCAGGATCAGCGTGAACTGCTTTTTTTTGACTCCGACGGCAATTTTATCCGCGGTTTCGTTCATGACTGTCAAGTGGGTCTCCGGAGAAATTTCCGGACAGAATATCTGGTTTTTCGATATTTCGAGGTTGTGGAAGCTGAGCGCGGAGAGAATGTCGCTGCGGAAGGAGACGTCGCCCGAAATGAAATGTTTCTTTTCGGAACTGCCGACAATCGCGATCCGGCGGTGTCCAAGCAATATCGCACGGTTCACGGCATCGATGAAACCGCTTCGCATGTTGACATTGACGCTTGGAATGTTCTGCGTGGAAGGATTGGTCGGGACGTCCATCAGGACCATAGGCAGGCGTCCGT
>CAZORN010000028.1:0-3390 GCA_964581935.1 uncultured Victivallales bacterium
AAAAAACGATCGTCCGCTCCGGTTCGCCCGCGGCGGCGTCCAGACAGGCCCGGATGCCCTCGTCGTCGGAAATTCCATTCTTCAGATAGTCCGAAATGTTATACATGCAATCCTCCCGGTTGTTTTTTGACTTCCCGTTAAGTATACAGGATCCCGGCGAAAAAACAATTTCCGCGGCGTAAAAAAATGTTAGAAATTAACATTGAGTTTTCCGGAGGGCGCGCTTGATTTCGAGAAACAGCGGGGATATATTCGGGAGCATCCTAAGCAATCGGGAGAATTTTCCGGATGAAACAGCTGTCCATTGTCCGTCATGCGCACGCGGAACACCTGATGCGGCAAACCGACTATGAAAGAGTTCTTACTGAGCCCGGCCGGGAAGAAGCCCGCCTGGCTGCCGAAAAGGCGCGGAGCGTCATTGCCGTGCCGGACCTGATTCTGTCCAGTCCCGCGGCGCGCACGCTGGAAACCGCCCGGATCATTGCGGAGGTGTTCGGAATCGCGGCGGAAGCGGTCATGACGGACCGGTCCATCTATTGCGCGGGCAGCCGCGACCTTCTGGCCCTTCTGGAAAATCTGGATCCCGCCTTGCACAATGTGATGCTGGTGGGGCACAATCCAGATGTGACGGAACTGGCGTTCACTCTTTCGCCGTCGAATGTTCCGTTTTTCAAGCCCGCCACGATCCTGACGCTGGAGCTGGACATCGACAGCTGGAGCCTGATTCCGGGCCGATCCCCGCGTCCTGTCTTCTCGCTCGTGCCGTGAGCAAAAAAAAATACGGACGCCGAAACAGGCGGTCCGTATTTTATGGGGTGCGTTATTGTCAGAGTCTTGCGCCCGCTTTCTTGAGATTCGCGCGGACTTCCACGCCGGAGAGTTCCGCCGGGCGGCATCCTTTGCGTATGCTCATGGCCGCGGCCATTCCGGCCGCCTGGCCGATCGAGCAGACCGGAGGCATGACTCGCGCACTGCTGTGGAGGGCGTGGTCAAGGGAGATGGCGCGGCAGCCCACCAGAAGATTGTCGGAGTTCATCGGAACGAGGGCTCCGTAGCGGATTTCATACCAGTCGTTCGGGGGCAGGGTCTTGATGACCGTGCCGCTTCCGGAGGGATTGTGGATGTCGATCGGATAGGAAGCCTTTGCGATGCCGTCCTCGAATTTGGCGGCGCGGAGGAAATCTTCGGTTGTCTGGAAAACGATTCCCTTCACGCGGCGGGTCTCGCGGATGCCGATATGGTGGGCGATGGAATGGAGACGCGCCTGTTCGAATCCCGGGACGTGTTTCCGGAGGAACGTCAGGTATTCGCGGATCTGGCGGCGGCCTTCGATTTCGGCTTCGGACAGTTCCATTCCGTTGATGCCGCTTTTCTTCACGATCCGTGTGGTGTTGAAGTGGATCACGTCCTCTTCGTCGGTCAGGAACCAGAGCACGTTTTCCCGCAGACAGTGGATTTCGCCGTCGGCTTTGGCCTGATCGTAAAGCGCATTGATGCCGGCGCGGTCGGGCATCCGGGAGCGGTCCACGCCGCTGAGCTTGAAACAGGTGGTCATGGGCTGGCAGAAGCCGTCTTCGTTGCCGAATTCGCAAGGACATCCGCTCAGCGCGGCCAGGTCGCCGTCGCCGGTGGAGTCGACGTAGATTTTCGCACGGATGGCGCCGAGTCCGGACTTGGACTGGAACAGGGCGGCCTCGATCCGGTTTCCGTCCTTGACAACATCGACCAGCGTGTGATGATACAGGATTTTCACTCCGGCTTCCAGAAGAAGGTCTTCCATGGCGAGCATGGCGGCATCCTTGGAGATGCGTGTGCCGGGCATGATGTTTTCGTCGAAAGGCCTGGCCAGACGATCCTTTTCAGGCAGATACTCCCAGAGTTTGCGGCACCATTCGGCGAATACGGGACGGTCCAGCGTGGCTTTGTCCACATGGTTTCCCATGAAAGGCGAGACTTCCCCGAAGGAGGCCATGCCGCCCATGCATCCGTAACGTTCCGCGAGGACGACCTTGACGCCCTGCCGGGCCGCCATGACCGCCGCGCCCAGTCCGCCGGGACCGCCGCCGACCACCAGCACATCCGTTTCCGCCAGCACCGGAATTTCCTTTTCGAGCCTGTAACGAATCGAAGCCATGATTCTTCTCCTGTTTTATGACTGTATCCGTACGAATACGGAATTTGCTCCCTGCAATAAATATAAACTCTTTTTCCGGAAAAAGTATGGACTTTTTTGCCGTTTCGGTGTATTTTTATGAAAAAGAGGGAAAGATGAGAGAACAATCCATATTGCTGAAAGCCATCGGCGCGTTTGAAAAAGAGTTCGGCTGTCGATTGTGTCTTCATGATTATACGGGGCGATTGCCGAAGGACATCCTGCCGATGTATCATCTGAACCCGTTCTGCACGGGACTCAAAAAAAACAATCCGCGTCTGGAGAAAGTCTGTTTTTCGTTTGACCGCAACGACGTGCAGTCTCTTCTCGCGAAAGGGGCGCGTCCGTTCCTGAAACATTGTCCGTGCGGGATGACGGAAGCGGTGTTTCCGGTCCTTCTGGAACATCGTCTGCTGGGATGCGTCTTCGCGGGCCCCTACGCTTTCGCGGAGGAGAAGGTCGAGTTGACCTCGCCGAAAATTTTTCAGAGGCCGCGGAATGCCGCGCGTCTGGCAAAGGTTCCGAATCCGCCGGATGCCTTTTACGCGTATGGAGAACTGATTTCGCTGGAGATTGCCCGGCTGGCGTTCCAGCGTCCTGTTTTGCCGTCTACGGAAAAGGAAACGGTCCAGGCGTTCCTGGATACGAATTTTTCCAGGAACAAGGGGCTGGACGATGTTGCGTCAATGCTGTCGCTGAGCCCGGCCCGTGCGTCGGAAAAGATCCGGAAGCTGTTCGGGAAAGGATTCACGGCGCTTCTGCGGGAGAGACGGCTGGAGGCGGCAAAACAGCTTCTGCGCTATTCCTGTTTCACGGTCGAAACGGTTGCGCTGCGGTGCGGATTCCAGTCGGTCGAATACTTCCACAGGGTGTTTCACCGGGAAGCCGGAATGTCGCCGAAGGAATACCGCGCCGCACACGCTCCGCCCGAAGTCTGAAAGAATCCGGGCGGAGGGAAGAGGTTATTTTGCCCAGTCCGCCGGGAGTCCGGCTTCCTGACGGCATTTCCTGACGAGCGCCTCGAAACGGCGGCCGTATTCGATGTAGGTTTCATACTTGCGGCGTGCCTGAAGCTCGGAATCCTCGGGGTTGTCGTTCGCATGGAACACCGTGGCGACATGGGGTTCGATGGAGAATCCGCCGTCGTAGCCGCGCTTGAAGAGGTCGGTCATGATCCAGGGGATGTCGCCGTTGCCTTCTCCCGCGAATTTGAAGGTGGTCTGGACGCCGCCGTCCGG
>CAZORN010000028.1:3490-21499 GCA_964581935.1 uncultured Victivallales bacterium
TGTCGCCGTTGCCTTCTCCCGCGAATTTGAAGGTGGTCTGGACGCCGCCGTCCGGCTTGATCGTGCTCACGGCGTCCTTGATGTGGACGTAGTAGATGAATTCGCGGACGTTTTCATAGAATTCGCGTGTGCTCTGGAGGGAATAGGGGGGCTGTCCGATGCGGCGGTAGGTGAAAATCGGATTGCCGGTATCGAAGATCAGTTTGAAATTGTCGGACTTGATGTTGTCGAGGAGGCGGAGGGTGTGGAGATGGGACTGTCCGCCGTAATTCATGCAGTTTTCGTGTCCGTAGATGATTCCGGCATCGGCGCAGATCCTGACGAGCTCACTGACCTTGCGGAAGATGATTTTTTCGAGTTCGGGGCTGTCGAACTGCTCGTCTCCGGTGAGTTTGAAGCTCATGCCGCGGAGGAGTTTGATCCCGAGTTTCTGCATCCGGGGGATGGAGGTGAGGAGTTCGTTTTTCGTGACGGCGAAATCCTCGTCCGAACGGGGCGCCTTGCTCCAGTTGGCGACGCCGCTGCCGTAGCAGTTGAACGTGACGCCGGAGCCGGAAATGGTTTCCAGCGCCTTTTCAAATTCCTCATCGGTCAGGAAGCCGAGAAATTTTTCCCCGATGAAACGGGCCTCGATGAATTTCCAGCCCAGCTCACGGGTGGCGCCGATCTGTTTCTTGAGATCGTGGGAAGCCTCGTCGGCAAAACCTGTCAGGAACATTTTTCTACCTCGCTTTGTTGAATCAAAGTTGAACCCATTTTCCCGATCTTGCGGACTCGTAGCAGGCGTGGACCGCGCGGGCGGTTTCGCCGGATTCCTCGCCGGTGACGAACGGGGTGCGTCCGCTGCGGATCGCGTCGATGAAATCCGCGATCTGGGCGGGGTGGCCTGTGCCGTAATAATTCTTGCCAGCCTGAATGGTCTTGGATTCCTCGCATTCGGCGAATTTCTTTCCGAGTTCTCCGGTCAGGGTTTCATCGAGGAATTTCCAGAAGACGGGCTTGAACTCGGAATATTCCAGATAGCCTTTGGTGCCGGTGAAGAAGTATCCGCTTCTCCACGGAACCGCGAAACTGCCGGAGGTGGCGCAGAAGGTCACGTGCATGCCGTTCTTGAATTTGAAGATGGCGTTGATCGTGTCTTCCGTTTCGATGGTTTTCTGGTGAACGAGATTGGAATAGGAGGCGCAGACGGAATCGATGTCGCCGAGGAAGTAACGGAGGAGGTCGAAATGATGGACCGCCTGATTGATGAGGACGCTTCCGCCTTCCTGAGACCAGGTGCCGCGCCAGGGATCGCTGTTGTAATATTCATCGGTGCGGAGGCAGGCGACGTTGAGGGAGGCGGTGAGGAGAGTGCCGAACTGACCGTCGCGGAGCATCTGGCGGAGGAGGATGTTGGCAGGTTCAAAGCGATGCTGGAAGACGCCGGCGAAGACGAGTTTCTGGTTGCGTTTGTGGGCGGCCAGCGCGATTTCGAGCTGGGCGTCCGTGGCGGTCAGGCATTTTTCGCAGATCACGTGTTTGCCCTTGTCGAGGGCGTCCGCGACGATCTGTCCGTGGCTGGCATGGTCGGTGCAGACACTCACGCAGTCGATTTCGGGATCGTTGAGGATGTCACGGTAATCGAGACAGGCCCGCGGGACGCCGTATTTTTCCGCCATGGCCTGCGCCTTGCCGGGAACGAGGTCGCAGAGATACTGGACCGTGACGCCGGGGACTTTCCGGTAGCTTTCCAGATGAACCGGAGCGATGACTCCGCTCCCGATAATTCCGCACTTGATTTCCTTCATAACCAAATTCCTTATGATTTCGTTCCGAATGAGTTCATAAAACCTTCGTTTCCGCCGGAAACGACTTCCTTCTTGACATAACGGGAGGAGTCGATCAGCTTCCGGAGGCGGGTATCGAATTCCGCCGAATCGATCGGCAGCGAGACCGTTTTTCCTGTGAGATGGGAGAGGAGCATGGAGTTGCCGAGTTCGAGGCCGCGGATGCCTTCCGCCGCCGGCGCAATCAGGGGCGTTCCGTTCAGGACTGCGTTCGCATGGTTTTCAATGATCAGCTTGTGCGGATTCGGATTGAAGGGGCCCGTCGGGATGCTTACATTCCAGACATCGGGCGTCCCGAAAGCACTTTTCGTCGTTCTGACGAATTCCGGAACGGACTCCTGTGTCCGGATGAAGGTAAGTGCGCCGCCTTCGAAGACGAGGCGTCCGCGTTCGGCCGTAATCTCCAGGCGGTTGGTGCCGGGGGCTTCCCCGGTGGAGGCGATGAATACGCCCGTGGCGCCGTTCGGGTATTCCAGATACGCGGTGACGTCGTCCTCGACCTCGATGTCATGGTATTTCCCGAAGGACATGAAGGCGGTCACTTTCGAGGGCATTCCGAAGAACCACTGCATCAGGTCGAGCTGGTGCGGGCACTGGTTGATGAGGACTCCGCCGCCTTCGCCGCGCCAGCTGGCGCGCCAGTCGCCGGAGTCGTAGTACTGCTGGGAGCGGAACCAGTCCGTGATGATCCAGTTCACTCGCATGATTTTTCCGAGTTCGCCGCGGTCGATCAGGTCCTTGATTTTCTTGTGGGAGCCGTTCGTGCGCTGGTTGAACATGGCGGCGATTTTCAGTTCCGTGTGTTCGGCGGAGGCCTTCACGAGCTTTTCCGCTTCGGATTTCTGGACAGCGACGGGCTTTTCCACGATCACATGGAGGCCGCGTTCGATGGCTCGGAGTGCGAGGGGGACATGAAAATAGTGAGGGGTTGCGATGATGACGGATTCGACGTCCGCTTTCCTGAAAAACTCTTCGTTGCTGTCAAAACAGGCGAATTTGTCCCGATGGACTTCGAGTTTCGCGGGGTTGATGTCGCATACGGAAGTCACAGCGCAATTATCGAGTTCGGAGATGCTCTTAACATGGGCGCTTCCCATGCCGCCGACTCCGATCACTCCGATCTTCAGCTTTTTCATCCGGTCCGGTGCTCCTTTCGGATTCTGTAAGTTGCAAAAGCCGCCGAAATCATTCTTTGGGATTGTCCTATAACTTATCCCTGCATTCATGCGCCTGCAAATCATTTCGGTGCGGTTTTCCCGGAAAACTTGTCTTCTTTTCCTCTTTTTTGCGGTTCGGAACCTTGATATTCCTATGAAACATGGTAAACTATACCTGTTTCACTTGTACGCTTTTACAGCATGGACACGGGAGATCTGAATGAATAAATCGCAAATGCTTCAGGACATGATTTTGAGCGATCTGAGCTCGGGACGCTTTCTGCCGGGCGAGGCGATTCCGTCCCGCAATCAGCTCTGCCGGAAGTACAAGTGTTCGCGCAACACCGTGGAGCGGGCGATTTCCGCGCTCAAACTCAAGGGGTGTCTGGTTTCCAACCAGGGCGGAACGACTCGCGTGGCCTCCTCCTATAAGACGTCTTCCAGCCCTACCGAGCTCTTCATCGTTTCCGGTTTCTTTCACGAGCAGTCCGAACGCGCGATCCGCGAAATGTTCTTCCCGAGCCTTGAATCCAAGATCAACGTCCGCACGATCCGCGAAAGCGACCTGCTCAGAAACACCGACACCGTTTCCCATCCGGGCGCCGCCCTCATCTGGGTCACTCCCGGAATCGAATCCATGTGGCTGATGTCGCATCTGGAACGCTCCGGCGTGCCCCAGCTTCTCATCAACCGGATCTACCGTCACTACAACTACGCCGGAACCGACACTTCCGCGAGCATCCGCGAGGGGATGAACTGGCTGATGAACGAGGCCGGACGCGAATGCGCGCTCGTTTCCCGCAAGGCCGATCTTGCCATGCCCTACCTTTCCGAACGCCTGATCGCCTTCTACGAGATCGCCGCCGACATGGGCGCAAAGCTGACCGGAGACCGCATCCATGTGCGTTCGTTCCGCGACTTTCCCGCCGAACTCTCCGAGACCGGAAGCCGTCTTTTCGCCTCCGGAAAACCCCCGCGCGGAATCGTCGTCCTCGACTCCTCCCTCACGGTTCCCCTCGTGACCTGCGGACACATGTACAACATGACTCCCGGACGCGACTACTTCCTGCTCTCTTACGATTTCCTCCCGGAACTCATCAAATACGACGGCATCGCCATGATGCGTCAGCAGAACGAAAAACTGTATCTGGAATCCCAGCGCTGGCTCATGGACGGCTATGCCGAGAAACGCGCCCCGTTCCATTCGGCCATCCGCACGGAGCTGATCGTCTGCCGCGGCACCTGAGCCGTTTCCGGGCCATTTCCCTTTCCGGTTCCCTTCAGGATTTTACGGAGCCTCTCCGTTTCGTCTGTTGCATTTTCCGTTTCCCGTGCTACAGGTAAGGAAATAACGGAAATCCAACAGGCGGGGAGTC
The DNA here is from genome assembly GCA_964581935.1 of uncultured Victivallales bacterium. Lineage (GTDB taxonomy): Bacteria > Verrucomicrobiota > Lentisphaeria > Victivallales > UBA1829 > SIG94. The sequence continues at coordinate 7,853 of CAZORN010000028.1, forward strand.
TCATCATGCGGCACATCCTTCATTCCATACTGATCGTTTCGGCGCTTTTCCTTTTTTCATCCGCCTCCTTCGGGCAGGGGCGGGCTCGGGCGTCCATTGCCAAAGACACCCGGGACGGCAATTACAAGGAGGCATATGAAGCCGCCATCCGTTTTTTGAAGGAACTTCCGAAAGGATCGCAGGACCCGCGGGCGGCGGAAGTCTATCAGGAGGCGCTGCAGTCGATCCGTGGACTTCAGACTTTTGAGAAATATGACGAATTGATCGATCTGATCGAATCCCGCCACGCGGACAATGTTCCTCTGCTCTCAGTCATTTCTCCCGGATCATTCAGCTACGGTTACAAGATCGGCGACCGTTTTACCCGCGGAACCCCCCGCGGATATGCCGGAGAGCCTGTGAACTGTAAGGAAAGGGACTGCGTCCGTATATTGCGTCTTCTCGTGAATGCCATGGACAAGGCGGACAAAGCCGACAAACCGCTCCGGAAAAAGTTTTATCTCAATTTGGGACGGGTGATTGGGTACTCTCATCCCTTGGGGCAGTCCTGGCGGCTTCAGGAACTGACCGACCTCTCGCGTCTGCCCGACTACGACCGAGGGGGCAACGCCTCCTATTCCCGTCCGCCGGTGAATCCGGACTCTTCGCCCGTCTATTACCGCGCGCCCGTTTCCTTCCGGGATGCCGGAAGCGATGGCGAACGGATGCGTTACGCGTATGACCGCGCCATTGCGGACGGTTCGGCCGAAGCCAGGGACGCTCTGGCGGATTTCCTCGCGGGGGAATTCGATTTCTCCCGTGTGGACCATTACATCAGACAGCAGTATTACCAGTCTCCCGTCTTCCTTGACTACCTCAATTCTCTGCGTGACAACGAGACCGTTGCCCAGCTCGCGGACGGCGTCCGCAAACTGACGCTCCCCGACGACCAGAACTATATCCGGCTGTATCGCGAAAACGGAGACTATCACGCCCTTGCCTCCATTTATATCGCGCGGATGCAGTTGGACAACGCGGTGAAGGAACTCAAGCTTCAGCTCAAGAAATCGCCCGACGATTCCACTGCCGAAAACCTGATCCGGGAAATCACCGGCAACTATGGAACTTTTGCCACCCATTCCATTTCCCCGCAGGGCGCGGAACCGCGTCTGGAACTCAAGTTCCGCAACGCCTCAAGCGTAATCCTCAGCGTCCGGCAGATGGACGCCGAGGCCATATTCGATGAATTCGTCAAAGGCCTTTCCAGAGTCAACACGGAGAGTTTTCCCTACAATCTCTACGGCTTCGTCGATTACATGAACAAACCTCCGTGGAGTTCGGTGCAGGGACGCGAAATCCTGAAATATGAAGTCCCGCTCAAACCCCTTCCGAAACATTACGTCACCTCCGAATTTCTCACGATTCCCGTGAAAGCGCCCGGCGCATACATCGTCTCCGCCCTGTTCGACGGCGGACAGGAAACCAAGACGTTGGTCTGGATCACGAACGAGGCCCTCAACCTCTTTCGCACCGCGGGCGGTACTGCCGTCATGCTGACCGATCCCATGACCGGCGCCCCGCTTCCCGGACGCGAGCTCACCCTGTACGGGTTCATTCATCACTACGCCAACACACCGGAAGAAGTCAAGGCGTTCGGCGGCAAGGTCAAAATCGAAACGGTCCTGGAAAAATTCACCACCGACGCCAACGGTTATGTGCTGATTCCTCCGACAGGCAAATATTCCAACGCGCGCTGGCTGCTGGCCAGCCGCGACAAGGGGCGTTTCGCCTTGCTCGAAGCCTGGGACGTCCATGGCAAATGGCAAGCTGGCCGTTTCCCCGACCATCCGCGCACCTTCTTCATTCCGGACCGTCCGGTTTACAAGCCCGGCGATACCGTGGCATTCACCGGATATCTGCGGACTCCTTCCTACGGGAAACCGATTTTGACGGACAGCAAGGAATATTCCGTGAAGGTTTACGCGCCGCGCGGCGGAAAAGTCTTTGAGTCCTCCCTGAAGGTGGACCCCGAAACACTGGCGTGTTCCGGAGAATTCAAGCTGCCCGTCGACGCCCAGTTGGGCCAATACAGAATCGAGGGAAACGATCCGTCTGGTTCCGCCGTGTTCCGGGTCGAGGAATACAAGAAACCCGAATACGAAGTGACCGTGGACGCCCCGAAGGAGCCGGTCACCCTCGGCGAGACCTTTACCGCAACGATTACCGGCAGGTATTATTTCGGCGCGCCGGTTGTGAACGCGCCCGTCAAATATAAAGTCACCAGAGAGGAAAAACAGGCGTTGTTTCCTTTCTCGGCTCCGTTCGACTGGCTCTACGGCAAGGGATACTGGCTCTGCTCCTCCGCGGTCCGGACGTTCTGGTTCCGCACGGTCAACTTCGGGAGCGAACTGGTCGTCAATGGCAGCGGGCTGACCGACGCCGAGGGCCGTCTTTCGATCACGGTCGATACCTCCGACGCCCTCAAACGGTTCGGAAAACTTGACTTCTCCTATACCATTACGGCGGAACTTTCCGACAGCACAAACCGCGTGGTCACCGGTTCCGGCGACGTGATCGCCGCCGCCAATCCCTTCACGGTTTTCATCCGCCAGCGGTACGGCTTCTACCGCACGGACGAGGTGATCGAACCGCAAGTCTCCGCCTTCACCCCCGACGGGAAACCGGTTTCCGGCTTCTGCCGTCTGTCCCTTTTCCGCCGCACGATCGGACGCGACGGCGCCCCGGCCCGGGTGGGAAGCGCGCTCAAGAGCCTCTCCTTCAAGCTCGACGGTCCGGACCGTCCGCGTTTTACCGTGAAGGAGCCGGGCGTCTATGAACTTCATGCCGAAGTCACCGCGCAGAACCGGGCAAAGAACGAAACTTCGTCGGTCCTTTTCGTGCGAGGCGAGGCCGTTCCGGAAGGGCTTTTCTCCGAACTCCCGCTCGAGATCACCAGCGACAAGGGCGAATACCGTCCGGGTGAAACCGCCTCCCTGCTGATTTCCACGCGCGAACCGGGCGCGTTCCTCTATGTATTCAAACGCTCCTCCCGGAAAACGGAGGTCGAATTCATTCAGGCGAAAGGCTATTCCACGATGGTCTCGCTTCCGCTGGACAAAGGCGACCAGCCGAACACGTTTGTGACGGTCCTGACCGTGCGCGGCGGCAAGCTCCACCGCGTGGAACGCGAAATCATTCTTCCGCCGGAAACCAAAATGCTCAATGTCAGTGTGGACGTTCCGAAGGACAAAGCCGCTCCGCGCTCGAAGGTGCCCGTGACCCTGACGGTCACCGATTCTTCCGGCAAGGGCGTTTCGGGCGCATTCACGCTCACCGTGTATGACAAGTCGCTGGAGGCTATCGCCCCGAACGCGGTTCCCGCCATCGCCCAATTCTTCTGGGGCTGGAAGCGTTATCCCAACCAATCCGCCCAGACCAACCTGGATGAGATTCTCGGTTCTTTCGCCGGCTATCTCCCCGATCTTGGTATTTTCGATTATGGATTCAACTCAATGGGCAGGACGAGAGCCTTCCGCGGCAACTCTTTTTCACGTATGGCGGAATTCTCTCCTGCCGCCGCGCCGAAGATGGACGCCAGAAAAGAAATGAACTTCAAATCAAAAGAAAGTTTGTCGTCCATGTCGGCGGATGCCGCGGGCGGAGGAGCCGCTCCGGATGAAGGCGGTTTTGTCCGTTCGGATTTCCTTGACCGCGCCTTCTGGATCGGACAGCGCACTCTCGGTCCGGACGGAAAAACCACGCTGGAAATTCCCGTTCCGGACAACCTGACCACATGGAAAATCCGGGTCTGGAGTCTGACTCCGGATACCCGCGTGGGGCAGGGGGAAAGCGAGATCGTCGTGAGCAAGGACATGATCGCGCGTCTGGAACTTCCGCGCTTCCTGGTGCAGGGCGACCGCTCCACCGCCATCGCCAATATCCACAACTACACGAAGAAGGCTTTCACGGCGGAAATTACGCTCGGAGTCGAAGGAAAATCGGTTTCCGCCGGGAAGACGGCGGCGACCCTCCGGATCGAGCCCGGGGAACACGGGACGGTCGCCTTCCCGATCACCGCGCTGGAGCCGGGCGAAGCCAAATTCACGCTCCGCGCCGTCGCGGACGGACAATCCGACGCTCTCGAGCTCAAATTGCCGGTTACGGTCCGGGGCATCGACAAACAGGTCAACCATTGCGGACGTCTGGCTCCGGATGTCCCGAAGGCTTCCGTGGCTCTGGTGATTCCGGAAAAATGCAAGGCCGAAACCACTTTCCTGACCCTGAATCTCTCGCCCGGAGCCGCCCATGCCATGGTCGATCTCCTTCCGTATCTGGCGGCGGACGATTCCAAGGATGTGTTCGGCGTGGTCAACCGCTTCGTCCCCGCGACAGCGGCCCGCGCGGCCTTGAAAAAGCTGAACGTCAATTTCGAAGACCTCAAACTCAAGGCGGGTTCCCGAAATGAACTCTTCAAGGATTATCTGGCAAACCGCGATTCGGCGCCCTCGTTTACACCTGCTCAGTTTGCGAAGATCACGGCCGACAGCCTCAAGATGATCGAAAGCATGGTTAATGCTGACGGCGGCTGGGGCTGGTTCTCCGGCTACGGCGAAGTGTCGTGGCCGGATACCACCGCGTATGTGGTCGACGCCCTGCTCGATCTCCGCGGCGACGGCGGGACGCCCTTCAATGCCAGCCTCATCGAACGCGGCCTGAACTGGCTGACGGCTCATGCGGAAGTCCGGATTCCCGAGATTCAGCAGCACAAGAGCGTTTCCAACACCGACGCTCTTGTCCTCAAGGTCCTCGCCAAAGGCGGCAAACGGAATGCGACATTCGAGAAACTGATCTACGAACGGCGTACGACGCTCGCGCCGTACGGGCTGTCCATGCTCGCGCTCGCGCTGCCCGCCAAAACCCCGGAACGGGATATGGCGAGACGCAACCTGACGCAATTCCTGAAGGTGGACGATGAAAACGGCACGGCTTACCTCAATATTCCCTCGTGGTGCTGCTTCTTCTGGTACGGCAACGAGAACGAGACCAATGCCGCTTACCTGACCCTCCTTCTGGCGGATGAGCCGGAAAGTCCCGTCTGCCGCAAGCTGGCGTCGTACCTGACGGCGAACGTCCGCAACTCCCCGTGGCGCAACTCGACCCGTTCGGTCGGCGCCGTGGTGCGCGCGCTGGCCGCATACATCAATGTCAGCGGCGAAGGCGCGCCAGACGGAATGGTCACGGTCCGTTTCGACGGACGTGAAATCCGTTCCTTCCGGATCGACCGGGCCAATATGTGGAGCGGCGATTTCGGCCTGGCTCTCGGGGCAAAGGAACTGACCGCCGGACGTCACAGCATCACTCTTGAATTCATCGGAAAAGGAGCGGCTTACTTTAACCTCATGCTGAACTATTTCACGCTGGAGGACGAAATCAAGCCTGCCGGACTGGAAATGAAAATCCAGCGCAGATATTACAAGCTGGTCCCGGAAAAGGCCGAAGTGTCCGCTGTCGGAACGCGCGGCAGTGTGCAGCGGATCGGCGTGGAAAAGTATCAGCGAGTCGCTCTCACGGACATTTCGTCGCTCGTTCCCGGCGATCTGGTGGAGGTCGAACTCATTTCCGAGGCGAAGAACGATTATGATTACGTCGTGATGACCGATCCTCTGCCCGCCGGTTTTGAATACGTTTCCCCTGTCAGCGGCTATCGCTGGAACTGGCGGAGTCCGGTTTATTGCGAATACCGGGAAAGGGAGGCGCGTTTCTTTGTGCGGAGCCTCGCGCGCGGTCAGGGAAATGTCTTCTACCGTCTCCGCGCCCAGATTCCGGGAGCCTATCTGGCTTTGCCCGCCTCGGGCAAAGGCGCGTATGCCCCGGAATTGAAATGCAACTCCTCTCAGGACACTTTCCTCGTGAAGGAGTGATACTGAACTTTATTTTTCCTCGGGCTAAATGCCTCGCCTCCCGGGGTGGCTTACTGGCAGGCTTGCCTGCAAGCCGTGTCAGGTCGGCGAAATACCTCGGGATCGTCTGCCCTGAAGCAGAGACCTTATTTTTCGAAGAAGAAAAACTCTCCATGCCGGGTTTCAATGCCGGGCATGGGGAGAATGAAATGAATGGGAAACGGGATAAATTTTCAGCGAATCCGGAAAATCCCGGGTTCATAGACGACCAGCGTCACATTCAGCGTGACAAAGCCTTTCTCTCCGCTGGAAAAATCCACGGTTTTCCAGGAACCGTCCGGCATCAGCTGTTCTATGATTTTCGGGGTTTCGCGGAAACGCAGTTCGAGTCCTTCGACCGGGTCCATATTGAGGTCGAACGCGACAGCCAGCATCGATCCGTCCTTGCACTTGCCGCATCGGAACAGGATGTCCTGCGGATTGACCGCAAGGCCGGGAAGGCGTCCGTCTTCGAGAAAATCAAGAGCTTCGATCAGCAGTTCGCGGCGTCCAAGAATCCGGACCTGATGGAAGGGAAGCTCTATCCGGTAAACGAAACAGGCGACGCGTCCTCCCAGTTCATTGGTGAAGAACGTCAATCCCGCCCCGGCCCGGACGCATCCGGTGGTGAATTTCTGAGTCTCATTATACAGCGTTGTGACTTCGATGGCGCCTTTGCCCGGATTGATTTGCGGGAGTCCGGAGGAGCTCATGAAGGTGGTGCGCCGTCCTGTGGTATTTGAAATTTCCGCTGTGAAGAAGTATTCCGGATCGCTGCCAAGGACGACTCCCATCAGCGGAGAAAATCCTCTGGATGCCAGCTTGAGAACAGCGGCGCCGTCCAGCAGGAGATTGCCCCGGAAGAATTCCCGGATTTCTTCATCCGTGAATTTGTCAACGCTGTTGCCGGCGAGCATGCGGGTGCGTTTTCCGGAGTTCTGTCCGTATTGATAGGGGATTCCGAAAACACCGGCCTGCGAAATGCCGAAATCATCGAAGACATACATGGCGGCGGCATGGAACGGATGATAGTCACGTCGGATCTCGCTGACAGGGACTTCGGGGCCCAGCCATTCGATGCCGTCCACCGTGTCGAGGAGGGTCTGGTAGCGGCCCATGTTCTTTTTGATGATCCTTTCGTATGCGCGGCCCGATTCCGGACGCTTGTCCTGCATCGAAGTGTTCCAGAGTTTGCTGCCGTTCATCCCGTTCAGGAGGCCGAACGTGATGTGGGCATTGAGCGCCATGGAACCCATGCTGTAAAGGTTTTGCGGGAAGGTGTCCGATTCCGCGATCAGGTCCCTGATTTTTGTCGCGGCCATTTTCCGGATTGCGATGGTGCGGGCGACATGGACCAGCGCCTCCGGCTTTTGTCCGCAGTACATCGCGCAGGCGATCCGCAGGAAGGGTTCGGTATTTCCGGCAAGAGCCAGCGTGACTTTTTCCACGCTGTAGGTGCCGTAGCCGGGAAAGCACATGCCGCAACGGATGGCGGGATCAAAACGGTCGATGGTTGCGCGGATTTCTTTGGCAAAGGAGACGATCCCCTCGTCGAGCACCGCCGTCACGGTTTGAACGACCGGATCGGACGGTGAAGCCTTCTTCATGTGAGCCAGCAGCTCTTCCCGTTTCCATTCGCGTCCCAGGCGTTTATTGTATTCGGCCATGTGGAGATCGCAATAGCATTCTCCGTTTTTGGTGCTGCAGAAGTCATCGTCCACCAGAAAGAACGCGGGTTTCGATTTTGCCAGATTTCCGATCGCCTCGCAGATATAGCTGCGGAATCCGCCGTCCAGCGAACATTGCCGCGAGGAACGCCGGGAATCGTTCTGCACCGTATGCTCCCAGGGTTCCAGCGTAAGGGGAACCGGACCGCTCCAGCCATGTCCCATGATGCTCTGAATCAGGATGCCGCAGCGGATATCTTCGCGGCGGGCAAGTTTCCGCCTGACTTCGGCAAAAGCCTCGGACATACGGTCGGCGCGAACTTTTGCGGGAGTTCCCTGTGGGTGCAAACTGATACTGAAAGTAACGTTTTTCAGCCCGACTTCATCCGCAATCCGGAGGGCCTGCGCCGCCATATAGTCCGGGTCATCCGTAAAGAATGGAACCACATTCAGAAAATGAATCTGCTTCATATAAATATCCATCGCTGCCATATTGATTTCAGGTCGCATGCTTTTTCATTCCGTTCCACCGTTTCCTCAATATAACATGCGCAAATGAAAAATCTCTTTTTCTATTTTCTTTTTTTACATTTGAATTGTTAAAATCAAACATCTTTGACGATTCTGAATGGGCTGAAGGTTTTGTGCATCGGCAATTCCGGGACGTCTGTCCGAGCAGAAATTATGTTTGTGCAGATGGCTCCGAATTCAAAGAACGGGGTCTTTGGAACGTGGTTTCGGATTCACCTGCAGACAGGCGGAGATCATCCGCTGTTCACCCAAAATCCGAATCAGCAAAATTGATGCGGTCAGCGAACGAATATTCTCTTTTCGATGGCAATGTGAAAATGACTCAATTGCAGAACACCGCAGAATCAGTGACAGTCTTCAAAAGCGACATCCGGAACGGAAGCATTTCCCACGCGCAGACAATTTCTGAAGCCGAATGGCATTCAGCTTCAGAGCGTTGCCGCCTGGAATTTTTGACATTTCTCTTCAGCGTGAATTTTGGACACGGCGTATTGCGTTATCGGTTTCATTTATTTCGACTTGCCGCTGCAGGGTTCTGGTACGCTCGTCACTCTCGCCTTGGAGTTTATATGAGTTCGCCATGCTCCCGGCAATATTTCCGACGCTTTCCCACTGTTGAGCCATTTGCCGGGCGGCAACCGGGTCGGAGGCGACCGACTGCGCACGGGCGAGGTTGTCGTTGAGCATTTTATTGAAATTGCTTAGCGAGTAGTTGTCGCCGTACGACGTGGGCGTGGCTGTGGCTGCTGAGGTATTGACCGATGAGAGCATCCCGTTCAATTTCTGGTTAAAATCGGCGATTGACTCGGTATTGTTATTGATCATGGTTCGATAGTCCAACGAAGTATCCAGAGGCGGCAGATTTCCATATCCGGCATTGCTTTGCTGATACACGTTGGCGTGCTGCGGCGGAGGCGGAGCAAAAACGATCGGTTCCAGCTTTGGAATGGGCGGATTCGGAATGGTGGCAATAGCAACTCCGTTGTTGCCGACAATCCCGATCGTGCAGGGATATAGCCGGAACATCACTTTCCCCTGCGGATCATAACCGACCGGAACGGCAAAAATTTGAATGATATACCGGGCTTGGAATCGTTGATTCTGATAAATGATCTGTCCATAGGCATTTCGTCCGACCGGCTTCGGGGCGATCCACTGAACCATCTGGGTTGCTACTGTATGTTTTTGCAGCGCAATCGTCCCGTTGGCTTGCGGGACCGGGAAGACCACGTCCCACGGTTGCACCGGTCCGAACACCGGATTTGCGGTCAGCTCCGATGTGCCCGCCATCATGAATACTGCCAAAAGTATAACCCATTTTCGAACCATCTCTATCCCTCCCGTTAAATGACCATTTTGACGTGAAAGTTTTTCGCACCGAGCATCGGTTATCTGTCCTTTGTCAGGACCAACGCTGATGCCTTTTTTTACCCCATTGAATATAAAATACTACACCGGGCAAGACTTTACAATTTTTATTACATTTTTTTTCACAAATTCAGTATGAGAAATATAATGCATTTATGTAATCCATTCGGGTTAATCCATCATATTCAGACGGGAAAATTCCCTTGAAATTCTTCGCGGCCAAACACGGACAATACGTTTTTTTGGAGAAAATTGCATGGAACCGCTTGATTTTTTCGCAAGGGAAGAGTACCTTTGGAAAAGAAAAGGTGTCACGCGTTACTAATTCTGAAAAAAGGATGAATTCCATGTCGAATGAAGAGTTTCTCCCGATCGGAACCATGATTCGTCTGGACGAGGTTGAGCTGTCGCGTCTGGATTTCCTGCGCGAGGCTGGGATGGAATGCTGCCAGCTCTGCCGGATTTACGATGACTATATGCACGGAGAAGCGGGCAGAAGAAAAACAGAGATGCTTTCCGAGGCCCTTGCGAAAAATCATCTGAGTGTTCCCACGATCTTTTTTTCCTTCGCGGGACAGAAATGGACGCCGGACGAATGCGGCATCACGCCGGAGAAACATCGCACCGGGCGGATGCTTCAGGCGGTCCGTCAGATGCGCTGGGCGAAACGCTTCGGAGCCAGTTATTGCGTCTGTCATGCCGGACATTTTCCGGATTTCGAGACCCCTTGCTATCAAAAATGGATTGCCGATCTGCGGGAATTCTGTTATCTGGCCGGAGAAGACGGAATGATTTTTTCATTTGAAACCGGGCCGGAATCGGCCGCGACGCTGGAGCGCACTCTCGCGGATTTGGCCATGCCGAATGCCGCAATCAACTTTGATCCCGCGAATCTTCTCATGTATAATCAGACCGATCCGAAGGAATTTCTTGACCGTCTCGGGCGATTGGTCCGTTCGGTGCATTGCAAGGACGGACGCCGTCCCGTCGCAGGAGAGACTTTCGGCAAAGAGACGCCGCTTGGAAAAGGCGACACGCATTTTGCCGAACGGATGAAACAGCTGTTTTCTCTCGGATTCCGGGGGCCGCTCATCATCGAACGGGAAATCCTTCCGGGGCCGGAACAGGACGCCGACATCCTTTCAGCGGTTGCCCTGCTGAAGGAACTCCGCAAAACGGTTTCCGTCTGATTCATCCTTTTGCTGAAAAAGAAAAGCGCCGGGGAATTCGGCGCTTTTTTTACGTCATCATCGGAGGGAAGAGGTTATTTTTCGCGGGGGATGAGAACCAGTTCGCACTTCACCACTTCGCGTCCGTTGCCGGCAAAAAGTTTCTGTTCGGGCTGCGGCTGCTGGGAGGAAAGAAGCTGGAGCGACTTCGCGGAAAGTTCGCGTGTCAGCATGACCGCCTGATAACGGTTCATTTCGAGCTTGACCCGGATTTCTCCTTTCGGATCCATATTCAGCTTGATTCCTTTCAGGGAGATTTCGGCTTTTTCGACCGCGGTACGGAGAATTTTTTCCACTTCGGCAGGTTTGAGGGGGGCATTATAGACCCACACGTGTTTGATTCTGGAAGGGATCAACGCGATTTTCTCGGCTTTTGCGACCGGCTGTTTTTCATCGGTGAAGCGGATGGCCGGCTGAACCGGATCGGTGGAAGCGAAACGGGTGTTGCGCACATCGACGGAATTTCCCACGAAATTCTGATAGGGAGACGGCGCCGGAGAAAGCGTGGACGGAATCACCGGATGGATTTCTTCGGGAGGCGCTGCGGCGATATGGGACGGATCTGTGGAGAACGGGTTGTCGACATAGACCAGATACCATGCCATGAGAAAGAGGGCGAACACCGCGGCCACCCGCATGGCCCAGCCGGTATAGCGGAAGGCAGGACGTTTGGCGATCGGAAGGTTTTTGCGGACGTGGCGGGTGACTTTTTTACGGATGCGGAATTGGGCGGCAGGGGGGCATTCGATTTCGAGGGCTTTTGATACGGCGTCATCCAGCAGTTTGAAGGACTCCCGGAGGCCGTGGCATTTTCTGCATTTCCGCAAGTGCCTTTTTTCGGCTTCTGAGAATTCTTCCTCGCCATCGAGCTGAGCGCTGATTTTTTCGGGAGTGATGCACATCTGGTCTTCCGTCAAAACCTTCACCGGTCCGGGCGAACCCTTTCTAGCGTCCATATCCACCTGCTCCAAAATTATTGCGTGTTCAAAATCATTCCATGGGAGCCGCCGTCATTGACGACGAACTGGAATCCATGTTCAGCAAATATTCTCTCAGGAGCTCGCGCCCCCGTGCGATTCTCGATTTGACGGTTCCGATCTTACAGTCAAGCACGGATGCAATTTCTTCGTATGGCATGTCCTTGACGTGTCTCAAAACCATCGCTTCCTTCAGTGTTTCAGGCAGGGCGTTGATTCCACGGATCACATTGTCCTGCGTTTCCACTTTTTCGAGGAGGGAATCCGGTGCGCTGGAACTGTCCGGAAGTTCGAATTCGGCAGAATTCTCAATCGAATCCTGTTCACTTCCTCCTGGTTCCGACAGACTTACATTCACCCCTTCGCCTCTGCGCCGGTTCCAATGGAACTTATTTCTTGCCAGGTTCATTGTGATCCGGTGCATCCATGTCTCGAAACTGGAATCGCCCCGGAAGCCTTCCAGTGCATTGTATGCACGGATGAACGCATCCTGAACGACTTCTTCCGCGTCATGATGGTTTCCAAGAAGTCCGTAAGCGAACCGATACAGTTTCTGGGAATAGAGGTCGACCAGTTCGTTGAACCGCTCCCGACTCCCATCCTTGAAATCCTTGATCAGCTTCTCTTCATAACTTTTTGTATCGCCGCTCATGTCCAGTTAGCTCCTTTGACATGTTCCATCCTGAAAAGTTCCATGAAACATGCAGTCTTTTGCAAAACAGCGCAAATTTTTTCAGGTTTTTCCAGAGAGTCCCCAATCTTTCCGGAAATCCCCATGCGGTCGGACATCAGAAAATGTAACATGCGATCTGTTTTTTACAAATTATTTTTTAAGATTAAATCGAACCTTTGCGCAAACATGTTTGATTGTTTTGAGTTGGAAGCACTTCCTGAAAAAACATCACTTATTTGCGCCTTTCCAGAAAATATCCGCATTTTTCAAATGTTTTCAAACGCATGTTCCGCTTTCCGGAAGGCTTTCCGGCGGGTTCATTGGAGGGGCGGAATCTCTTGTGCAAGGCGGACTCCCGAAATCGGAATCAAATCTTTCAGCAGCTCTTCCGCGCTCAGCCTGAAGTTCGGAAAAATAACGTTCGGAGCAATGTCGTGAAGCGGAATCATCACGAATGCCCGCTTGTGTGCCAGCGGATGAGGAATTTTCAGACGTTCGCTTTCGATGACTTCCGCGTCGAACAGGATGATGTCGATGTCCAGTTCCCGGGAAACCCAGAGGGAGTGTTCCGGATCGCGCCCGGAGGTTTTTTCCAGAGCCTGGCAGAGATCCAGCAGCGCTTCCGGAGATGCCTCCCAGCTTCCCCGGACGATGCAATTCAGGAAGGGGGCGGCTCCGGGCTCACAGCCGATGGGATCGGTTTCATAGACCGAGGAGACCCGGCGGACGGTGAACCCGTTTCCGTTCAGCGCGCGAACGGCATTCCGTAGATGGAACGCCCGGTCTCCCTTGTTGGAACCGAGCGCCAGAAACACCTCTCTCCCGCGCGGAAGAGAGGCGGCTTTATCGCCGTCGTGCTTTTTCAGCATGAAAAGGTGAAAGCCTTGACCGCCTTGACCTGTTCCCGGATCTGGTCAATGAGTCCGGCCGGAACCGGGACATTGGTCTTGATGACCGCAAGGGAGTGGTTGCGCTCGAGGTCCTGCGGGGCGCGGATATCGATGATGTTGATCGAATTGGCGCCGAGGAGGCTGGCGATTTTGCCGATGACGCCGGTGGCGTCGTTGTATTCCACGAAAAGGTTGTTTCCGGAGAGTTCGAGGTAGATCTTGTCGAAGTTGTTGATGCGGGAAAGCATCATGTGACTTTCGGTGATCGTGCCGCGGACGGAGACGTTTTCGGCATTGGTGATGAGGTCGATGGTGATCGATTCGCCGTAGTGCTTGTCGTTGTCCACTTCGCGGTCCTTGATCTCGATTCCGCGGGATTTGAGGAATTCCTGAG
>CAZORN010000029.1:0-21457 GCA_964581935.1 uncultured Victivallales bacterium
TCTAATATAGTCGGGCAAAATTGATTATCAAACGCTTTTTTGAAATTTTCACAAAAAAAAGCGCAATCCTTATTGCGCCAATGAACCATTTCCGTTTCTGGAAAGGGTCATGCAATACTCTCAGTATTGTCGCGGTTCAGCAGCGAAGACGGGTCGTGCAGAGCACGAAATCCCTGCCCGGAGCGGTTCCGACGCTCAAGGACGAGAACTCGATTCATCAAGTTCGAGAGCTCCGGGCGTTCCCGGAAGACAATTTCACGGGAGCGGCGGCTCTCGCTCCTTCGGCGCTCGTCCGTCAGCGAAGGACCCGCCGCCGCAAAGACAAAGAACAGGAGGGCTCCGCGCCCTCCAACTCCGCGGCAGGTGGAATCACCTGCACCTCGGCAAACGAGTTTGCCTTCTTTGAGAAATTTCGACTGTCGCAATACCGTCCCGTAACAATCAGACTCACCGGAACCGAACACGCCTGCAAGACATCCGGAAACAGCGTCAGCCGACCATTCCCCCCTTGACAAGCGGATTTGGAGCATTATTTTATTTTCGCTATGACTCCCGTATCCGTTTTGACAAAATTTCCGCCAGAAAAGGGGGCGTGGAAATGAGAATTCTGAAACGCTGGCTGTCGCATGTTTACAGACGGATTCGTCTGTATTGGTCGATCCGTCGCGCCTTCATTTACGACTTCCGGAGGTATTTCCGCTTTTCCACGCCGGACTCCGGAGGTTCACCGGAACAGCAGGCCGCCCTTCTGATGGCTGTCGCACACGGTCTGGAAAAGGGCCTTGCCATGACTTCTCCGCATCCGGGATTCGGAATTATCAAAGCAGACTTCCTACTGAAATCCCTGCGGGAATACGAAATAGCCTTTCCGGATCGTCTCGACCATTTCGGGTATCGTCTGGCCGGAGGTATCCTCTTCCACTATGTCGAATTCCAGAAGAAATGCGGAACCGCGCTGCCGGAAGGGCTGGCGGAATATACCGTTGCGGGCACGCCCCGCGGCGGCACGAAAATACTGAAGGGCTCGGAACTGCTGGAAGCCGCGCGCGGAAACTTCCGGGAACTCGCCGGGAGCCGGGTCAGCATCCGGGACTTCAACGGCGAAACCGTCTCCATGGAAACGATCCGAGAAGCCGTGTCGCTGGCGCAAAGGACCCCGTCCAGCTGCAACCGTCAGCCGGGACGCGTCTACGTGATCGCCGATCCCGGGCGAATCCGGAAAGTGTGCGAAAAATTGCCGGGATACCATGCCTTCGGACCCCCTCCCGACAAACTTCTGCTGGCGGCTTCGGACACAAGGGTGTTTGCCAGAGCCGGGGAAAGCCATCAGGCGTGGGTGGAAGGCGGCATGTTCGCCATGTCGCTGATTTATGCGCTTCATTATCTCGGGGTCGCGTCCTGCATCCTCAATTGGTCGGTCCCCCCGGAACGCGATGAAGAAATGCGGCGCATGCTGGACATCGATGACGCCCACAAAAATCTGTTTTTCATCGCGCTGGGGGGCTTCAAGGAAGAAAACAAGGTGGCGGTTTCCGAACGCCGCCCGGTCGATGAGATCCTCTTCTTCCGGTGACATTCACAGGACTCCCCGCTTCAGCGGCAGAGAAAGGCTCCGGCGATCGCGGAAAGGACAATCAGCACCGTGGTGGATACTTTCGTCCTCAGGAAAAGAACCGTCACGACCGCGCAGATGATGAATCCCCCGAATGAGAAACCGAAGTTTCCGGGAAGCCCGGTTCCTTGTCCGACAAGGAGCTTCAGGAGATCCCCCCACGGAATCGGCGCGGTGAAAACCGACATTCCCAGAAACAGGAACGCGGCAAAAAAGATCATTGCAAGCGACACCGGCCGGACTCCTTCGAGAATCCCCCGGACCCACAGATTTTCCCGCCAGCGGGAAATCGAGTAGAATGCCAGGTATCCAAGAACCAGCGACGGTGCAATCAGACCGAGACTGGCGAACAGCGCTCCGAAGAATCCGCCCTGGAGATATCCCACATAGGTGGCGGCGTTCATACCGACCGGACCCGGAGTCACCTGGGCGATGGAGACCAGATTGCCGAAGGTCTCCATATTGATGATTCCTCTTTTTTCGACCAGTTCGCTGATGATCAGCGGAATCAGGACATATCCGCCCCCGAAGCTGACGCATCCGAATTTGGCAAAAAGCAGAAAGAGAGAGAGTGGATTCATTTCGGGCCCTCCCCGGAAATGACGGAATCACCGCGGGGCTTGCGCCAGAAGGCATACGCGACTCCCAGCGGCATGGCTCCGAGAATGACATAAACGGGATTGACTTTCGTCAGAAGAAGGAGGAGCGCAAGGATCGTAACCATCACCTCGAAGCGTCCGGTCAGGGTTTTCTTTGCGAACCGGTATGCCGTGACAAGGATCAGGCCCGTGATACAGGCGCGCACCCCGGCAAACGCCCCCAGCACATACGGATTGGATGGCTCCAGATGAGGGAAGAATGCGGCAATGAGGATAATCACCGTCACGGAAGGGAAACAGACTCCGAACGCGGCGGCGATCATGCCGCCGATTCCGGCAATTTTCATACCCACATAAACGGATGCGTTGCAGGCGATGATTCCGGGGATCGTCTGGGCCAGAGCCGTCATTTCCAGAAGCTCTTCCTGAGTCAGCCACTTGTTTTTGCGGCTGAAAGTTTCCTCCACCACCGGCAGGATGGCGAGGCCGCCCCCCACCACCAGCGCGGCGATTTTCGCGAAGGTGAAAAAGAGAATCCAGATTTTTTTCCAATACGTTGTTTCCATAGGGTCCCGTTCCATGCCGGGCCGCGCTGTTTGCAGCGGCCGAAAAAATGAAAAGGGACGGTCCCGAAAAGAACCGTCCCCGACAATCACAGATGTCTCGCCTGATCAGCGATGGCGCAAAGTGCGGCGCTTCTTCTCGCTCGGCTTCTCAAAATGCCTTCTGTTGCGAAGTTCCTTGAGGGTGCCTTCTTTGTCAAGCTTCTTTTTGAGACGGCGAAGAGCTCTGTCGATCGGTTCGCCTTTTTTCAAACGGATTTCCGTTGCTTCCATGATGTTCACCCCCTTTCTTCCATAAACTGGGTTTATATGAATCTGTTTTCTTATTATTCGTTTGCGAATCCGGCTTCGTCGACCAGAAGGTCGCGCAATTTGCTCAAAGCCTGATTCTGAATCTGGCGGACGCGTTCGCGCGTGCGTCCGATTTCCTGGCTGACTTCCTCCAGCGTGCGGGAACGGGTGCCATCCAGACCGAAACGCATCTTCAGGATCATGCGCTCGCGCTCGTCCAGTTCCTGAAGGAGATCGACCAGTCGGCTGACGGATTCGACGTCGCTCAGAATCCGGTCGGGAGTCATGGCGCCGCGGTCCGGGATGATGTCCTGGAATTCGCCGTCCTCTCCCTGCTGGATCGGATCGTGAAGGGAGAAGGTGCGGAGGTCCGCGAGACGGAGTCCGGCCACGGTGCGCTCACTGAAATCGAGGTCTTTGGCGATTTCCGCGTCGGTGGGTTCGCGTCCGAGCTTTTCAGCCAGTTTCGTGCGGATGGACTTGATCTTGTTGATTTTTCCGGCGGACTGCACGGGAATGCGGATGATCCGGCTCTGGTTGGCCAGGGCGCGGCGCATGGACTGCTTGATCCACCAGGCGGCGTAGGAACTGAACTTGGCGCCCTTGGCGGGATCGAATTTCTCCACGGCGCGCATCAGTCCGATGTTGCCTTCGGAAATGAGGTCCAGCAACGGGAGCCCGAGTCCCTTGAAGTCGTGCGCAATCTTGACGACCAGACGCAAGTTCGCCTTGATCAGCGTCTTGCGGGCTTCGTCGTGCGCTCCGTTATCGGTTCCATGAATGGCGGCGGCCAGAAAGACTTCCTGCTCTTTCGTCACAAGGGAGATCTGGCCGATCTCATTCATATAGGTCTTCATGGTGTCGTTTTTCGTGACGGCGCCCAGTTTTCCGGCGGCGAGGGCGTTCTTCTTTTCCTCGTCCCCTTCCAGATCGCCGGAAAGATCGGCGCCTTCCTGATTCTCGGCGTTCTCGGCAAGCTCCTGAGCTTCCAGACTGTTTTCCTGCGCCTGAATGACTTCCAGACGCTCTTCTTCCACAATCACCGTCTCTTTTTTGCCCTTTTTCTTCTCCACAACCGTCTGGATTTCCACGATTTCGCGGGAAACCTTGACAGGGGGATTCCCCTTTTTCACCGGAGCGGGAAGCGGTTCGCTGACGGGAACCGTTTTCTTCACGGCAACCGGAGCCGTCTGGGGAACCTTCGCCGGAACCGCCGGTGATGCCTTCACAGGCGCCAACGGCTTTTTCACAGGGACGGGGGGCTTGACCATCGCGGGCTTCACCGGAAGGGCAGGCTTCTTCACAGGAGGCGCGGCCTTTTTCACGACGACAGGCGCCTTGACCGGCACGGGCTTCTTCACAGGGGCCGCTTTCACCGGCGCGGGCTTCTTCGCAACTGCCGGTTTCGCGGAAACGGACTTTTTCACAGGAACAGGAGCCGGTTTCTTCACCGGCGCGGGCTTCTTCACGGGAACCGCCGCTTTTTTCACCGGCACGGGCTTCTTATTCGCCACCGCTTTGACCGGCGCGGACTTTTTCACGGGAACCGCTTTGACCGGCACGGGCTTCTTCGCAACCGCCGGTTTCACGGGAACGGATTTCTTCGCCGGAGCGGCCGTTTTTTTCACGGGAGCAGGAATCGCTTTCTTCACATTCGGCTTGGCGGCGGGAGATTTTTTCGACTTGTCCGCGGGAGAAGATTTTTTCACAGGAACTGCCGGCTTGGCGGCTTTGGACTTGGAAACGGGAGCGGAGGAAGATGATTTTTTCGGATTTTTCTGACCGGAAGAAGAGGCCGGGGTATTTTTTTTCATGCTTTTTGATACAGCCTTTACAGAAGTGGAGACAATTTTACGAATCACATTCTTCTTATTAGAAACTTTTGAAGATTTCATCTGAGCAAGAGCCTCCGCATGTGAATTTGCTATTGACTTTTTCACGATTCCGTTATATTGTTAAGCTGCAATTTTTATCATCCGGCGGACCTTCCCGAATGGTAAAAAACCATCTCATCACAAGATCGTGACAAAATAGATGGTTATTATAACTTGTAAATACGGATTTGTCAAGTGGAAAAGCATTTTCCCCATGAAAAAAATCTGAAAAAGTGGCTGAACGGTCTGGCCCTGTCCGGAAAACCGATTTCACCGGTGGATGAAAATGTCGCGTCCCTTCTGGCCCTCGCCGTCGCCATCAGGACCCCCGGAAAGATTCTGCTGGAAGTGCCCGGCTACGCGCTGGGCGAAAAAATCCGGAACGAAATGGAGGTCTGGTCGAAATTTCTGGAATTGCCGCTCTCGGTCGCACTCCTTCCCGACGGCACCTCCTGCGAGAAAAGGCTGGCGGAATCCGAAATTCCCCGCGCCCAGCTCCTGGACCGCGTTTTGAACGATCCTCCGAAAATCCTGATTGCCTCCGCGGCGGCTGAAATGTCTCCGACCCCGCCTCCGGACCGGATGCGGAAATCCGAATTCACGATCCGCAAGGGGATGGAACTTTCCCCCGAAACGCTCGCGGCGCTTCTCGTGGACATGGATTTCGACGACGAACCGGAAGTCTCCCAGAAAGGCGAATTTTCCCGGCGCGGCGGACTGGTCGACGTTTTCTCGCCCGCACTGGATTATCCGGCCCGCGTCGAGTTCTTCGGCGACACCGTGGAATCGATCCGACATTTCTCCGAACGCAGCCAGATTTCCGTCGGCGAAATCGAAGAATACAAACTCATCATGCGCTCCGGCACAGGCGGAGACGACCCCGCCGCGGAAACCGGAAACTTTTCGGACTACGCAAAACTCTATTCCCCCCTTGTCGTGACCCTCTTTCCCGAAGAATGCCGCGGAACGCTGGAACGTTTTTTCTCCGCGGACATCCTCAACAACTGGGAGCGTCTCCACGAAGAGGAGCCTCTCTGGAAAAACGCCCTCAAACTGCTGGACGAGGCGGAAAGCGCCAAATATCGCCCGGAAGAAGTCACCCTTTCCCCGGTCTTCCCTTCCGCGCAACACATCCTGAAACTGATTCCGGAAGGGACGGAGGAAAACATGGCGGATCTGGTGCGTCAGATCAGCGTGGACCTCATCCGGCAATTTTCCGAAGAGTCGTATCAAATCATGGTGGCGGGCCGTACGGACGGGGATGTCGCCAGCCTCAAGGAATGGCTCGAAGAAGAAGGCCTGACCGCCCTCCCGAATCTGGAATGCGTCCATGCGGAGATTCCCTGCGGAATTTTTCTCCCGTCCTCGAAACTGGCGTTCTTCTCGGAATACGAGCTGTTTTCCTCGCCCCGGCGGCTGACGCGACACAAAACCATCGTCAACGAGGTCGTTCCGCCGGAGGAATCGCTCTCCGACTCGCTGGACGAGACGCTTTCGGCGGATCTGGAGGAAGGGGACAACGCGGTTCACCTGAATTACGGAATATGCGTCTACCGCGGACTGAAAACCATCACGGACAAAAACAGCACCTATGAAGCGATTGAACTGGAATTCGACAACGATTCGATCGTATATGTGCCGGTGTGGCAGGCGCATTGCGTTTCCCGCTACATCGGCGCGCAGAAGGGACTGGTGAAGCTCAGCAAGATCGGAGGGACGCGCTGGAGCAAGATCAAAACGGAGGCCGCCGAATCGGTCCGCACGCTCGCGCTGGACATGCTCCGGATCCACGCCCTCCGCAGCAAGGCCGAGGGAACCACCTTCCCGCCCGACGACCTCGCGCAGCACCTTTTCGAAAAAGCGTTTCCGTTCACCGAAACGAAGGATCAGCTCCACGCCGCCGAGGAGATCAAGAAAGACATGGAGTCGGCGCGCCCGATGGACCGTCTCCTCTGCGGCGACGTCGGCTACGGAAAGACGGAAGTGGCCATGCGCGCCGTCTTCAAATGTGTGATGACGGGACGCCAGGCCGCCATCCTTGTCCCGACCACCATCCTCGCACAGCAGCATTATTACAACTTTCTGGAACGCTTCGCGGAATATCCGGTCATCATCGAAACGCTCAGCCGCTTCAAGACCAAGGCCCAGCAGGCGGACATCGTCCGGCGGCTGAAGGAGGGCAAAGCCGACATCGTGATCGGAACGCATCGACTCCTTCAGAACGACATCATGTTCAAGAATTTAGGACTGGTCGTCATTGACGAGGAACAGCGCTTCGGTGTGGTCCACAAGGAAAAGCTCAAAAATCTGCGGACCCTCGTGGACGTGCTGACCATGACGGCCACGCCGATTCCCCGAACCCTCTATTTCTCGATGTCCGGGATGCGCGACCTCAGCACCATCATGAGCGCCCCGGTCCAGCGCATGCCGGTGCAAACTGTTGTCTCCCAATATGACGACGCCATCGTCAGTGCCGCAATTTCCCGGGAGCTCCAGCGCGGGGGACAGGTCTACTATCTCCATAACCGCGTCCAGACCATCGAAGATACCGCCGACCGCCTGCGCGCCCTTCTGCCGTCCGCCCGCGTCGAAGTGGGCCACGGACAGATGGAAGAAAATGCGCTGGAAGAGGTTATGGAACGGTTCATCGAAGGGAAAACGGACGTTCTGGTCTGCACGACGATCATCGAATCCGGTCTGGACATCCCCAACGCCAACACGATCCTGATTGAAAGGTCCGACCGGTTCGGACTGGCGGAGCTGTATCAGCTTCGCGGACGCGTAGGCCGTTGGAGCCGACAGGCTTACGCCTATCTTCTCCTGCCGAGGAACGCCATTCTTTCGGGAGATGCCCGGAAGCGGATCTCTGCGATGCGCAAATACACCCACCTCGGAGCCGGATTCAAGCTGGCCCTGCGCGACCTTGAAATCCGCGGCGCCGGCAATATTCTGGGCGCGGAACAGAGCGGACACATCAACGCGATCGGGTTCAATCTGTACTGCCAGCTTCTGCGGACCGTCACCTCCCAGCTGAAGGGAGAGGAAACCACGCTGCGCCGCGAATGCAACGTGCATCTGGATTTTGTGGATTATGCGCTGAAGCCGGCGCCGGGAAAGGCTCCCGCGGCATTTCCGGAGGAATACATCAATTCACCGAGACTCCGGCTGGACGCCTACAGGCGACTTGCGATGACTTCCGATCTCCTTCTCCTGGAAGAATTCAGGAAAGAATTGAAAGACCGGTTCGGACGTCTTCCGCCGCCCGCGGAGAATCTGTTTCTCTGTGCACAGATACGGATTATCGGGGTCCGGGCGCGTCTCAATTCGATTGTCTGCACCGGAGGGAAAATCCTGATGGAACGGGGACTGGAACTTGTGAAACACGAGGGCAAAATTCCAATGCTTCCGGGGGGGTGCGCGCCGGAGTCGAAACTCCGTATTCTCAAAGGGATGCTCGAAAAAATTTTCATGAAACCCCCGATTTAAATTTGTATTCATGGAAAAACGGGTTATCTTATAATATTGCGTAAAGTGTTTTTCCTTGTCCAAAGCGGATATGGGATTCAAATCAAATGTCACCGGCACGGGGGCGATGATGCAAGATTTCGTTTCCAGTGCTTACAGAAGGAGTTGTGAATAAAATGACGAAAAGAGATTTGGTTGTCAAAATTGCAGCGGATACCAATTTGATCCAAAGCGACGTGGCCGTTGTAGTTCAGAAGACTCTTGATTATATCGCCGACGAACTGGTCGCCGGAAAGAATATCGAACTTCGCAATTTCGGCGTTTTCGAAATCAAGATCCGGAAGAGCCGGAAAGGGCGCAATCCGAACAAGCCCGAAATCACCGTTGCGATCCCCGAGCGCATCGTAGTGAAGTTCAGAGCCGGCAAAGAACTCAGGGAGCGCATTTCCAAACTGGCCGTCCGCTAAGTGCTTATGACGGGCATCCTTCCGGACCCCGGTTTGATTTTGGAAAGTGATTCGATCAATACGCGCCTTGCTGTTTTTTGACCGCAGGGCGCTTTTTTTTGAACATTGAGCTTCAGCCTCAATCAGTTAGAAAGCAATCGGTCTTATGTCAACGAATTCGGCACCCCCTCCCGGAACCGGCGATATTTTTCCGGAGGAAGCGGCCTCATGGCTGTCTCTGGAAAACGCCGCGCGCCGCATCTTCAGTCTGTATGGGTATGGAGAAATCCGCACCCCTGTTTTTGAATTCACGGAAGTGTTCCAGCGCGGTCTCGGCACCGAGACGGAAGTGGTTCAGAAAGAGATGTATACGTTCGAAGACCGCGGAGGACGCTCCCTCACGTTGCGTCCCGAAGGCACCGCCGGAGTCATGCGCGCGCTGTCCGGCACGGACGCCATGAACGGGGTGGAAAACCGCGTCTATTACATCGGACCGATGTTCCGTGGGGAACGCCCTTCCGCCGGACGCCGACGTCAGTTTCACCAGATCGGCGTCGAAAACGTGGGACGGGTGGCTCCGGCGTTGGATGCCGAATCCATTGCCATGCTCTGCCATTTCCTGAACGAGATCGGGGCGTCCGGCTTCAAACTGCTGCTTAACACGCGGGGAATCCCGGAAGACCGGAAACCGGCGGAAAGTGCTCTCTTCGACTACTTTGCGCCGCGCGCCGCCTCCATGTGCGAAGACTGCCGGAACCGTCTGGGCCGGAACGTCTGGCGGATTCTGGACTGCAAACAGCCGGAATGTCAGGCGCACATCGCGGGAGCGCCCGACGCCGCATCGCTGTTCGCCGCGCCGTCGCGGGAATATTTCGACAAGGTCTGCTCCACGCTGACGGACCTCAACATCGATTTCACAGTGGAACCGAGGCTGGTCCGCGGACTCGACTACTATGTCCACACCGTTTTCGAGCTGACCCACACCGGGCTCGGCGGACAGAACGCCATTGCGGGCGGCGGACGTTATGAACTGAACCTCCCCGGCCTGAACCGTCCGGTCTGCGGCGTCGGTTTCGCCGCCGGCATGGAACGCCTCCTGATGGTGCGGGACGCCATGAACGTTCCGAAGGAAACCCTTTCCGGACCGGCGCTGTATCTGGTTTCGCTTGGAGCCAACGCGTTGAGCAGCAACAGGAAACTGGCCGACAAGCTGCGTCACAGAGGAATCTCCGTCGCGCTGGAATCCGAGGAAAAAAGCATGAAATCGCAGATGCGCTCCGCCGACCGCCTGAAAGCGAAGAACGTCTTTATCGTCGGTGACTCGGAACTGGAATCCGGCAGCGCGGTGCTGCAATCCATGTCGGACGGCTCCCGTCAAACCATTCCCATAGACTCTCTGGAAAAGGTGATCTCGAAATGAGCAAAGTTTCAAACGTCAATATCGAAAAACAGTATCCGCTGCCGACGCCTCAGGAAATTCAGGAAGAACTGCCCCTGTCGTTCGTGGAGGAAGATACGGTCTACCGTTTCCGCAAAGAGATCGAGAACATCATCCTGCGCAAGGACAAGCGGATACTGGTGATTGCCGGACCGTGTTCCGTGGACAGCATTCCCGCCGCGCTGGAATACGCTTCCGCGCTGAAAAAACTCCAGACGAAGGTCTCCTCCAAGATTCTGCTGGTGATGCGGGCCTACTTCGAGAAGCCCCGGACGACGGTCGGCTGGAAAGGCCTGATCTACGATCCCGACCTCAACCAGTCCTTCAACATCGAAAAAGGCGTCCGCCAGGCGCGGAAACTCCTGCTGGACCTGGTCCGCATGGAAATCCCAGCCGCGACCGAATTCCTGGATCCGATCATTCCGCAGTATATCGCGGACCTCGTTTCCTGGGCGGCGATCGGAGCGCGCACGGTGGAATCGCAGACGCACCGCCAGCTCGCGAGCGGTCTTTCGATGCCGGTCGGATTCAAAAACGCCACGGACGGGTCCATCCATGTGGCGGTGGACGCCATCCGCACGGCCCGCGCGAAGCACTCTTTTCTGGGAGTGATCGGCGACGGCCGGACCGGGGTGTTCCAGACGAGGGGCAACTACTGCTGCCACGTGGTTCTCCGGGGCGGGCAGCACCTTCCCAACTACGGTTCGGAAAACGTCGCCTACACGGTCGAGCTGATGAGAAAGCTCAATCTCGAGCCGTCGGTGATGATCGATTGCAGTCACGCGAACTCCATGAAAGATCCGCTCCTCCAGCCGAAAATCCTGGAGGACGTAGTAAACCAGATCAACAACGGACAGTCCGCCATCTGCGGCGCCATGCTCGAAAGCTACATCAAGACCGGCCAGCAGAATATCGTTTCCACCGGGAAAATGATTCCGGGGATCTCCCTGACGGACCCGTGTCTCGGATGGGCGGAAACGGAAAAAGCCATTCTGGCGGCGTATGAAAAGCTCTCCTGACTCCCGGAAAACTGAAAGTTGAAAATGTCGAACGCAACTCCTACCATTTCCGATGCCCAGAAGGAGACCTGTCCCCGGACGTTCTTCTTCCTGCCGACGCTTGACTTCTATATTTTCAGGGAGTTCATGATTCCTTTTTCGATCCTCCTGTTCGCATTCACGTTCCTGTTCCTGATCGGGGACGTCTTCAACGATCTCGGCGACCTTCTTGAACACAAGGCGGCTTTTCAGCTCAGCGCCCGTTATTTCCTGCTGAAAATGCCGGGCAACATCCGCTTCGTGCTTCCGATCTCGGTCCTTCTGGCATGCATGTATACGCTGGCCAATTTCGGACGCAACCGGGAAATCACCGCCATGCGTTCCTCCGGCCTGTCCCTGATCCGATGCGGCTTCGCCATCTACTTCGTGGGCTTCGTCGTCATGCTGATCAACTTCTGGTTCAACGAACACTTCGTTCCCTACACCGAACAGCAGTCCACGATGATCATGGAAAAGCTCAAGAACCCGAAGTATGAGGAAAAGATGTACAGCATGCTCCAGTACCGGAGTCCGGACAAGGAGCGCGACTGGCTTTTCCAGAACTTCGACCAGAACGGAACCCAGCACAACGTCATCCTCAAGAAGTATTTCTTCGACAAGGAGGGCAAAAAAGTGCTCGACTGGGACATCCGCGCCGCCGAGGCCAAATACCTCCCCGGAGAAGGCTGGGTGTTCAACAACGTGACCAAAACCCCGTATCACCATGAACTGAAACTCCCCGGAAATCCCGAAAAGTTCCGTACCTTGAAGTTCACCAGCAAGGAAATCCCCGAATTCCCCGATGACATCGTCAACGCCGTCAAGCCTCCGGAAGAGCTCCCCTCCTGGGTGATCTACGACATGCTCCACGAGAATACCGCGATGGTTCCCACTCTCCGCGGCATGTATGAGACCATCCTGTATTACCGTCTTGCCTTCCCGACCGTCTGCTTCCTCTGCGTCTTTCTCGGTCTCCCCCTCGCCGCCAAAAACGAACGCGGCGGCATTTTCCTTTCGATCATCACGGCGGTGGTGGTCATCGTGGTGTATCAGCTTCTCACGGAAATCTTTCTGGTCCTCGGAAAACAGGGGTTCGTTCCGCCGTATGTCGGCGGTCTCGCGCCAACCGCCGTTTTCGTTTTCTACAGCTGGTTTTTCGTAATCCGAAAAGCCGGATGATTTTCCTTCCGAAATTACAATTCAACGTTCATACGGAGTATATAAAATGTCCAAAACCGAAATGCCGAAAGCCTATGAATCCGCTTCCATTGAAGAGAAGTGGTATTCCAGCTGGGAAACGAACCGGCTCTTCCACGGAGAGCCCAAACCCGGGAAAAAACCCTACTCCATCGTGATCCCGCCCCCGAACGTGACCGGAATCCTGACCATGGGACACGTGCTGAACAACACCCTTCAGGACATCCTGATCCGCTGGCACCGCATGCTGGGCGAGGAAGTCTGCTGGTTCCCCGGCACCGACCACGCCGGCATCGCCACCGAAAGCCGCGTGGAAAAGTTTCTCCGTGAAAAGGAAGGCGTCGGACGCGAGGATCTCGGACGCGAAGAATTCATCAAGCGGGTCTGGACCTGGCGCGAACAGTACGGCGGAACCATCATCCGCCAGCTCCGCAAACTGGGCGCATCCTGCGACTGGGAGCGCGAACGCTTCACCATGGACGAGGGACTCTCCGACGCCGTCAACCAGGTCTTCGTCCAGCTCTACGACAAGGGATACATCTACCGCGGACGCCGCATGATCAACTGGTGTCCCGTCTCCAAGACCGCACTCTCCGACGAGGAAGTCATTTATAAGGAAGAAAACGGCAAGTTCTACCACTTCAAATATCCGCTGTCCGACGGCTCCGGATTCCTCGTTGTCGCCACCACCCGCCCGGAAACCATGTTCGGCGACACCGCGGTGGCCGTCCCGCCCGGCGATCCCCGCTATAAACACATGGTCGGCAAGACGGTCGACCTCCCCCTGACGGACCGCAGGATTCTCATCATCGAAGACCCCCACGCGGATCCCGAAAAGGGAACCGGCTGCGTGAAGATCACCCCTGCACACGACCCCAACGACTTCGAGGTCGGACAGCGCCACCGCCTGGAATTCATCAACGTGTTCACTTCCGACGCAAAAATGAACGCGCGTCCGGGAAAGGAATATGAGGGACTCGACCGTTTTGAATGCCGCAAGAAGGTCGTCGCGGCCATGGAAGCGCTCGGACTCCTCGACAAGATCGAGGACATCGTCCACAGCGTCGGTTATTCCGAACGCGGCAACGTCCCGGTCGAAACCGTCATCTCCGAACAGTGGTTCGTCCGCATGGACGAGCTGGCCAAGCCCGCCCTCGAAGCCGTCCGCAACGGAACCATCAAGTTTTATCCCGACCGCTGGACGAAAACCTATTACCACTGGATGGAAAACATCAAGGACTGGTGCATCAGCCGCCAGATCTGGTGGGGACACCGCATCCCCGCCTGGTACAAGGATTCCACCAACGAGATCTACGTGGGCGTGAATCCCCCGGAAGGCGACGGCTGGCGGCAGGACGAGGACGTCCTCGACACCTGGTTCAGTTCATGGCTCTGGCCCTTCTCCATCATGGGCTGGCCGAAAGACACCCCGGAACAGAAGTTCTTCTATCCCACCAACGACCTCGTGACCGGCCCGGACATCATTTTCTTCTGGGTCGCCCGCATGATCATGGCCGGATATGAGTTCAAGGGAACCCAACCCTTCAGCAACGTCTATTTCACCAGCATCATCCGCGACAATCTGGGGCGCAAGCTCTCCAAGTCGCTGGGCAACTCGCCCGACCCGCTGGACGTGATCGCCCAATACGGCGCGGACGCCCTCCGCTTCTCCATCATCTACATCGCGCCCGTCGGATTGGACATCCAGTATTCCAACGACAAGTGCGAAATCGGACGCAACTTCGCCAACAAGCTTTGGAACGCCTGTCGCTTCCGCAAAATGCAGGGACCCGTCTCACCCAATTTCCGCAAGCTGGAAGGCATTGACATCGAAAAGCTCGCCGCGGATGAAAAATGGATCCTTGCATGGACCAACCGCACCGTCCAGGCCTCCCGCGAAGCCCTCGAAGGCTTCAAGTTCCATCAGGCCGCCCACGAAATCTATGAAATGGTCTGGAGCACCTTCTGCGACTGGTTCATCGAATCGTGCAAGCCCCGCCTCTACGGCGACGAAGCCGCCCGCGTCCAGACCCTTGCCGTGCTGGACTTCGTCCTCTGGAAACTCCTGCGCCTCCTGCATCCCTTCATGCCGTTCGTCACGGAGGAGCTCGCCCATCAGATGGACTTCCTCGGCGACGACGAAAGCATCATGTATGCCCATTTCCCGGAAACCTTCCGCGCCCTCGGTCTCGACGATCTCATGGCCAAAGCCGACGACATCCTCGACCTGGTGGAAGACAAATTCCAGCTGATCCGCGCCGGACGCAACCTCCGCGTCTCCTACGACATCGCGCCCTCCAAAAAGCTCCACTATCATGTGAAAGCGGCCTCCCCGGAGATCGAAGCCTTCCTGAAGAATGAAGCCGAAAGCCTCAAGTTCCTGCTCAATGCCGACAATGTGACCGTCTCCCTGGAAGAATACAGGGCGGACGACGGTTCCGGAGCCCCCTCCATGCTGGTCAACGCCGGAGCCATCTACCTTCCCCTCAAGGGAGTGGTCGATCTGGAGGCCGAAAAAGCCAAGCTCCACAAACAGCAGAAGGAACTTCAGGGCTGGATCCGCGGAACGGAAGCCAAGCTCTCCAATTCCGGTTTCCTCGCCAAGGCTCCGGAACAACTGGTCGTCAATACGAAGGCCCAGCTCGAAGAGATGAAAGGAAAGCTCGCCCGCGTGGAGGAGGCTCTTGTTTCTCTCGGATCATGATGTATCCGGCCCCGTCTCCGTTTCATCCGGACGGCGGGGACTGGATTTCATCGGAGTTGATGATATATTGCGAAAAACAGGAAAGCCGGTGCTTCGTGAAAAAATCCAAGACTGAACGGGCAATCCATCTGGGGTCCATCCGGAGTTCGTCGGAAAACGGCGGAACGTGTCTGGACGTCGCCGCGGATTCCCACAGCGGACTCTTCCGTTCCCGCAACGAGGACAGCTTCCTTTACTCGCTGGATGTTTCGGGACGCTATCTGATGGCGGCGGTGGCGGACGGAATCGGCGGAAGCAACAACGGCGACATCGCCGGAAACCTCGCCCTCAAAATGCTCCTTCAGGGCTGGCGCTTCTTCCAGATCCCGAAATTCGGCGCCTCCAAAGCCGTCGAAACGTTTCTGCGGGAAACCATTCTCCGGATCAATGCGGAAATCTACATGATCAACAGCATGTACGAGGGAAGAAGCCCCATGGGAACCACCATCGCGGCCGTGGTCTTTCTGGAGGACGCCGCGATCACCGCCCATGCCGGAGACAGCCGGATCTACCGTCTCCGCGATGAAACCCTCTTCCGTATGACCTGCGACCACAACATCGTCAACGATCTTGTCAGAAACGGCGAAAACGTCCCCCAGCATATCGGGGAAACCTCCTACGGACGCCTCCTGACCCAATCCATCGGGCCGAATGCGGAAGTCGAACCCGAAATTTCCGTTGAAGACCGCGAAAGCGGCGACCGGTATCTCCTCTGTTCCGACGGCCTCACCACGCATGTCTGCGATACGGAAATTTCCGACACGCTCAAAAGCGAGGACTCCGCCTACAACGCGGTTAAGACCCTTCTGCGTCTGACGCTCCATCGCGGCGCAAGGGACAACGTCACAATGATAAGCATCTATTCCTGATGAACGCACGGTGGAAAAATCCGTTCTTCTTTCTCTTTCTGATCCTCTGCGCCGGATTCGCCGCGCGCCTCTGGTATCTCCTCGATTTCGCCTCGCTTCCCCTGCTGGAACATGTAACCGGACCGGATGTTTCCGAATATCTGGCGTCCGCGCAGAAAATCCGCGCCGGGGAATGGTTCCCGGCCGAGCTCCAGATTCACGCGCCCCTGTATCCGTGGCTTCTTGCGTTCTTCCTGCGGCTCTGTCCGAGTGATTTCTTCACGGTGCGGCTCCTTCAGGGCTCGCTGTTTCTGCTGTTCCTTCTCCTGCCGCTTTTCCTGATGCTCCGCAAACGTTACGG
The DNA here is from genome assembly GCA_964581935.1 of uncultured Victivallales bacterium. Lineage (GTDB taxonomy): Bacteria > Verrucomicrobiota > Lentisphaeria > Victivallales > UBA1829 > SIG94. The sequence continues at coordinate 16,475 of CAZORN010000029.1, forward strand.
AGGACTCTCCGGCGCCAAACGCCTGATTCCTTACGGAGCCTGCCTCCTGCTTGCACTCTATCCCCCGCTGGTGATCTATCAATGCGATTTCTACAGCGAAAACCTCATGCTGGTCCTGCTTCTGTGGTCGCTCTGGAGTTTCACGCTCCATTCCCGCTGTGCCTCCCTGTGGGGCGGACTCTTCTGCGGAGCCGCGCTGATCGCACATCCCGGCTGTATTTTCTTCGTTCCGGCCGCCGCTCTCCGATGGCTCTTGCGCGACCGTTCCGCCTGGAAAAAACGGATTCTCCGCACCGCGCTGTTCCTCGCTGGAACCGTCGTGATGATCCTTCCCGTCTGCGCGTGGAACTCCCGCCTTGCGTCGCGCCTTGTCTTCATTCAGGAAAACGGCGCTTTCAATTATTATCTGGGCAACAATCCAACGTCCACGGGAACCTGCTATATCCCGCCCGGCGCACGCTGGGAAAAGGAACACGCCTACGCCGATTTTCAGGCGAAAAAACAGGGCATCTCCACGGACCGTTTCTTCCTCGGAGAATCGTTCGCCTTCCTGGCGGAACAGCCGCTCCGGTTTGTCGCAAATCTGTTCAAGAAAGGCGCCATGACCTTGAACGCGCGTGAATTCACCACATGGTCGGACGCCACCCCGCTGAAGCTGACCTTCTGGCACCGCTATCTTTATCAGAACTGGTTTTTCCCGCTTCTCCTTCTCGGGGGAACCGCCCTGATCGCAGGACTTTTCAGACGCCGCTTCCGGCGTTCCATGAGTCTGGAGATTCTTCTCTTCGCCGCCGTGTTCGCCGGACAGGTCTTCTTCCTGACGGCCGGACGCTACCGTCTGCCGCTGGCCGTTCCGCTGGCGGTATTCGCCGTGTATTTCCTCTGTTCGTGGAAAGAGTTCATCGGAGGTCCCCGCAAGACCGCCTTCACCCTGATGGCAACCGTTTTTCTCTGCGCCGTCTCCCTGTATTCCTACGCCCTTCCCCGCGAGCCCGAAGAAGACTATGCGCGGAGCCTTCTGGCCGGATCGTTTGTCCGCGCGGGCAATCCGAAGGCCGCCATCGCAATTTACGAAAACAGTCCCGCGGCCGATGCGTTTCCCGACCGCCGGGCAAACGTTCTGGGGCTTGCCTACTATGACGCCGGGAACCGCGCACAGGCGGAAAAATACTTTCTTGAAATGATCCGGGATTATCCGTCCCAGCCGGAAGGATACGTGGGCTACGCTTCGCTCCTCTCCGATTCCAACCGTTTCGCCGAAGCCGAAAAGGTTCTGAACGAAGCGCGCGCCCGAACCTCACGGAGCGAACTGCTGGCCGACATCGAATTCAACCTCGGCGAGATCGCACAGCGTACAGGCAATCAGGCAGCGGCATTGGAACGCTACCGGAAAGCGGTCTCGCTGCAGCCCTCCCACCGCAAGGCGCTGAACAACGCGGGTACATTGCTGATCCGCGGAAACAGACCTTCGGAAGCCCTCCCCTTCTTCGAGAAAGCCGTGATGCTGGAGCCCGGCAATGCGCGGCTCATGGTGAATCTCGCGCTGGCGCAGGCCCTTTCCGGGAAAAAAGAAAGCGCAGTCGCCACCTTGAACAGGGCTCTTGCGCTTGATCCGGAATGCGCTCCCGCCAAACAACTCCTCCGCATGATTTCTCAAGAGAAGCATTGAGCGGGAAAAACACTGTTATTCGATCTCGACGTCGAAGTGCAGATACGCCCGGTCGGATTCCAGCTCGTTGCGGAACTCGACGACCGAAGCCTCTCCGTCCGGCGTCTTTGCCAGCGACGCCGTCATGAATGAATAGAACGGGACGCCCGCATAATAGAGTTCCCCTCGGTGCGTGCTGAAAATCGCGAGTTTCTTTTTCCCGCTTCCGACGATTTCCTTGAGGCTGATCCAGACGGATTGTTCGCCCGGCCAGACGAAGTCGGGGCGTTCCGTCGGTTCCTTCTGAAAACCGTTTTTCCCGAGGAAGCCGAGTCTGACGAATCCCTTGTCTGTGATCTCCCCGAGTTCAAAGCGGTTGTCGTAAAGATCCCACACCATCGATTCCTCATACGCCAGATCGATTCTGGGCACGAACACGCGCAGGAACCAGTCCGGGGCGGAGCCCCTTCCGTATCTTGCGCGGGACTGTTCTTCGGTCTCCTTCATGTAAGCCTTGAGCCCCTTGCCGGGGACGGGATATGGATGCGCATATTCTCCGAACTCGAACGGACCCCTTGAAACACAGAGGGCCGCCACGCCGTACGGACGCAGAAGGAACTTTCCGCCGGCCTTGAATTTTTCCGGTTTACCGGGAGTTTCAACATCGGGACGGCACAGATGGACCTCGGCTCCGGCAAGCTCCCCGAATTCGGTATTTTTCCACTCGACGGCGGAACTCACTTCCGCTTCGGCGTCCGTGAAGTTGGAGAAAACCAGGAGCGCGCGTTTCGCGTCCTTTGAAATCATCAGGTAATGTCCGACCGTTTCAGAAGCGGGGAATATCCCGCGGCAGTTGTAGTCGTTATAAACGCTGAGATCCCGTTCGCTACGGAAAAGGTTCCACAGTTTCCAGAGCGGACGGAAATTCACATCGTTGAGTCCCGGCTGCGGAGGATGCGCCAGCGAGGAGGACGGGAACTGGACCCCGAGCGTGCTGTGGGGACTCTGTCCGGTCGCGGCGAGGAACGGAATCATGCGGGGTTCGCTGTATTCCGGGAAGGCCGCGGTCCACATTGTCCCCGGACAGACGCCCGACATGGAGTAGTAGGCGTGGTCGAGACGGCTCCGGATCAGGAGGCCGCGCTCGCCTTCGCCGGAGACATAGCCGTCGATCCGGCCGTCCAGCATTCCGAGCGCGGAAAAGAGCGGGCCCGTGTGGGACAGCACAAGGCCGTCCTTTCCGACCACCTCGCGGCGCATCCGGGAAAGGAGGTAGTGCTTCCGGAAAAGGATGCGTCCCGCATGAAAACTCTCGTCCGGCGGAGCCACATAATGGAAGGGACCTCCGTAGTCCATATAGAGGCCGTCGAAATCCTTCCTGAAATAGTTGCGGAACCAGTCGCAGTTCTGCTCCGTGACCGATTCCTCGTTTCCGCGGATATACGGGGCGACGGCGATGCCGCGCGTGTGCATGAAGTCGATCACTTCCCGGAAACGGACCGGATCGAAGGGCATTCCCCCGTTCTGAGGATCGGTCCGCCAGTTTTCGTGAAGCGTCAGCACGGACGCTCCGGAATCGGCGATCGCGCCCAGAGCCTCATCGGTCGGATAGCGTTTGAGGTTGTCGAAGTAATGATACATGACGAACGGAGGGCGATGCCGTTTCCGCGGGGCGGCGGCAACCGTGAAGCCCCACTGATTGCGCCACTGCCACGGACGGTTTCCCGAACTCGCAAGCTTCTTCTGGAAGTTCCAGACCAGCTCCGCATTGCCGTCCATCCAGCGGACGGAGGAACAGTTGTCCGACTTGTTTTTGGAGAGGACGTTGTCGCCTTCCATGAAAAACTCGGCGTAAAGAGACGGTCCGTCGGCCTCGTAGCAGTTGAATCCGGTCAGCGGGAAAATTCCGTTTTCGACGGTGCGGTCCTGCCCGGCTTCGAGTCCCCGTTCCGGCGCGGACGTCTGAATGAGGGTGCCGTCGATTTCCTTCGGCCGGTAGGTGAGCGCCCAGCGGACCGTGCGGAAAGCTTTGAGGTTCAGGAGGTAGCGAACCTCGAACCCGGCGATGTCGGGCGGAGTCCCGCTTTTGCTGGTGAAGAACGCGTTGCAGAAAACGGTGCCGTCCGGAAAAATCTCGTGACGGATGCTGAGAAAAAGATCGGAGAAGTTTTTTCCGTCCGTGAATCCGAGCCGCTGGAACTCAAGAATCTCCGCACCAGTTTCGTTTTCATACATTTCGATGCCGGTTTCGGGATGCGGGGCGGCGGTCAGCCGGGAGCCGTCGGACAGCGTGATGAAGAGTCCGGGCTTCTCCGCGAAAAGATCGCGTTCCCCGAACAGTTCCGGCAGAAACAGGTGTTCCGGAAAACCGTTCGCTTCTTTTTCATTGAAGGCAAGCGTAAAATTCCGGGTAAGGTATTTTTTCATCTCTCTTCTTCCTCTCCGTCATTATTTCCATTCCGTGATGGAATCCACTGTCCATTTGGGAATATGAAGAACATCGTTCAAATCAAGATAGTAGCGCGGATCGGCATCGCCCTGAATGTCTTCGCGGACGGGCGACTCGGCGGGATATCCGAGCGCCACCAGATAGAGGAGGCGTTCGGGATCGTCCATGCCGAGAAGGCCGGCGACCTGTTTCGGATGGAAAGAGCCGAGCCAGCAGCAGCCGACGGCACGTTCCCACGCGGCGAATTCAAGACTCTGGATCGCGGCCCCGGCGTCGGCGTAAAGATGCGGGGAAGGCGCTTCCGTTGCCGTCACCGCGAGAAAAGCCGTCGGGGAATTCACGCCCGGAACGGGGTCACGGCGGGGCTTGACAAGCGCGGCGTAAGCGGTATGCGGCAGAATCGCGGAAACAAGTCCGGGCGCCCTCGCAACAATGTAGCGCAACCGCTGCCGGTTGGAGGCGCAGGAGGCCAGACGCGCGGCATTCAGGAGGGCGCGGAAATCCTCTTCCTGCAGCGGTTTCTGCTGAAAACGGCGGATCGTGCGACGCTGGAGGATTTCCTGAAATTCCATGAGTCAGCCCTCTTTTTCCGTCATGAGGTCGGAGATTGTGGACGGAACTCGGACGGGGCGGCCTTCCCGGTTGATGCACGCGTGAACGGTATAGCCTTCCGCGAGAAGGGTATCGCCGCGATGAATACGGCACTCGATGCGGACGCGGACGCCTTTGCATTCCGCCACATGACCGGTTACGGAAAGGATGTCCTCGAAACGCGCCGGGCTTTTGTAGCGGCAGACCGCTTCGATCACGGGGAGCGAGTAGCCGTGCTCTTCCATTTTCTGGTAGCTTTCCCCGGCTTCGATCAGCATCTCCGTGCGGAACATCT
>CAZORN010000030.1:0-21367 GCA_964581935.1 uncultured Victivallales bacterium
CGCGGCAGGCTTCCGTCTCGTCCGGTTCGGGGTTCCGGTTGCCCGGAGGACGGCATTTGACCGTGTTGGCGATATAGACTTCGGAACGCTGGAACTGCATCGCGTTGATCATGCGGGTCAGGAGTTCGCCGGCGCGTCCGACGAAAGGACGCCCCTGCATGTCTTCATCCGCGCCCGGTCCTTCTCCGAAGAACATCAGGCGCGCCCGGGTGTCGCCTTCGCCGAAAACCGTATTGGTGCGTGTCTCGCACAAACGGCACCGGCGGCATTCCGCCACCGTCTGAGCCAGTTCTTCCCATCCCATCGAAGACACCGGGTCCGAAGAGGTCGTTTTCCGGGGGGCGGGGGGAGTCGGCGGGGCTTTTCTTTCTTGCGGAACGGGAGGTGTTTCACGCACGGGCGCGGCCGCCCGTTCCGGTTCTTTTTCTTTTTTCGGACGGCGCGGATAATCCGTATAAAAATCCCGGAGGACGGATTCGGGAACCGGAGCCCTCGAGTCGCGCATGGCCTCGGCTTTCAGGCATTCCGTGATTTCGTCGAACAGTTTTTTATCCGCCATGATTCCTCCACTCAGACAATTCCACAATGTATTCTTCCAACCGACTTTTTTCAATCCGGAAAACCGAAAAAACTGCCTGCCGGAAGGTCATTTCCGCAGCAGTCCTTCCAGAAACGGCCGGTCCTCTTCCGCGACGGCTCCGGTTTCGAGCAGGGTTTTCAGGAGGGTAAGGAAATCCTCCGCGGGGATGTCCCCGAGCTCACGATATTTGCCGCTCCGGCGGATTCCGATGATCTCGTCCACGGAAATCCGTTCCGGCCGGGCGACATCGAAAGCTTTTCCGTTTCCGTACGAACTCAGGAGCAGCGAACACAAGTTCATCGGGTTGTGATGAATCAGAAGGATGCGTTTCCCCGATTCATTTTCTTCATAGACTGTCCCCTGCCGTATCTCAAGTCCCTGCATGGAAGCTCCTGTTTTCTTTTTGCCGCAAAATGATCTTCTATTATACACCGTGAAGCCGGTTTTGGCAAGGCGGTTTTGCAGAGAAGGACGGCCGTTTCCCCGCTGACGGACGAGCGACGAAGGAGCGAGAGACGCCGCTCCCGTGACGTTGTCTCCGGAGAACGCCCGAAGCTTTCGAGGTCGTCGGAATTCTTTTCAGGTGCGTCCGAAGCGGACGACCATGTAGATTTCAGCGGGATGCCTGGAGGGATTGGAAATGGAGTGTTCCACATCGCTCTCGTAGGAGATGAAGTCCCCTTTATGGAGCTGGGCGGTGTTTTTTCCGGCAATCACGCTCAGTTCTCCGGAGAGGACCGTCAGGTATTCCTCGGTCCCTTCCTGATGCGGCTGGGAAGCGTGGACGGCGCCCGGTTCTAGGGTCACCATGTAAAATTCAAGGTCCTCGGCCATTCGGATGGGCGAAAGGACCCGGAACACCGTTCCGGAGCTCTCCATGGTGAAGGAGGTGATCCTTTCTGCCGGATTGACCTCGAATTTCTTGGAGCGGACGCCTTCGCCCTTGAGCATCATCTCAAAGTCGACGCCGAGCGCGTGGGCGATTTTCCACATGGTGGCAACGGTCGGGTTCACCTTGCCCGACTCGATCTGCGACAGCATCGCCTTGGAAACACCGCTCGCGGCGGAAAGGGCGTCCAGCGAAAGCTGCTGTTTGCGGCGTTCCTTCTGGACATTCACCCCTACGGCGGGCAATTCGGGAATGGCTGCTTTGTTCATTATATCAACCTTTTTGTAAAATATACTAAACAAGTCCCTTGACTTTTTATTTTTGCTGTGTATAATATAATGAATAAAGTTCAAAATATCAAACAATTTTCCGAAAAAACAACAAAAGGAGTTCGCATGAAAGCATTGATCAAAGCCAAACCGGAGCCCGGACTGACGCTGGGAGAGGTGCCCGTCCCGGAATACGGAATCAACGATGTCCTGATCAAAATCGAGAAGACGGCGATCTGCGGCACGGACGTGCACATCTACAACTGGGACGAGTGGTCTCAGCGTACGATTCGCACGCCGATGGTGATCGGGCATGAATTCGTCGGGCGCGTGGCCGCGTTCGGAAGCAATGTCCACGATGTGAAGATCGGGGAGCTGGTGAGCGGCGAGGGGCATATCGTCTGCGGACGCTGCCGGAACTGTCTGGCGGGCCGCCGCCACTTGTGCAACGCGACCAGCGGCGTGGGCGTGAACCGTCAGGGCGCCTTCGCGGAATATCTTTCGATTCCGGTGACCAATGTCTGGCACTGCAACCCGGAGATCCCGACCGATTCTCTGGCGTGCTTCGATCCGCTCGGCAACGCGACCCATACGGCGCTCTCCTTCGACCTTCTCGGGGAAGACGTGCTGGTGACGGGTGCGGGGCCCATCGGGATCATGGCGGCGGCGATCGCCCGCCACGCGGGCGCGCGGTATGTGGTCATCACGGACGTCAACGAGGACCGTCTGGCGCTGGCCCGCAAGATGAACGTCACCCGCGCCGTGAATCCGACGAAGGAAAAGCTGTCGGATGTCATGGCCGAACTCAATATGAAGGAAGGATTCGATGTCGGACTGGAAATGTCGGGCAGTCCGAAGGCCTTCAACGACATGATCGGCGCGATGTGCCACGGAGGCAAGATCGCCCTGCTCGGAATCCTTCCGAACGGCACGCAGATCGACTGGGACAAGGTCATCTTCAACGGCCTTGTCCTCAAGGGAATCTACGGACGCGAAATGTTTGAAACCTGGTACAAGATGTCCACCATGCTCGAATCCGGGCTGGATATTTCCGGGGTCATCACGCACCATTTCCACTATACTGAATTCGAGAAGGGCTTCGAGGCCATGCGGTCGGGCAAGTCCGGAAAAGTCATTCTCAGCTGGGAGGAATAACCATGAACAAAGCGTTTCTCAAGCATGTGAAATCGGTTCTGGACGAGATTGCCGCCGCCGGTCTTTATAAGGAAGAACGGAAGATCACCACTCCGCAGGGAACATGCATCCGGACGGCGGATGGGAAAAAGGTCCTGAACTTCTGCGCCAACAACTATCTCGGATTCGCCAACCATCCTGAAATCGTGGAAGCCGCGCGGGAAGGGATGCTGCGTCACGGATACGGGCTGTCCTCGGTCCGTTTCATCTGCGGGACGCAGGACATCCACAAGGAGCTCGAGAACCGTCTTTCCTCCTTCCTCGGCATGGAGGACACCATCCTTTACGGTTCCTGTTTCGACGCGAACGGCGGACTGTTCGAGCCTCTTTTCGGAGAAGAGGACGCGATCATCAGCGATTCGCTCAACCATGCGAGCATCATCGACGGAATCCGGCTTTGCAAGGCGCAGCGGTTCCGTTACAAGAACAACGACATGAAGGATCTGGAACTCCAGCTCCAGGCGGCGGAAAAGGCCCGGTTCAAGGTAATCGCCACGGACGGCGTCTTTTCCATGGACGGCGTGATCGCCAACCTCCGCGCCGTCTGCGACCTGGCGGACCGCTACGACGCGCTGGTGATGGTGGACGATTCCCATGCGGTCGGATTCATCGGGGAACACGGACGCGGCACGCCGGAGTTCCGCGGCGTCGAGGGGCGGATCGACCTTCTCACCGGAACGCTCGGCAAGGCGCTCGGCGGCGCCAGCGGCGGCTACACGTCCGGAAAAAAGGAACTCGTCGCCCTGCTGCGCCAGCGTTCGCGTCCGTATCTTTTCAGCAACAGCGTGCCGCCCGCGGTGGTCTATGCCTCGCTCAAGGCGCTGGACCTCCTTTCCGGTGCGGATACGCTCCGGAAGCAGCTCGCCGAAAACACCGACTTCTTCCGCAAGACGATGGCTTCGGCCGGATTCCAGCTCCGCGGGGAGGGGCATCCGATCGTTCCCGTGATGTTCGGGGACGCTCTCGTCGCCTCGAAAATCGCTACGCGACTGCTCGAAAAAGGCATTTATGTGACCGCATTCTCCTATCCGGTCGTGCCGAAAGGCGAAGCCCGGATCCGGGTTCAGCTTTCCGCGACCCACACCCGCGGGGAACTGGAATTCGCCGTACGGAGTTTCCGGGAAGCCCGGGATGAAGTCAGTGCGTTTGACAAAAACTGAAGGCGGAGTATATTACAAAACGGCCCCGGCTATGAATGAAGTCAATATTCAACACAGTTCCATGAAAAGGAGACACCCTATGAAAAGGAAAGCGATTCTGATTCTCGCAATGGTTTTCGGCATGACCCTCGGTGCAATGGCTGCAGAACAGGGAGGAATCCATTTCGGTTTCTGGTTCGGGGCTCCCCACAACGTCAGGAACAGTGAATTGCACGGCGTCGGAATCGGACTTCCCATCTATGCCGGAAAGAAGGTCGACGGCGGGGCTTTTTCCATTCTCGCGAACAGCAATGAGGACGTGAACGGGGTTCAGGGCTCCTGGTTCGCCTATAATCAGGCCGATGTCCTGACCGGCGCCCAGGCGTCCATCGTGAACCTCATCCTGAAGAAGGCGGAAAACTTTGCGCTCCAGCTGGGCATCTACAACCAGTGCGAAAAGCGCGGAGTCCAGATCGGCCTTGTCAACAACGGTCGCGACAACGCGGTTTTCCAGCTCGGGCTGGTCAACATCAACCAGAACGGCGCGATGCCCTTCATGATCCTTTTCAACTTCGGAAAGAAAGCCCAGTAATTCTTTCTTCCGCTGATCGCGGGGACCGCCGTGTGACGAGCAGGGCGGCCCCTGTTTTTTTGAGTTGCTGTGTATAAAATCAGGGAGTTCGGAATGAAGATCGTCATATTGGGCAGCGGTTCGGGAACGGAACCTTTTCCCGGCCGCCATCATACGAGCTGGCTGCTGGAATCGGACGCCGGCGACATTGACCTGTTCGACGCCGGCGAATGCTGTTCCCATACGGCGCATGTCAACGGGATCGACCTCCTCAGAATACGCAATGTCTTCATTTCCCACAGTCACATGGACCACACCGGGGGGCTCCTGAATCTCTTCTGGACGCAGATGAAACTCTCGAATGTCCGGAAGCTTCCGCCTCCCGCCGTGGACCTTTACCTTCCCGAGCCCGAACTCGGACGCGCCCTCCGCTCGATTCTGGATCTCAGCGAGTTCAAAAGCGTCGCCATGAAGCTTCTCGTCTGCGAGATTCATCCCGGCGTGATTTTTGAAGCGCCCGACATCCGTGTCGAGGCTCTTCCCAACCGGCACCTCGGGGGAAAGCGCCCTTCCTTTTCCTTCCTGATCGAAGCCGGAAAGCGGAGAATCGTCTATTCCGGAGACCTGACGAGCTGGCGGGAGCTTCTCCCCTTCCTCTCCGTTCCGTGCGATGTCCTGCTGATGGAATCCGGCCATCATTCCCCGTCGAGGACCGCCGCGGAGCTCCGGGAAGAAGGAATCGAGATTGGGCAGCTGGTTTTCCTCCATCACGGCAGACGCCTTCTGGAACATTGTCAAGAGGAAACCGAGGCCATCCGGACCGTTTACGACCGCCCGTTCCTTATCGCGCAAGACGCCATGTCCATTCCCCTTTGAAATGAGGCGGATCACGGATTCCCGGGAAAATGCCGGAGCCGGAAGCGTCCGGGGGAAATTCCGTTCACTTCCCGGAATCTCCGGATGAAATGGATTTCGTTTTCAAAACCGCATTCGGCATAAAGGTTTTTGACCGGGATGTCCGTTTCGAGAAGCAGGCGTTTGGCCAGATCGAACCGGCATCCGGAAAGATAATCGATGAAGGAACGGTTCAGGTGTCTGCGGAAGAGTTGGGAAACGTAGGCCGGAGTCAGACCGAATTGTTTCGCCGCGTCCTCCCGTGTGATTGGCGAGGTGAAGTTATATTCCACGAAGTGACGCAGTTTTTCAAATGTCTGCCGCGCTTTGTTTTCCGTCAGTTCTCCCTTTTCCGCCTCCAGAATGGAGAGACGCACGATCAGTTTTGCGCACTCCGCGGCGACCGTCTGATTTTCGGCGGCTTCCGGACTTTTCAGAATTTCAAACGCGTGGAGAAGACTCCCGGAAACCTCTTTCGTGTGGAACCAGACGTTTTCCGGCCACGGTTTGTGGGTCCGCTGCGGCTTCCGGATCGGATACCACACCAGCCTCAGATACCCGTCATGCGGGATGATGCAGAAAAATTCGTGTTCCGTATCCAGCGCGGTATACTCCCAGACGGCCTTGCGGATCAGATAGAAATCTCCTTTTTCCAGCCGGACGCGGGTCAGCTTTCCCTCCAGGTGCATCGGCTCGTTCTTGATTCCGCTCAGGATGAAGAGAAGCCGGTCGTACGGCTGCGGATTTTTGCTGTAGCCGGGCGGACGGTACGGTTCCGGCATATAAAAACGGCGCAGTTCCAGATCCGAATGTATTTTCCGCATCAGTTCAAGAATTTTTTCCCGCATCGCGTCAAATCCTTTTAAGTCAACAAAAGGTTTATTGATTATACATCGTGAATATTGTCTTTTCAACCCGGATGAATATTTTATATGATAAAAGATTTATTGTCAAACGAGGAGGTCGATTATGGATTTCACGTATGCGGGGCTCGATCCGGTTCCGGTGACGCAACCGACGGAAAAACATGCGCGCGCCCATCGGACCCATCAGGGGATTCCGGGAATCGAGAGGATTCCTTCCGGACGCCTTTTCGCGGTCTGGTATGCGGGCGGCGACAGCGAGTGCTGCGAGAATTATGCGATGCTTTCGATCAGCGACGACAACGGAAAAAGCTGGAAGTCCCCGGTCGCCGTGGTAGACCCTCCGCATCCGTCCGTCCGGGCTTTCGACTCGATCCCCTGGGTGGCTCCGGACGGCCGTTTCTTCTGGTTCTGGGCGCAGGGGTGCGGAGGACCTCATGGGACAGCTGAGATTTACGACGGCATTGCGGGCGTCTGGTATTCCATTCTGGAAAATCCGCAGGACCCGCCGGAACAATTCCGTTTCACGCCTTCCGTGCGGATCGCCAACGGAATCATGATGAACAAGCCGACCGTGCTGTCCGACGGCACATGGTGTCTGCCGGTTTCCCTGTGGACCAATCCGGTATACCGTCTGCACGATTCGCTGGGCGTGAAACCGGGGTGCTGTCTGGTGGTTTCGGAGGATGGCGGAAAGAGTTTTTCGGTCCGCGCCAGAATCGAGATGGGGCATGTGGAAGGCGGCCCGGTCTTCGACGAACACATGTTCGTTGAACTTTCCGACGGTACGCTTCAGGTGCTGATCCGCGTGAACCTCGGTGTCGCCGAAGCCTTCTCCTATGACTGCGGGTTCACTTGGACCGCTCCGGCTCTTTCGCGTTCGATTTCCGGTCCGAACAGCCGGTTTTTCATCCGCCGTCTGAAGTCGGGACGCCTCCTTCTGGTTTTCAACGATGCGGAGGAGACGTTCTCAAAGGAGAAGTGGCGTCCGCGGGAACGCATGACCGCGTATCTCTCCGAGGACGACGGCAAGACCTGGCCTCATCGTCTCCTGCTGGATGAGAGGAAGCCCGTCTCCTACCCGGACGGTGTGGAGGGCGACGACGGATTTCTGTATCTGATCCACGACTATCTACGTTCCGGAGGCGGTTATATTTATTTGTCCCGCATCGCGGAGTCCGACATTCTGGAAGGGACGCTGAAGGATCCGGGTTCCGCGCTGAAGCTGGAAATCGACCATTCAAACCCGGTTCCGAAAAACAAGGATTGATGATCCGCTGTTTTTGAGGTCCCGCGTCCGGAGGATTTTCTCGCTTCCGCCGACGCGGGATTTTTCTTTGGGAGGTTGTTTATTTCTTCCGGCGGTGTATATTATCCATTTAATGATAAATGGAGAAACTGGATCTCATGCAGGAAGAAATCCGTAAGATATTGCTGGCGCTGGGAGAGGATCCGACAAGGGAAGGGCTCCTGAAAACCCCGGAACGGGTGGAAAAGAGTTACAGATTCCTGACGCGCGGCTATACCCAGGACATCGACGAAGTGATCAACGGCGCGGTCTACGAGGTGGAGCAGGACGACATGATCATTGTCCGCAACATCGAATTCTACAGCCTTTGCGAACACCACATGCTGCCGTTCTTCGGCAAATGCACGATCGGCTATATTCCCCGCGGCAAGGTGATCGGGGTCAGCAAACTGGCCCGCGTGGTGGACGTGTTCGCCCGCCGTCTCCAGATTCAGGAACGTCTTTCCAAACAGATCGCCCAGGTGATCTATGAGAAACTCCAGCCGGAAGGGGTCGGCGTGGTGATGGAGGCGCAGCATCTCTGCATGCTCATGAGAGGCGTCGAAAAACAGAATTCCATCATGACCACCTCCACGATGCTGGGGTCTTTCCGCAGTCAGCAGGCGACCCGCCTCGAGTTTCTCAATCTGATGAAACACTGAACCGGGAGGCGGTCTTGAAAGCGCTGGTGCAAAGAGTTTCCGAAGGTTCGGTCGCCATTGACGGGGAAACGGTCGGTTCCATCGGAACCGGGCTGGTGATCCTGTTCGGCGCCGGACGCGGCGACACCGAAAAGGATGTCGCTTACCTGGCGGAAAAATGCGCGAACCTCCGCATCTTCTGCGACGAGGCAGGAAAGATGAACCTTTCCCTGCTGGACATCGGCGGGGAAGCGCTGGTCATTTCCCAGTTCACCCTGTACGGCGACTGCCGCAAGGGGCGCCGTCCCGGATTCAGCGACGCCGCCGATCCCGCCGACGCCGAAAAATTCTATGAGCGTTTCCTCGAACTGCTCCGGGCTCAGAATGTGAAAAAGGTCCATTGCGGACGTTTCGGCGCGGATATGAAAGTCAAGATATTCAACGACGGCCCTGTGACTTTTCTGCTCGAAAGCCGGGAAGGAGTCGGCGTATGAAACGGATCGCGATTCTCGGTTCGACCGGCTCCGTCGGAGTCAACGCCTGCCGCGTGGCCGAAGCGCTCGGCGGACAGGTCAAGGTCACTGCGGTGGCTGCCAACTCCAACGCGGAGATGCTCGCGTCGCAGGCCGCGAAGTTCGGATGCACACGCGCGGTCGTTTTCAATGAACGGTTCAAGGACAAGCTCGCCGCACAGCTTCCGAAAGGATGCAAAGCGCTTTCAGGAATGGAGGGTCTCCTTGAGATCGTCCGCTCGGACGATGTGGACATGGTTCTCTGCGCGATTGTCGGAACCGGCGGACTGCTTCCCGTGATGGAGGCGATCCGCGCCGGAAAGGAAATCGCGCTGGCCAGCAAGGAAGTCCTGGTGATGGCCGGAGCCGCGGTCATGGCGCTGGCCGCCGAAAATAAAACGAAATTAATTCCCGTCGACAGCGAACACAGCGCCATTTTCCAGTGTCTGGATACTCTGGACGCCCGTTCGGCCGAGCGTCTGATTCTGACGTCCAGCGGCGGTCCCTTCCGCAAGGCCTCTCCGGAGGAGATGCGGAACGCGACGTTCCAGCAGGCGGTGAATCATCCCGTATGGTCGATGGGACAGAAAATCTCCATCGACTCGGCCACGCTGATGAACAAGGCGCTGGAGATGGTCGAGGCTCATTTCCTGTTTCAGTGTCCCGAGGAAAAAATCGCGGTCCTGATCCATCCCCAGTCCGTCATCCACTCCATGGTGGAATTCACCGACGGCGTGCTGATGGCTCAGATGAGCGTGCCGGACATGCGGTTCCCGATCCAGTATGCCTTCACCTGGCCGGAACGACGTCCCGGCAACCTGCAGCGTCTGAATCTGGCCGCGCTCGGACATCTGGATTTCGAGGAGCCGGACACCGGACGTTTCCGTTCGCTGCTTCTGGCGCGGACCGCGATCCGGCAGGGCGGGACCATGCCGTGTGTGATGAACGCCGCCAATGAAGCGGCTTTTGAACGTTTCAAAAAAGGAGAGATCGGTTTCATGAGGATTCTCGACGTGATTGAAAAAACGATGGAGCGTCACGAATCCCTGAAAAATGCTTCTTTCGACGATATTCTCGAGGCCGACCGCTGGGCGCGGACCCTCGCGGCAACGATCTGACAAACCAAGGAGTACCGGATGCTTTACGACTTACTGCTGAAACTGGGAGCGGTCGCCTTCATGGTGATTTTCTTCGGACTTTGCATCTTCATCCATGAACTGGGCCATTTCCTCGTGGCCAAATGGCGCGGCCTGCATATCATCGCCTTTTCCATCGGCTTTCGCAAAATCTGGTGGAAGAAGATCAACGGCGTCGAATACCGCATCGGCTGCATTCCCGTCGGCGGCTATGTGGACCTCCCGCAGATCGACGCCAGCGGCGACGCCCTCGACGAAAACGGGAACGTTCTCCCCAAGGCCAAGCCCTTCGACCGGATGCTCGTCGCGTTTTCCGGTCCGCTGTTCAATATGCTTTTCGGACTCCTTCTCGGCGTCGTCATCTGGATTCACGGAATGCCGCAGGACACCCCCGAACTTCAGGAGATCACGGTCGAATCCATTCAGGAAAACAGCCCCGAATACCGGGCGGGTCTCCGCAAGGACGACGTGATCACCGAACTCAACGGAGAGAAGTTCAGCACCACCTGGCACGGCTTCATCAACAAGATTCTCTTTACCATCGGCGACGTGAACCTCAAGGTCCGGCGCGGCGACAAGACCCTCGACATCTCCTACAAGCCCGCCGTGAACAAGGCGGTCAGCCCGGAAGAGGAGATCGCCTATCCCTTCTTCTTCCCGCTTATTCCCGTCCAGCTCTATCCGCGCCCCGATTCCCCCGCCGCCAAAGCGGGCATCCGCAAAGGCGACCATCTGGTCAAGGTCAACAGTACCCCCATTTTCGGCCTTGACGAACTGGAGCAGATGCTGATGTTCTCCGAAGGCAAGCCCCTGACCCTGACAGTGATCCGCGACGGCAAGACGCTGGAGTTCAAGGACGTGGTCCCCGACCCGGTCAAAGGTCCGTCCGGCGAGGATGGCGTGTGGCTTCTCGGATTCGTCGACAACCCCATTATCCGGGTCACCAAAGGACTTCCCATGGAAAAAGCCGGACTCAAAAAAGGCGACCGCATCCTCGAAGTGGACGGGAAAAAAGTGGATTCCATCAGCGAGATTCAGGACATCGTCCGCTCCCGCAACGGCCAGCCTGTCTCCGTCCGTTTTGAGCGCGACGGCAAGCCCATGCAGGTGACCGTCACTCCGCGTTTCGTCCGGTATACCACGCTCGGCGTCGACTTCGCCACCATCCTCCATCCGAACCCCTTCGAACAGCTCGAAAAGGTGATGGTCCTGACCTGGAACTCGTTGCGCGGAATCGGCTACAGCATCGGCAACTCTCTCCGCATGACCGAACAGCACACCACCATCAAGCCCAAGCACATGAGCGGGCCCATCGGCATCGGAAAATATCTGTATCTGTCGGTCTACCGCGGTTCGTTCGTCCTCGGGCTGAGCGTGGTGGTCATCATCACCTTCAACCTCGGAATCATCAATCTGCTTCCGATCCCGATCCTCGACGGCGGACACATCGTGCTGGCCCTGCTGGAAATGATTTTCCGGCGTCCGGTTTCCCGGAAGATTCTCGAACCGATCTCCATCACCTTCATCACATTGCTGATCGGATTCATGATTTTCGTGTCCTTCTACGATGTCAAGAAGCTGGTGACCCCGGCCCTGAAATCCATCAAAACGGAGAAGCCGCCCGATGTCCCGGCGAAGACCATCAAAGCCGATTGACGTCGGCTCCGTGACCGTGGGGGGCGGCGCCCCGGTGTCGATCCAGTCGATGACCAACACCGATCCCCATGACGCCCCGTCCACGCTGGCGCAGATCGCGGACCTTGTCCGCGCGGGCTGTGAGATCGTCCGCGTGACCGTTCCCGACCGGAAAGCCGTCGAGGTTCTCCCGGAGATTCTCCGGGGTTCTCCGATTCCCGTGATCGCGGATATTCACTTTGACTACAAACTGGCTCTGGGCGCGATCCGCGCCGGGGTTCACGCCATACGGCTCAATCCGGGCAACATCGGCTCCGACGACCGTGTCCGCGCCGTGGCCGAAGCCGCCGGCGAGGCGGGCATTCCGATCCGCGTGGGCGCGAATTCGGGCAGTCTTCCGAAAGGACTTCTGGCCTCCAGAATGAGCGCGGGGCTCTCCCATGACGAAGCGATGGCGGCGGCGCTCGTCGAGGCCGTCCGCGGACAGATCGGGCTTCTGGAAAAATTCGACTTCCGGCTGATCAAGGTGTCGCTGAAAGCCAGTTCGGTTCCCGTGACCGTGGCCGCCTATCGCGCTTTCGCGGACATTTCGGACTACCCGCTTCATCTGGGCGTAACCGAGGCCGGGACCGCCTTCCGGGGTGCGATCAAGTCGGCCGTCGGGATCGGCTCTCTGCTGCTGGACGGCATCGGCGACACGATCCGGGTCAGCCTGACCGCTCCGCCCGTGGAGGAAATCCGCGCCGCCAAAGCCATTCTCGAAGCGGCCGGACTCCGCGAAGCCGCACCCGAAATCGTCTCCTGTCCCACTTGCGGACGCACCTCCTACGACCTGATTTCACTCGTATCCAGAGTCGAGGAGATCGTCGCGGCGGTGAAGAGCTCCGGCAAAGAAATTTCTTTGCGCAAAATCGCCGTGATGGGCTGCGCCGTCAATGGTCCGGGCGAGGCGGCGGACGCCGATCTCGGGATCGCCGGAGGCAACTGCAAGGGAGAGCTTCTTCTCTTCAAGAAAGGGAAGCCTTTCTCGCTCCTTCCCGAAAACGAGGCGTTGTTCGCGCTGGAAAAGGAAATCCTCAGCCACGCCCGATGAACTCTTCCGGAAAAACGGATGCGCAACGCCAATCACCCGACAGGACAATATCATGAATTTCTTCGGACGCCGGCTCAATTCTTTCAAGGCCAATCTCCATACGCACTCCACTACTTCGGACGGTTCCTTTTCCCCCGCGGAGGTCATCCGCCGCTATTCCGGGGCCTCCTACGATGTGCTGGCTTTCACCGATCACTGGAAAACCAATCCCGTTTCCTCCTATGACCCGTGCGGCATGACCCTTCTTTCCGGCATCGAGCTCCATCCGCCGGGCCCGCACGGAATCCTGTGGCACATCCTCGGACTCGGCGTTCCGGAGAACTTCGTCTATCCGGAATTCAAAAGCGGACAGGACGCGGTCGATGCCGTGAACGCCGCCGGGGGACTCGCCTTCTGCGCGCATCCCTACTGGTGCGGACTTACTTCCGCCGAGGTGGCGACCCTGAAAAACCTCTTCGGACTCGAGGTATTCAATACCTCCACCCGTTACATCGGCAAGGAATACAGCATGCAGTCCTGGGACGAAATTCTCAACGCGGGAACCCGGTTCACCGCGCTGGCGGTCGACGACGTCCATTCTCCCAGCGATCTCTTCCGGGGCTTCACCATGATCCTCGCCGAAGACAGAAAACCCGAATCGCTTCTCCGGGCTCTCCGAAACGGAGATTTCTACGCTTCTCAGGGACCCCTCTTCAAAAAAATCACCTTCGAGAAAGGTTTTCTGGAGGCGGAGTTTTCTCCCGTGACGAACGCCGTGGTGGTGTCCAACGGTCCCTCCGGCTATTGCGCGTCCGTGCCGGGCTTCGGCGGGGACGGCTACGGCGAGCCCGAAGTGACCACTCTGCGCTGGGATTTCTCCGACAAGAAGTCCGGCTATCTCCGGATTCAGTTGAAGGACGCCGCGGGGAACATGGCCTGGAGCAATCCAATTTGGATCGGCTGAATTTTTTCCCTTTTACAGGAAGGAAATCGCGTCCATGTCCACATGGATGTCCACATCGGACTTCTTCCGCGAATAGATGGCCTGTTTGAGGGCGCGGCGGAGCACGGCGAGTTTGTCGCCCATGAACAGCGCGGTGAACCGGTATTTCCCGGCGATGCGCTCGACGGTTGCCGGGGCGGGTTCCGTGACCGTGATTTCAGGAGGAATCGCCGCCCGTATCTTGTCCATCAGCGCATGGGCCTCCACCAGGACTTTTTCCGCGTCTTCGCCTCTGAAATGAACCAGCATGAGGTGTCCGAACGGAGGATATTTCAGTTCTTTCCGCAGGGTGATCTCCTCTTCGAAGAATCCTTCATAGTCGTGCGTGGCGGCATACTGGATCGAGGGGTTGAACGGGGCGCAGGTCTGGATCAGCACCTCGCCGTGGATGCCGCCGCGTCCGGCGCGTCCGGCCACCTGGGTCAGGAGCTGGAACGAGTGTTCCTGCGACCGGAAATCGCCGGGAATATACAGTCCCAGATCGGCGTTGACGACTCCCACGAAGGTGACGTTCGGAAAGTCCAGTCCCTT
Organism: uncultured Victivallales bacterium; assembly: GCA_964581935.1. Classification (GTDB taxonomy): domain Bacteria; phylum Verrucomicrobiota; class Lentisphaeria; order Victivallales; family UBA1829; genus SIG94. The sequence continues at coordinate 14,218 of CAZORN010000030.1, forward strand.
CGCGATCATCTGGGTCCCGATGAGAATGTCGATCTCCCCCTTGCGAAAGGACGACAGCACTTTTTCATACAGGCTCGGGCGCGTCATGGTGTCCGAGTCCATCCGGGCGATCCGGGCGCCTTTGAAGACGTCCGCGAAGATCGTCTCGACCCGTTCCGTTCCGGTTCCCTGATAGCGGATTTCGGCGGAGCCGCAGACCGGACAGACTTCCGGCGCGGGCAAAGTTGCGGCGCAGAAATGACAGCTCAGCGTCTGGTTTTTCCGGTGGTAGGTGAGGGCGACGGAGCACTCCGAGCACATGGCGATGTAGCCGCAGACCGGACAGCTCAACTGGCGCGCGAAGCCGCGGCGGTTCAGAAAAATGATGCTCTGCTCTCCTTTGCGGATGCGGTCCCGGACCGCCTCGACGAGAGCTTTCGAGAAGAACGGAAGACGTCCCTTCTCGTCGGCTTCCAGACGCATGTCCACGATGGTGACGTCGGGCATCAGGATGGAGGGATCGTGACGCTGGGTGAGTTTCGCCAATGCGTATTTTCCGGTTTTCGCGTTGTGGAAGGATTCCACCGACGGCGTGGCGGACCCCAGAATCACCAGTGCGTTTTCCAGTTTTCCGCGGTAGACCGCCACATCCCGCGCGTTGTAGCGCGGCGCTTCTGACTGTTTGTAGGAGGAGTCGTGTTCCTCGTCCACGATGATGAGCGCGAGGTTCCGGAAGGGCGCGAAAAGGGCCGAACGCGCCCCCACCGCGATCTTGACGCGTCCGGAATAGACCTTCATCCATTCGTCATGCCGTTCGCCGTCGCTGAGACCGCTGTGCAGCACGCAGACCCTATCCCCGAACCGGGCGCGGAACCGTTCCACCGTCTGCGGCGTGAGCGAGATTTCCGGGACCAGCACGATGGCCTCGCGTCCCTCCTTGAGCGCCTCGGCGATGGACTGGAGATAAACCTCCGTCTTGCCGCTCCCGGTCACTCCGTGGAGGAGCACCACATGGCTGTCGCCTTCCTTGCGGTGGCGGAGCTTGTCCGTGATGAGTTTCAGCGCGGCGGACTGCTCCTCCGTGGGATCCTTCGCCTCCGAACGCAGGATTTCCACCCCTGCGAACGGGTCGCGTTCCACTCCGCGCTGTTCCGTGAAGACCACCTGGTCCGCGACCAGCTGGCGGAGGACGGCGGCGGAACTGCCGGTCTCGCGCAGAAGCTGTTCGGAGTCCGCCCCGCCGGTATGGAGCAACAGTGCTTTGAGAAGGGCGCACTTCGATTTCGCGCGCGTGTTCTTAAGGATGTAATCGGTGACGCTGTCGCGGTCCGCCGGGAAATACCATGTCTTGGTTTTCTGCTTGACCTTTCCGTTCCGGACGGCGCCGGGAAGGAGGTTTCGCACGGCGGTTTCCCGGGCGCAGCAGTAGTAGTCGGCCATCCATTCCCCAAGCCGGATCAGGGCGTCCGGAAGCGCCGGGTGTTCCGCGCATACCGACAGGATGGATTTCAGTTTCGGATACGGCGAGGTTTCCGCGAACGCCACGATGTAGGCCGGACGCTCCTTGCCTTTGCCGAACGGGACGGTCACGCACATGCCGACTTTCAGCGACGGCGCGAGTTCGGGCGGCACGGCGTAGTCGAAACTTTTGTCGAGGGACAGGTCGAGCAGGACCCTTGCGATTTTCGGAAAATTCTTCATGCCGGTCTGTTTTGTCAAAATTTCGGGGAAAAGAGACTTTTCCCGTTTGGTTATTGTTCTTTCAAGGGGTATAATATAAAGCCTGTGCGGACAAATGAAAGCCCGGCGGCGAAAATGATGGGAGCAAATCGATGGATTTTTCTTGTGAAATACGAAAAAACGAGAGCCTGAAAGGGGGCTACTTCCGCGCGGTCTTCAATGCGCCCGGAATCGCGGAGGAAGCACGGGGCGGACAGTTCGTCCATGTCAAGATCCCGACCATGCGCGACCGCATCCTCCGCCGTCCTTTCAGCATCAGCGACGCCGATCCCGTTTCCGGTGCGCTGACCGTGGTCTACAAGGTCGTCGGCTGCGGCACGGAGGAATTCAGCGCCCTCCGCCCCGGCGAAATCTGCAATATCATGGGACCGCTCGGAAACGCCTACACCGCGCCCGGCGCCGATACCTTTCCGATTCTCGTTGCCGGCGGATACGGTTCCGCCGCACTCTATCTGGTGGCGAAGAATTCCCCGAAAAAGGGCATCCTGCTGATGGGCGCGCGTTCCCGTGAGGATCTGATCCTGACGGACGAATTCGAGAAACTCGGATATGAGGTCCGGATCGCCACCAACGACGGTTCCGTCGGACACAAGGGATTCGTCACCGAACTCCTCAAGGACGCACTGTCCGGGCATTCCCCGGAAAAATGTGCGGTCTACGGCTGCGGCCCGACCCCGATGCTGTTCGCCCTTGGTACGCAGACCCTCGCCCTCGGAGTGGAAGCCGAACTCAGCCTCGACCAGCACATGTGCTGCGGCGTGGGCGCCTGCTTCGCGTGCGTCGTGAAAGTGAAAGATTCCTCTTCCCCGGACGGCTGGCGCTACTCCCGCAGCTGCAAGGAAGGCCCCGTCTACAACGCCCGGGAGGTGTATTATGGCTGATCTTCAAATCGATCTGGGCAGTCTCCATCTGAAAAATCCGGTGATGACCGCTTCCGGCACATTCGGATACGGCGCCGAATACGAAGAATTTTTCCCGCTGGAAAAACTGGGTGCGGTGGTGGTCAAGGGGATCGCCCCGTGGCCGTCGCACGGCAACCCGACTCCGCGCGTGGCGGAAGTCACGTCCGGAATGCTCAACGCGATCGGCCTCCAGGGACCCGGCGTGGACAAGTTCCTCCAGGATGAACATTACCTGCCTTACCTCCGCAAGAGCCGCGCCGTGACCGTCGTCAATATCTGGGGCAAGAAAATCGAGGACTACTGCGAGGTGGCGCGCCGTCTCGACGCCGATTCCCAAGGCATCGCCGCGCTGGAGATCAACGTCTCCTGTCCGAACGTCAAGGAAGGCGGCATCGCGTTCGGCACGGACCCCATCATGCTGGAAAAGGTGGTCTCCGCGGTCCGCAACGTCACGGCGCTTCCGCTGATTACCAAGCTCAGCCCGAACGTCACGAAGGTGGCTGATTTCGCGCGCGCCGCCGAAGCCGCCGGGAGCGACATGGTTTCCCTCATCAACACGATTCCCGGAATGGCCATCGACATCGAGACGTTCCGTCCGAAGATCGCCAACGTGACCGGCGGACTCTCCGGCCCGGCCATCAAGCCGATTGCCGTCCGGATGGTCTGGGAGGTCTCGAAGGCGGTGAAGGTTCCGGTGATCGGAATGGGCGGAATCACGACCGGCGAGGACGCCGTCGAATTCTTCCTTGCGGGCGCGAGCGCGGTGGCGGTGGGAACGGCGATCTTCTCCGATCCCATGGCTCCGATGAAGGTGCTCGAAGGTCTCAACGCCTATCTCGACCGCAAAGGCTTCCGTTCGATCCGTGACATCATCGGCGCGGTCAACCTCGGAAAATAAATCCCGGGATTTCTCCGCAGTTGGGGCGGCCTTGTCAACCCGTTTTTACGGGGTCTTCTTTTCCGTTGCGGCGGAAGGCTTGACCACCGTGAAAACGGTGTCCCGCTCGGGATTCCCGCCATCGTCCTTCCCATCGTATCCGACGGAATAAAGGCGGTAGCCATCCTGTTCAATGACGGCCTCCGGACCGTTATTCCTGAAACGGAGGGGGATGAACTGTTTGATTCTGCCGTGTTGATAGAAGAACGGTTTTCCCGTAAAGGGATCGACAGGCATCTTTTCAAGGTTGAGTTCGGATAGACTTTCCGGCAGTTTACCGTTATGCGCCCGTTTGTATTTTTCGATTTCCAGCGCCAGCAGGCACATCCGCAGTTGCGCAACAATGCCGTTGGTTTTCTTGTAACAGCCGGCAAGGGCGGGGAACAGCATTCCGCTCAAATATGCGAACGGAGGCATGTTTTTCTTATTGATTTCAAAGCGCGGATTTTCGATCTCTTTTTGAAGCTGATAGTAATCCTGTCCTGTCTGAATGATCCGGATCAGTTTCAGCCAGTTGTCCCCTGCGGAAAGACCGTCGTTCATGAGAATATAATACACCGGGAAACTCGCATATCGCTGCATCCGGTTTTTATAGTTCGGTTCTTTGGACGAAAAGGGCGCGCCCTTCTGAAGAAGAGTAAACCACAGGTCCAGCGTCATTGCTGATTCTCCGCGGAACGCGCTGTCGGCGGATTCAAAGAAATGTTTTTCGCGGCCTCGGTAGATTTCGGAAAGACGCTCCAGATCGGCGTCCGTGAGGATTCCGGAGCCAAGCATATACTCGACGGAGTCCAGACGGATGACTTCAGAAGCGATTTCCACCAGCATGGAGATGATCCAGTCCGGATGTTTCTGGGTATTGTTTTGGAAATCCATAGAGATCTGGAACAGGCGCGTGGCTTCCGCACGGTCTTTCCTGTTGACCGCGTCGACGATCCGCAGACAATAGGTTTGGGCGGCCGTCCGCAAGCAGGTTTGTTCCGGCAATAAAATGGCGCAAAGCATTTCGTCATACTTTCTCGGATAACGGAGCAGTTTATTTTTCCCGGCAAGGGAATCCGTCTCCTCGATATATTTCTGGATGGCTGGCTCCCGGAAAGCCTTGGAAAGCGCCTCCCGCTTTTCGGCCCAATCATACGGCTTGCGTTTGAAAAACTCACTTGTCATCAACATTTCCGGCGGTGTTTTCTGCTTTTTATCCCTCGCTGTATGGGCATCCACCCATGCTGTAAAATCCTTGTCCGGTTCGATTCCCCGGTAATAGAATTCCCTCGCTTCGGCGCGTGTCACGGGAGCCTTGACGGACCGCAGGTCCGCGATGAGTTTCGCTTCCCGTTTTTCCACATTCCGGATCGTCACGAAAGCGGTTGTGAGGTAAATCGGAACCATGAAGCACGCCGCGATTCCTATTGCCTTTGCGGTTCTGGAAAGCGCGACTCCCGTCAGCGCCCGGGATAAAATTACAATCAATATGAAATAAAGCAGAAATCCAAGCCCTATCCAGTCGGAAAATTTTGCATACAGGGGAAAATACGGAATGGAGAAATAGACGCTGCTTGGAAAACCGAGATATGTGGCCCCGTCCAGAATCAGCCCCAGTGCGGAGGTTCCCGCGGCCAGCGTCAGCAGAAACGGAACATGCGGTGCATCCGTGAGCTTTTTGCGTTTCCACGCAAGAATCAGGTAGATGACAGGAAGGAGAAATGAGCGAAGTCCCGGAACCAGCAGAGCCCAAAAGAAAATTGGTGTCCGGATGAATTTTTCAGGGAAGAGTTTCCGCCAGAGTTCCTGAAGCATCCGGATCTGGGTTATCGCATACAGGAATATCGGAGTCAAAAGGATGATTGCCAATAACAGGAGATAGCCGCAAAACAGAAACGGCGTATTTTTCATGGCGGTCGGACTGAAAAACCAGTTCCATTGCTGTTTGAACGTCACGATGAAATATACCGGCAGGAAAAGGAGGATGAACCCCATGAGCGACAGCGCGGAAACGAATGGATTGAAACGGTCTTTCATCACAGCCCCCTTTGTTGGAAATCCGGTTTTCGTTTCCCAATATAAGCCGGGGGATCGAGGAAGTCAACAGCCCTTCTGCGGAAAGGATGAAGTACCTTGCCCGATGTCAGGAACGTGCGGTGGAGTTTCCCTCGCCGGAGGCGGTTCGAAGAGGGGACGTCTGGTTCTGTTTGCGGAAGGCCGCGGGCGTGAGGTTGAAACAGGCTTTGAACACCTTGGAGAAATGATAGCGGTCGGCAAAACCGAGATGTCCGGCGATTTCAGAAATTTTCAGGGCGGAAAACAGCAGCAGATGCCGGGCTTTTTCCAGACGGAGATTCCGTGTGTAGTGCTTGGGCGAAATTCCGATTTCCTGCTTGAAAAGACGGTGAAAATTGCTTACCGACATGCCGATTTTCCGGCAGACTGCCGGATTTCCGGAAGTCTCCGGCTCCAGATTTTCCATCAGGGCCAGCGCCTGCCGGATTCTGGGGTCCATGTCCGGTTCGGATTCTCCGGCAAAACATTCCCGGGGCAGTCGCAAGAGAGCCTCATAGACCAATGCATACAGCTGCAAGGTGCGGAACGTTTCGTTTTCGACAGTCCGTTTCAGGTTTTCCAGAAACGGTCGGGACGGTAGCAGGACGGGGGCTCTCCTGACTTTTTCAAAAATCCCGCCTGCCGCAAAATGAATGTAGAAATGGTGGAAGGAATGTTTGAGCCGGGTGGAAAATGTGGTGTAAGGAGGAATCAGAAGAAGGAGGTCCGGCGTCAGGTCAATCTCCTGTTTTCCGAAGATCAGCGTCCCGCCGGGAGTCTCGTTCCAGTATAAATACCAGAACGGCATGTTGAGGTTGCGGTAATTCCAGTCGGCGGCGATGAAAGACTTTCCGTGATGAGAGATTTTTACCTCCGGAAGATCTTTTTTATTGGAAAAATAAGTGTTTTTTAGAAAAACAGACATCTTCTTTGGAATTTATGACATTGATTGTATTTCTCTTTTCAGATATAATATAGCCATCGGAAAAATAAAAGCAAGATCGGTTTGCGGATACGGAAAAATTGTGAAATGGAAAAGAGAGGTGCGTCATGAATCGTTTGCGCGATCATGTCTGGCTGTGGGGTCAGACGCCGGGTTCCCACCATGCCAGCGGATTCTATAATCTCCCCGGAACCAACCGGATGACTCCGGCGGAGGGATGCCGTTATTTCGGGATCCCCAACTGCTGCCGGGTGGCGATGACGGCGGGGCCGTTTCCGCCCTTCGACGAGGAAACTCAGGCGCTGTCGGGACTGGACCGGGTGGTCTGGTCGCTGGTCGGCGCCGGGGGCGTGACCCGCAACGAGGAGGAGGGCGGGGATCTGGAGGATGTGATCCGTCAGGCAAAGATGTTCCCGAACGTGATCGGCGGGGTGATGGATGATTTTCTGCTGTCGGAACGCCGCCGTGCCCTCTTCACGCCCGAGGTGCTTCGCCGGATGCGGAAACGTTTCGACGAAGGCGCCGGACGGAAAATGGAGATGTGGACCGTCTACTATGAAAGGGAGTTCGGCATTCCGGTGGAGGAATATCTGGAGGTGTTCGACGTGGTCA
>CAZORN010000031.1:0-21297 GCA_964581935.1 uncultured Victivallales bacterium
TATACAAGGAGAAATTGCACATGACGGACTGTCTGCTGGAGAAATCGGAGGCGAAACAAAAGGAAGCCTGGGAAGTTGTGCGGCAAAGCGGAATCGTGACCGCATGGGAATCCATCGGAGCGGAAGTCCGGCTGGTGGGCTCGCTGAAAATGGGGCTGATGATCAAGCATCAGGATGTCGATTTCCACATTTACACGCCGGAACTGTCGGTAACGGAAAGCTTCAAGGCGGTCGCGCGGATGGCGGAAAATCCGTCGATCAAAAAAGCGGACTATATCAACGGGATTCAGACGGACGAGCACTGCATCGAATGGCACGCGAAATATGTGGGACCGCAGGGGGAGGACTGGCAGATCGACATGATCCACATTCTGAAAGGTTCGACTTACGACGGCTATTTCGAGCGTGTGGCGGAACGCATTCTTGCGGTGCTGACCCCGGAAACGAAGCGGACGATCCTTGAGCTCAAGGACATCACGCCCGACGGGGAACATATCCCCGGCATCGAGTATTATCAGGCGGTGATCCGCGACGGGATCCGGACATGGGAGGAGTTCACCGCATGGAGACGGGAGCACCCGATGAACGGAGTCGCGCACTGGTGCCCATAATGGATACGGTTTCCCTGTAAACGTTCCGCAATTCATTTATTTTCAGTTGAACACTAAATAATCTTTCCGTGAATCTTCAGGAGGAGTTTCCATGAATCGTTTGCAAAAATGAAAAAAAACGGTATTGTATTGGATCACATGAAATTGCGGGGATTCCAATGAAGCCGGAAAACATCATCAAGCTGAACGATGTCAAAAGTACGAATATTCTTTCTCTTCTGGAAATCCTGCTCCGGCACGAAACGATTTCGCGGGTGGAGATCGCGCGCAAGCTTCATTGCGACAATACGACGGTAACCCGCGCCGTGCGTGATCTCATGAGCCGCGGTCTGATCGTCGCAACCGGCAAACGGGAACTGGCGCACGGACGTCCGCGCGAGATGCTGAGTCTCAATCCGGACCGGCACTATCTCATGGGAATCTCCCTTGATCCGAATCTCATTGCAGGCGTCCTGACGGATTTCCGCGGAACCGTCCGAAGCCGCGAAAAGACTTTTTTCCGCGAAAAGTGCTCGCGCGCCGATTTTCTGGAAGCTCTCGAAAAAACGATCCGGCACCTGTCGGATTACGCGGGGAGCGGACTCTCCGGAATCGGGATTTCCACCTTCGGCTCCTACGCCAGCGCGGACTATCACCTGAAGAACGTCGCCAGTTTCCCGGAGCTGAACGGACTGAAGCTGAAAGAGTTTTTTGCGCAGAAGGGACTCCCCGGCATTGATATTTCCGACATTCTGATCAGCCGCCTGTTTTACGAGCTCAGGAAGCATCCGGAATCCGCCCGCGGCGCCCTGCTGCTGGTATCGTCCGGCGACAGCGGAATCGGAATGGCGACCGCCTCAGACGGACAGATTGTGTTCAGCCGTCAGAACCACGGCGGCGAGCTGGGACACAACACCTGCGAGCCGGACGGTCTTCCGTGCGCCTGCGGCAGGAAGGGGTGTCTGGAAACCCGCGCCTCGAAAAAGACGGTTCTGGAAAAAGTCCGGACTCTCAAAAACGATCGGACCCTGTCTTTTGAAGCCCTGACGGCATTGTATCAGAACGGCGATCGGGACGCGATCCGGGAGGTCAACGCGGCGGCGCGTTTCCTTGGAACCGCCATCGCCAATCAGGTCAACAACCTTCTGCCCGATTCCCTGGTGCTCACGGGCAGCATGATGAATCTGGGAAAAAACTTCCACGAGGAACTCAAACGGGTGATTTCCGAGCTTGCCTTCCCTCTGGCGGCGGATGCGCTTTCGATTCGTTTCAGCGAACCCGACGAAGAAACCGGGGCGATCGGCGCTGCCATGCTGGCCGGACGCAAGCTGCTGAGCAATTTCGCCGAATTCGACCGGGCCTGTCCGAAAGCGGAATAAGCCATTTCTTGATTTTCCTCCAGGCTCCGCCGGAAATTTCTCTCAATGATGGAACAGAGTAATCAGGTAGTAGGTCAGCGCGGAGCAGAGGGCGGTCAGAGGGACGGTCATGAACCACGCGAGAACGATCCGCCGCGCCGTTCCCCAGCGAACGCCGCGGACCCCTTCCACCGTGCCGACGCCCATAATGGAACCGGCGATCACGTGCGTGGTCGAAACCGGGATGCCGAGGTGTGCGGTTCCCATCAGGACCAGAGCGGCGGAGGATTCGGCGCAGAAGCCTTCGGTGGGCCGGATCTTGGTGATTCCGGTCCCCATGGTCTTGACGATCCGCCAGCCTCCCATGACGGTGCCGAGCCCGATGACGGCATAACAGGAGAAGGCCACCCAGCCGGGAATCTCGAGGGTCTGGCTGACTCCGCCGCAGACGAGCGCAAGGGAAATCACGCCCATCATTTTCTGGGCGTCGTTGGTGCCGTGTCCGAGGCTGTACCAGGAGGCGGAAACGAGCTGGAGATAACGGAATACCTGATTGGCGTGCATGTGAGGCATCTTCCGGAAGAGATTGAGGATGATCACGGTGAAGATCATGGCTCCGATCATTCCCAGAATGGGGGCGATGGCGATGAAGGCGATCACCGGCAGGATGCCGTGGGAAACCAGCTTGCCGTTTTCGATCCCGATGTATCCGAAGATGAGGATATCGAAGCCTGCCGCGGCCAGACCGGCTCCGACCAGACCGCCGATGATGGCATGGCTGCTGGAGGTCGGGAGACCGAAAATCCAGGTGATGATATTCCACGCGACCGCGCCGATGAGGGCGGAAAGAAGGACGACCATCTTGCCGTCGGGCGTGGCGATCATTTCCATGTGGATGATGCCGGAGCTGACCATCTTGGCGATGGCGTGTCCGAAGGCGAAATACCCGATGAAGTTGGCAAAGCCGGCAAGGATGACGGCCTGAAGCGGCGTAAGGGTGCGGGTGACCACCACCGTGGCGATGGCGTTGGCCGCGTCATGAAAGCCGTTGAGGAAGTCGAACAGGAGAGCCAGAGCGACGACCAGAACGAGAAGAACCATCAGAGATGTCATTTTTGAGCTCCTGCGGCGGATCAGCCGTTCTTGATCTTGATACCGCGTGCCAGCTTGCCGATGTCGTCAAGCCCGTTGATGGCGGCTTCCAGAGATTCATAAATTTCCTTGAGCTGAACCATCTCGACGGTCAGGGCGACTTCCTTGCGGCTGAAGAGTTCCGCCATGCTGATGTTGAAGAGTTCGTCGGCCTGATTTTCCAGTTTGTGCATCTGCTCGACTTTTTTGCGGACCTTCTGTTTGGTATGAAGGTCGCAGACAATTTCCTGCTGGTATTTTGCGAGGGCGACCATAATGTCGCAGAATTGGCAGACGTTGAGAGGGAGCTTGTGTATCTGATAGATTTCGATTTTGCGGACCAGGTCCTTGAGTTCGTCGAGAGGACGTTCCAGATTCACCGCCAGCGTGTGGATGTCTTCGCGGTCGAGGGGCGTAATGAAACAGTGGCTCAGCTCCTCGATGATCGTCATTTCCATCTGGTCGCCGCGGTGCTCAAAATCCTTGATGGTGAAAAACCGTTTTTTACGCTCGTCTTCGGAAAGGGTCTCGATCTGAACCGCCAGGTCGCGGAAGGTGACGCAACTGTTATACACATAATCGCTCAGCTGATCCAGCAGATCGAAAAATTTCGTTTCACGCGGCAGGAGAAGATCCAATATGCTGAATTTCATCCGACACTCCTTCTTGATGATTTCCCGGAGACCGGGCTATTACTTGAGCGCAATTATTTTCAACCGAATATTAATTTGAATATAACAGGAGATTAATATATCCCGTTTTCGATGAAAATTCAAGGTCGGAGAGAGCTATTCCCGCGTTTCCACGCAGTGACAGGACGCGCTCCCGGTGAAAAACCTGAGAGGGAAACACTTCCGGCGTCCCGGCGGAAATATCAGAAGCCTTTGAAAACGCCGGAACCTCCCGTCCGGGACAATATTATTCTTCGCATTTTCATGGGGGCGGGACTAAAATAAATCTTTTCCGGGTGTATAATAAAACGGAAGGAGACCGCGGCGCGATACCGGCTCCGCGTTCTCCGGAAAGGGAGGGAACCATGACAGAAAAAAGATATACCGTCCGCCATCTCCGGCGGGAAGAGATGAATTTTCCGTTGGAGCTTGCGGCGGCGGAAGGCTGGAACCCCGGTCTCCATGATGCGGAAAGTTTTTTCGAGGCCGACCCGCAGGGATTTTTCGGGGGATACCTCGACGGCGAACCCGTCGCGACAATCTCGGCGGTCCGCTACGGAAATGAATTCGGCTTTCTCGGATTTTACGTGGTCCGGCCGGAATACCGGGGTCGCGGCTACGGATTGAAAATCTGGCAGGAAGCATGCCGTTTTCTGGGCAAACGAATTATCGGACTGGATGGCGTTCCAGCCCAGCAGGACAATTACCGCAAATCGGGTTTCGCGCTGGAATACCGCCATATCCGTTTTCAGGGCATCGCGGAAAATCATTCCGGATTGAAGCATGCAGCGGAGATCATTCCGCTTTCGGAAGTTCCTTATGACGAAATGGCCGCGTATGACCGTCCGCTTTTCGGGACGGCGCGCGGAAGGTTCCTGAAAAGCTGGACCACGCGTCCGGGGAGCGTTTCCCTCGGAATCCGAGGGAAGGACGGAAACCTGAACGGATACGGGATTCTGCGCCAGTGCCGGAACGGATATAAAATCGGACCGCTGTTCGCCGAAACCCCGGAATCGGCGGAACATCTTTTCCTCTTCCTGATCGGACACGTCCCGGCCGGGAACCCGTTTTTTCTGGACGTCCCGGAAAAGAACCCGTCCGCGGTGAGAATGGCCGAAAACCTGAAAATGCGCCCGATGTTTGAAACGGCCCGGATGTATGCGAACGGAAAGCTGAATCTGCCGACCGGACGGATCTTCGGAACCACCACGCTGGAATTGGGATAAGTCTCCGATGGGATCCCCGAATTCATACGCTGCCCTGAAGGAACGTCTGGCAAAGTCCGGATTCCGTTCGCGTTTCCGTCTGAATGAGACGGACCGCGCCTGCATCGCCGCCCGGGGCTGGAACGCGATCGAATCGCAGACGAAGGAAATCGTCCGCAAACGTCTGGCTCCGGCTTTTCCGGAAAACGACGGGAAACAGACGCCCATGCGCGGACACGCGGTATTCATCGCGCAGCACGCCACCGCGACCTGCTGCCGGGGGTGTCTGGCAAAATGGCATTCGATCCCGCCGGGCAGGGAACTTTCCGAAAATGAAGCCGTTCACATTGCCGGGGTGATTCTCTTCTGGCTCCGGGATCAGGCGGGGGATCTTTCCGGATTTGCGCACACGCCGGACCTCTTTTCCCCGTTGGAAAAATAGGTTAACAAAACAAATTGTTCAAAATTTTAATTGTTTGATTTGAAAACATTCATCGGTGATATATATTGATTGCAGACAAGCGCGGAAGGAGCATCGATGAAAAACGAAATTTTTCTTACGACTTTTGTCAAGCTGTTCAACCTTGCAGGAAGAATCAGCGGTTCCACATGGGCCAAGAACCCGTCGGAACTGGGAAAAATGAACTTCAAGGAATATCAGGCTCTGATGATGACCTACAGTCACCCGTTCATGTTCTCGCATGAGATCACCCTGAAAGAACTGGCGGAACGCATGAACATGCAGATGCCGGCCGAATCGATCCTGGTCTCCAAAATGGTGCGCAAGAAACTGCTGTGCCGGACGGTCGATCCGAACAACCGTCGCTGTGTCCGGATTTCCGTGGCGGCGCGCGGACGCCAGAAGCTGGATGCGATGATTCCAGAGTTCGAGAAAATCATCGGAGAACTGCGATCCCTCCTTACGAAAGAAGAAGTATGCTCGTTCTGCGAGATCGTGGATAAATTTCACAGTCACTTTTTCCGGGATTCTTTGCGGGAGGAAGTGAAATGAAGTCGCTCCTGAAGAAATTGGCCATCCTCTTTCTGCTCCTTGCCTGTCTTGCGGCCGTTTTTATTTTCCGGAAGGACATCGCGGCGTATCTGAACGGATGTGAAGTGGAACTGACCCTGTACGGCAACGTGGACGACCGGGAAGTGAACCTTGTGTATATCGTCCCTGAAATCGTCAGGGACGTGCTGGTGGAGGAAGGCGCGGTGGTAAAGAAAGGACAGCTTCTGGGAAATCTGGAAACCGTCCGGATCGAGAACAACGTCAAGGCAGCGAAAGCGTCCGTGGAAGCCGCAAAAGCCGCCGTGGAGGCCGCACAGGCGCTCTATGACAAGGCGAAAAACGGCCCCCGGAAGGAAGAAATCGAAATGGCGCGGGCGGCCGTCGAGGAAGTCAAGGCGAAAATCCCCGCCGCGCAGAACTATTTCAACCGGCAGAGCAGCCTGAGCCGGGCCAACGCGGTATCCGTCCAGAACGCGGAAAACGCCGAGGCGCTCCATCTGCTCCTGAAAGCCCAGCTGAAGAATGCGGAAGAGAACCTTCTGATGCTTCTGACCGGAACAAGGAAGGAAGACATCGCGACCGCCGCCGCGCAGCTCGCCCAGGCGAAAGCGCAGCTCTCGCAGGCGGAAACCCAATACGCCATTCAGCTCCAAACGCTGGCCGACACCCGGCTTTATGCGCCGCGGGACGGCATTATCCGGAGCCGGATTCTGGAACCCGGCGAAATGGCGACCAGCCAGACGACCGCGCTGGTGCTGTCGGTCATCTCCCCGAAATGGATCCGGATCTACATGCCGGAAACGCTTCTCAACAAAGTCAGACAGGGTGACAAGGCGAAAATCCACTTCGACAGCATGCCCGGCAAGCCGCTCGACGGATGGGTCGGATACATTTCCCCCAACGCCGAGTTCACACCCAAAAACGTGGAAACGCCGGAACTCCGGACGGCGCTGGTGTATGAATTCAGGATTTATGTCAACGATCCCGAAAACTATCTGAAGCTCGGAACTCCGGCCACCGTCGTATTCCCCGGAGTCATGGTGAAAAAAGGCAGATTATGAACACGGTCGAATGCCGCAGTCTTTCCAAGGTTTTCACGAACGGGAAAGAAGAGGTCCGGGCGCTCTCCGATGTCACTTTCACCCTCCCGTCCGGAATGATCGTCGGACTCCTTGGCCCGGACGCCGCCGGAAAAACCACCCTTCTGCGTCTCCTCTGCGGGCTGATGAAGCCGACGGCGGGTTCCGCCTCCGTGCTCGGCCTCGACACGGTGAAGCAATCCTCCGGAATCCAGAAGAGGATCGGCTATATGCCGCAGAAATTCGGGCTGTACGAAAACCTGAGCGTGGAGGAGAATCTCCGTCTGTACGCCGACCTTCATCAGGTGTCTGAAGAGAAACAGCGGGAGCGGTTCGGCAAATTGCTGGAAATGACCATGCTCACGCCGTTCCGGACCCGCATGGCGGGTGCGCTCTCCGGAGGAATGAAACAGAAACTTGCGCTCATCTGCGCGCTTGTCTCCGAACCCGAACTGATGATTCTGGACGAACCGACCGTCGGGGTGGACGTCCTTTCCCGGCGCGAACTCTGGATCATCCTCCGGAAAATCGTCAATGAAGGAAGGATGACCGTCCTCGCCAGCACGGCCTATCTGGACGAGGCGGATTACTGCGACCGCACGCTGGTGCTGTTCGAGGGCAAGCTTCTGGCGGACGCGACGCCCGCGGAGATCCGCGCGAAGGCGACCGGGCATATCGCAAACCCGACCTTTGAAAACGGGTTTCAGGTTCTTCTGTCAGGAAGCGTGCCCCCTCCCCTGAAACGGAAAACCCCGGCCCGGCCGGACGCGGAGATTCTCATTCACGCGGAAAAGCTCGTCAAAAAGTTCGGCTCCTTCACGGCCGTCGATCAGGTCAGCTTCGACGTGCGCAAAGGCGAAATTTTCGGACTGCTCGGAGCCAACGGAGCCGGAAAAACCACCACCTTCCGGATGCTCTGCGGCTTGTCCGCCAGCGACGGGGGCGTCATCGAGATCGCCGGGGTGAATCTGCGTCACGCCCCCGGCAAGGCCCGCTGCCGGATCGGATTCGTTGCGCAGAAATTCTCGCTCTATTCCGACATCACCGTCCGGCAGAACATGGAGTTCTTCGGCGGAGCCTACGGTCTTTACGGCGCCAGGCTCCGGGAACGGATGGACTGGGCGTTCGATCAGTTCGGCCTGCGGCATTTCTCGGAAACGAATACGGGCAAACTCCCGCTCGGCTACAAACAGCGGCTGAGCATGGCCTGCGCCTTGCTGCACGAACCGGACATCCTGTTCCTCGACGAAGCCACGAGCGGCGCGGACCCGATGGCCCGCCGCGAATTCTGGCAGCGGATCATGGAGCTTGCCGACAACGGCGTGGCGGTCATCATCACCACCCACTTTCTTGACGAAGCCACTTACTGCGACCGCATGGTCATCATGCAGGACGGCATCACCACCGCGTCCGGAAACGTGGAAGATATCATCCGTCAGGGAAGTCTGCCGGGCGAAGAAACTCCTTCGCTGGAAGACGCGTTCGTGAACATCATCCGCAATTTCCGGAAGGAGCGCGGACACGCATGAACCTGAAACGTCTGAACACCCTGATCGTCAAGGAACGCAAACAGCTGATCCGCGATCCGTTCAATCTGATCGTGGGAATCCTGCTGCCGATCGTGCTTCTGCTGATTTTCGGCTACGGCATGAGCGTGGACGTCAAGAACATCCGTCTCGCCATCGTGGAGCCGGAGGAATCGAACACGAGTTCCGAAATCGTGGCCCGTTTCGAGTCCTCGAAATTTTTCATCACGCGGGTCTACAGAAATACGCACGAGGCCGTCCGCGCGGTCGAAACCCATGAATCGGACGCCTGTTTGTTCCTTCCGCAGGACCTTCCGAAAAAGCTCGCTTCCGGAAATCTCTCCTTCCTGATCGTCACCAACGCGTCCAACCCATCGCAGGCGATGCTCAAGGAGAATTATATCAAGTCCATCATCAGTTCCGCCTTTTCCCCGGAGAGGAAAACCGTCGTGAAGCTCGTGACGATGAAGCCGCGGATGTGGTTCAACGAATCGAACGACAGCCGCTACTTCATGATTCCGGGCGTCATCGTCATCATCATGTCGCTGATCGGCACCATGCTCACGGCGATGCTGATGGCCAAGGAATATGAACACGGCAATCTGGAAAGCATGTTCGTGACGCCCATGACCAGCCTCGAAATCCTGATTGCGAAAGCCGTCAACAACTTCGTGCTCGGCATGATCGGGCTTGCCATGTCGCTGGCGGCCGCCTACTGGCTCTTCGACGTCCCGATCCGGGCCAGCCTCTGGGTGGTCCTCCTCGGCTGCGGCGTTTATCTGATCATGGCCCTCTGCTTCGGACTCCTCCTTTCCAGCATCACGAAAAACCAGTTCGTAGCCAGTGAAATGACGCTGGTGTTCACTTTCATGCCCGCCATGCTCCTCTCCGGATTCCTTTATGAAATCGAAAACCAGCCCGTCGTCATCCAGTATATCACATACCTCGTCCCGGCCCGCTACTTCGTCGATTTCCTGCAGACCAGTTTCCTCGTGGGAAATGTCTGGCCCAACCTATTCAAAAATATCGGAATCCTTTCCGTCTTTGCGCTGGTCATGATGATCCTCGCCATCTGGAAAAATCCGAAATCGCTGGAGGGCTGATTACATGAACACCCTCCGGAGAATGGGCGCCCTGATGCGCAAGGAACTGATCCAGCTCTTCAGAAACCCGAAAACGCGCTGGACTCTTTTCGTCCCCCCGATCGTCCAACTCTTCGTGCTCGGATACGCGGCGACCATGGACCTCAAGGAAGTCCGTTTCGCGGTGCTCGACCACAGCCGTTCCGGGGCGTCGCGGACCCTGACCGCAAAATTCTCCTCAAACCACATCTTCCAGGAACAGCTTCCCATCCGTTCGGAAAAGGAAATGGCCGAACGGATCAGCAACAGGGACCTCAAAATGGCGCTGGTCATCCCGGAGAATTTCGAGAGGGCCATGACCGGGCGGATGGCTCCGGAAGTTCAGGTCATCGTGGATGGGCGCAATTCCAGTTCCGCCGGCCTCGCCATCGGATACGCCCAAGCGATTCTCGACGCCTTCAACCGGGACCGGATCCCCTCCTCCGCCGCGATTCAGATGCGGAGCCGCGCCTGGTACAACCCGAACTTTGAAGCCACCTATTTCATGCTGCCGGCCCTGCTCGCGGTCATTTCGCTGCTCGACATCCTCATGCTCGCGACCATGACCCTCGCAAAGGAACGCGAGGAGGGAACGTTCGACCAGCTCCTCCTCACGCCGTTCAGTTCCGGAGAAATTCTGGCGGGAAAAGCCCTCTCCACCATGTTTGTGGGAATCTGCCAGCTGACGACCGGTGTTCTGGTGATCCGCTTCTGGTACCGGATCCCTTTCATGAGCTCCTATTTCCTTCTTTACTTTTTGTTCTTCTCGTTCCTTTTTTCTTCGATCGGCATCGGGCTTTTGAACTCGGTCATCTCCAAAAACCTCCAGCAGGGCATGCTGACGGTCTTCACCGTCTCCGTCCCATTCGCCACCCTGTCGGGAATGGCCACGCCCATCGAAAGCATGCCCGATATCCTCCAGACGGTCACACTCATCAACCCGATCCGGCACGGAGTCGCCGCCCTCCAGCGGATTTTCCTGGAGGGGGCGACCTTCTCCGACATCTGGGAAACATTCGCCATCCTCTGGGTGATCGGCATCTTCATGTTCACCGCCGCCTACCTCCTCTTCGAGCACCAGCGGAAAAACTGACGCCGCGCCCTATTCCATCGAATTTCGAGTTTTTTTCGGAATGTCTCTTGAAAAATGCGCCTTCCGGAGAGATTCTATTGCCTTGAAGGTTTTACGTTCTCCCGATCATTCGGAATATTTTATATTTTTGAAAGGAGTCTTTTCATGAAAAAAGGATTGATGCTTCTGGCCGCGTTCGTGGGAATCACATTCGGAGGCTTCGCACAGGAACCGAAACAGGAAAAGATCACCCTCGAACCTGCCAAGGTTCTGATCGCCTACTATTCCTGGGGCGGCAACACGAAATACGCGGCCGAAGCAATCCGGAAACTCACCGGCGGAACGCTCTTCGAGATCAAGCCGGTCACCCCTTACCCCAAGGACTTCAAGGAATGCGTGAATCAGGCCATGAAGGAAGTCCGCGCGAAATTCAAGCCGGAACTGGCCTCCAAAGTCGACGACCTCGGGAAGTATGACGTGATTTTCGTGGGAACTCCGAACTGGATCGGAACGATGGCTCCGCCGGTCGCCTCCTTCCTGTCCTCATCCGACCTGAAAGGCAAGACGGTCATCCCGTTCGTCACGCACGGCAGGGGAGGCCTCCAGAAATGCGAGAGGGACATCCGTCAGCTCTGCGAAAAATCCACTGTCCTGAAAGCCGGAGCCTTTTCCGGCGCCACCATCAAGCAGTCCGACGCGAAAATCGAAGAATGGGTCAAATCCGTGGTCACCCTGCCTGAAAAGAAATGACTCTTCCAGCCCTTCCCTCAGCAGGAGGAAAGGCGGAAAAAATCAACGTCGGACTGCGGGAAGGCGCGCGCCGATTCTGCCGGCTCCGCTATGACTTCGTGTCGGACCGGGATGGAAAACTCCTTTTGCCCGGATGTCCGGACGCTGCCTTTTCGGCGGAAAAACCGGTCTCCCTCCTGCTCCGGAGCACACTGGACACTTCCGTCTGTCTGGTCTTCACTTATTCCAACGCGGCCGGACGCTGGTGTCTGCCGAAACCGCAGAAAGTGGAATTCGCTCCGCCGGAAGAGAACCGGAAGGGGTGAGCGATTCTCCGGCTTTCAGTCCTGATGCTCGAAGACGACCATCGCATAGCCGTCCAGAGACGGAATCACGGTTTTCACATAGCCGTCCTTTTCCTCGAAAGGAAGCGGCCGACGGTCCGGCGCCAGATAAACGCGCACAACCAGATGCCCGTCAGTCCGCAGGGAAATCTCCGTCCGGTTCAGGGTGATCGATTCTTCAATCACCTCCTGATCTCCCCGCTTTTCGGGCACGAAAGCGAGGATGTGAACCATCCGAAGTCCTGGCTGGGAAGTCACGGTGGCGCGCGCAAACGAAGGCAGGTTTTCCGTCCGGAGCAGAGGTTCCGGCAGAAGCAATCCAAGCGCGTGGGCGAAAAGCTGTTTCAGATAGACCGGCGCGGAATGGCGGTAGGCGGCGAATACCGGATAACTGAAATAGAATGTCTTCGGAGTCGCAACGGCGGCCGGGAATCCGGTCGGTCGGTCAGGCGGCTGATAGCCGAAATAGTGTTCGCCGTCGAACCGGCGGTTATAGTAGGGAGCGATCAGTTCGGCCGCGACGGAGGCCCCCGGACGCGCCCGGACTTTCAGCGCTTTTTCATATACATTGAGCGGCATATCCGGCACACCGCTTTTCAGATGGGCGTCCGTGACGGTGAAGTAGGAAGGATCGCTGTCGTCGGGACCGACATAGTCGATGCCGAGCTCGTCCGGCGAGAAACGCCCGGATGTCTTGTCGAGCAGCGCCTCGCCGGAGGCGATGAGCGTGCCGCCCGCGGCAAGATGGGCTTTGACTTTTTCCAGCAGAACCGGATCCGCATGATAGTCCTCCGCCACAATCAGAGTGCGGTAACCGCTCCAGTCCATGTCCGGAGTGACGATGTCGAACTGGCATTTGAGTTCACACAGGAGACGGCTTGCGCCCTCCAGCGCGGCCATGCCGAACTCATTGCGTCCGGGCACGGCAGGCGCGGCAAACGCGATGTCGGTCAGCGGAACGGCGTCGCGGAACCAGGGATCGAAAGGACGCAGTTTCCGGAAAACGCCGCCGATGAGATCGAAGACCGGCTGCTGAAGATCGCCGCGCGGGTGGAGATGGTCGCCGACGCTGGGACGCAATCCGTTCATCAGCCCGTTCAGACAGTCGTATTCGAGGCTGGCGAAGGAGCGCAGACCGCCGAAATCCCCCCAGCATTTATGGAAACGCCCGGTCATGTTGATCAGGTGCTTTCCATATTTGCGGAGATGACGGGCGAACATCGGAACCCCTTCGTATCCCCAGGCGGGCGGCAGGAATTCACACTCGAAATATGTGGCAAGACGGTTCTGCACACGGAAGTCGATGCCGTTGAAATAGAGAAGCATGCCGGGTTTGATTCCGAGGACGAGATTGCGGATGTCCTCGGCCATGCGGTGGGTTGACAGACGGGCAAACTCGAGCTGCTGCGCCGGGTCCTGCCAGTCCATCCCGCGCGCCTTCATCTCCCGGACGCACTCCGCGCCGACGCACGGACGGTATCCCATGCAGTCGCAGAAAATTCCGGCGACGTCGTAGTCGCTCACGAGTTCGCGGATCATCGCAAGCACGTGCTCATGGTATCCGGTGTTATAGCACATCGTCCGGAAGAAATGGTCGCACTTCTTCGCCGCATACACCATTCCGTCCGGGCGCAGCGTCAGCCAGTCGCGATGCAGGAGCCCTTCCTCGTGGCTGAGCCCGACATTGATATAGGCGGTAACCTTGATGTCCTGTTTTCTGCAGGCCTCGACCACCCGCTTCAGAAGGTCGTATTCCAGACTCGGATGCCGGATGCCGACTTTCGTGTCGTAATAGGCCATCCCGAGGTTGCAGCGCGAGTTGAAAACAATGGAATCGACTCCGCAGGACTTGACTGAATCCGCAAATTTTTCGGCGTCGAATTCCCTGCCCACGTCGGGACAGCCCGGCAGGGTATGGAAATCGTATACGATACTCCACTGGGGCCGATAGCACGGAGACTTTTCCGAGGATTGCGCGATTGTTGACATTTCTTCTCCCGGCATCTGGTTTTTTCAGGAAAACGGATTCGCAGCATCCCTGAATCCATGTTCGTAGTTCATATAAGTATACAACATTATATTTTATTTCTCCGCGGACGGAATTTCAAGGGAGAATTGAAAATATCGAGCAGGGGAAATGTTGTATTTTCACATTTCCGGCATATATTGGAGAAACGCGGTGGAGGGGAACACAGAAAACCGGGGGCGGACATGGGATTCCGGACAATCCGCGAAAAATACGGGGGTGCTCGATGAATCTCTGGTATGTCGTCATCTCCGTCGCCGCCGCGATCCTGGAGCTGGTCTTGACGTTCACGCTGTTCTTCTCCGACCCGTCGGATTACTTCGACGCATTGAGCTATGATGCAAAATCCGATCTGCAGACCGCGCTCGACGGCGAGTATATGGATGCCAAATGGGCCGGCCTCAAACTCATGTTCTTTCATACCGGAGGAGTTTTGACCGGAATCAGCGTCTACTTTATTCTGCTGAAACACTTCGGCTGAGCCAGGTGTTTCCCGGTTAAACCGTCCGTCCATGAAAAACTTTGCGTCGAAGCTTTCCCTGTTTTTTCAAATGATGAAATGTCCGGCGTCTCCGAATTTCAAAAAAACTCAATTTTTTTTCAAGGATATCTTGTATTTTTCAAAAAAGAATATAAAATAAAAGAAAGCAGCAAGGCGCACGTGCGCCTAATCATGGAAAGGACTGAAAATGACCGTTGCGGAGGAAATCGCAAAAAAAGTGGGGGTCTGCCGCCAGACGGTTTCCGCTGTTCTGAATGGAAAAACTTACAAGGTCAGCCGGGAAAAATGCGAACTGATTCAGCGGCTGGCCGAAGACTTCAAATATCAGCCGAACATGCTTGCGCGTCAGCTGGCCGGAGCCAGAAGCGACATCATCGGCGTGGTTCTGGACAGCTGTGCTCCGACCATCTGGCACAACCGTCTTGCACGCATGGAATATTACGCCTCCCAGCACGGATACCGCTTCATGATCGGACAGGCACATGAGAATTATTCAAAAATCATCAAGTTCGCGGAGGATTTCATCTCCTACAAAGTGGCGGGAATCATCTGCATGGCGCACAAAATCCCCGGACATGAGAAAGAAATCGTCGAAGCCTATCCTCTGGAAAAAACGGTATTCCTTGAAAAACCAGCGCTCAGCGGAGCCTGTTACGTTTCGATCGACGTGAAAAAAGCATTTCATGACATTGTTCTGTATCTCGCAGGACGCGGTAGAAAAAGAATCGCGCAGATCGTCATCGGCGGAAGCCCGTTCATTGGCGGAATGGATACCCGCACAGAAGGATTTCGTTCCGGGCTTTTAGAGTGCGGACTGAAATTCGACCGGCGTCTTCGTGCGGTCATCCCGATCAGCGAAATGACGAATATCGATGTCCTTGTCTTGGCTGTGCGGGAATTGTTCAAGAACAAGGCCGACGCCATAGTCTGTTCAAACGACCATCTTGCCGCCGGGATCCTGAAAGCTTGTTCCAGACTCGGAATCAAGGTTCCGGAGGACCTTGCTGTAACGGGATACGACGATGTCGATTTCTGTCAGTTTCTAACCCCTTCCCTCACTACATTTTACGGAAACAGCGAGCTCGCCGCCAAAAGCGCGGTGGACCTGCTCCTCAAGCTGATTGACAATCCTTCGCTTCCCGCGAAAGAACGTTCCGTCATACTTTCTTCCATTTTCATCGAACGGGAATCAACATAATCAGACAGACAATAAGTAGAAAGGAAAATTATAATGAAGAAAATGATGAGCACCCCCTTCATCACCACAGAACTCCCGATGAACAACTCAAGGAGGATATTGAAATGAACCGAATTGGCTGGAAAACATTTACATTAATAGAACTGCTTGTCGTCATTGCAATCATCGCAATTCTGGCGGGGTTGCTACTGCCGGCACTGGCAAAAGCAAGAGACAAGGGAATGGATATTGCCTGCAGAGGCCAACTCAAACAGACTGGACTTCTGATGGCAAACTACAACAACGACTTCCGTGACTGGTATCCTGCAGCACCGACGGCCTCCAATATCACAAACTGCTGGACGCGGCAACTCGCGGAACTGTATCTCAACTGTAAATTCACGACAGCCGGCGCCTTCCAGGGAAGTTCAAAATATTACCACTGTCCGAAAGGCATCGACGGTGGCTTTTCCAATCGTCCGCGTGGCTATGCCATGAACGGTCTGGCCGCCGGAATATTAGGCACTAGCGAAATTCTTTGGGACGTATGCATGCAAAACCGTTCGTACAAAAACAATTCGATGATGATGCTTGTCGCCGAATTTTGGGATCAAACTTCGCATAAGGAAACCTATGCTTTCGGAAACATCAACAACGGGGAATATCTGTCTTATGCGCACGGGCCCCGCGTTGCGACCCGACACGGCAATCGTAACTTCAACTATCTGGTAAAAAACGGCGCAGTTCTCCAGAACGGCCGCCGATGGGATTCCGACAATCTGGTCGGATTTGATGTCGTATGGGGGCTCAAAAAGGATTCCTTCTGGAAAAACGGCGATTTCAACCAGCCTTACTGAGAATATTCAAACAACATCGAAACCAAATCATATTCAACACATCCACAGACGAGTGGAAAGAATTCTGGAGCTGGAAATGAAGTTACTTCCGAGCATTCTGCTGATCGCCGCGCTGACGGCGTCCGCCGGCGAAAATCTTTTGAAAAACCCAAGTTTCGAAGACGATTCCAACTGGAAACCGTGGTGGCGGCAGGGGCAATTCGATTCCGCCGCCGCAAAGGAAGGAAAGCGTGCGCTGCGCCTCGATTTCAACGGCGGCAAGACGGGTGTTTTCCAGACGGTCGAAGTCAATCAGAGCTCACCCTCCCCACTGATCTTCGGAGGCTGGTTCAAAACAGCCGACATCTCCGTCGGAAAAGGACAGATGTGCCGTATGCGCGTGGCTGTCTACACCTCGGACGGGAAAGAGCACTGGAACCAGGATGCAAAGAGAACAAGCCACGCCATTGATTTTTCCGGCACTTCGGACTGGAAATATTGTGAAAGAACCCTTTCTTTCAAGGAACCGGTGACAAAAGTCATTCTTTTTATCTACGGCGACGCCGGTTCGGGAAGTTTGTTCGCGGATAATATATTCCTGGAAACGGAAAAAGGCAAAACGCCGGTCGCCCCGTGCGTGCTCCGGGAGGAGGAGGGCAAAACCGTGGCGGAAAATCAGTATCTGAAAGTTGCAATCGACGCCAGACACGGAGCCAGCGCGATTTCGCTCATCGACAAAAGCACTGGCAAGAATCTGACGGAGAACAACGGCGCCTTCAAAGACTGTCTGGAAGAGCTTTCGATGTCGGCACTCTGGAATATGGAATACTCACGGGAAATAATCAAAAATACTCCGGAGGAAATTGTTCTGCGGTATTCATGTTCGCCGGAGGCCCTTCCATATTTCACAATTGCCAAAGAATACCGACTTCTCCGGAACGCAAGCATGCTCGAAGTTGCAGTAACGCTCAGAAATACCAAAGAGGCGATGGCGCCGCGCGTATTCACCTACAGAACCCACAACATCATTTCCTCACCCTACGGGAAAAACCGGTGGTATTATCCGACAAGCCGGGGTGTCATGACTTTTCAGGAAACAGGGTCCCAGCAGTATTACCGCGACATTGTAGACGGCTGGGCAGCGTTCGAATCGGGAGGAAACGGCGCGTTCGTCACCGTGGATTATTCCGCGCTCGATTTCTTCTATAACTGGTTCGGAAAGCCGGATACACTGGAATGGTTCATGAAGTCGGTGAAAATTCCGGAAGGCTCCGAATGGAATACGAAGATGACACTCACCCCCTGCCGCGAAGTCACGGGATTCAGCGGAGCGGCGCCGGGACTGGCCGTCAGAATCACCGCGCAGGGAAAAGACAAGACGCGCGTGGAGCTGATTCCGGGGATAATGCGGGCGGTTGACGTCAAGCTCGGAAACAACTATGCCTCGGCTTCGCTTCAGCCCGGAAAAAACATCGTAATGGACTTCGACGTCAAGCCGGAAAAAGTGTTGGAATGCACCGTCAGCGACAGCTCGAAAACGCTTCTTCTTTCGTGCGTTCAGGCATTCGGCGAACATGTCTATAAGCCGGCTGCGACGAAAGTTCCAACCGTAATCGGATTGAAGCCGGTGTCGATCTCGCCGGAGATTGTCACTCCCCACAGAAAATGGGCGACGTTGAAAAAACCGTTGAAAGTGCTCGGAATCGCTCACAGCTATACGGCGCGCGAACTGGTGGAACTCAAGCAGCGGGTCGATCTGGAAATCACGCCCGTTTTCTTCTGCGGGGGATTCGGCACTCCGCAGAATTTCATGCAGTATGCGGAGAAAGATTCAAATCTCTGGCTTGAGGAACAGTTGAAGAAGGATTACGATGTTATCCTGATCGGCGGCGTGAACGGAAAGTCTTTCAGTCCTGAAAACCAGAAGAAAATCGCGGAAAAAGTTCGTGCGGGAACGGGTCTGCTCGCCATTTTCCCGAACAATGTTCCTCCGGCCCTTGCGGAACTCCTTCCGCTCCGGGAAGGACGGGAAATCCAGTTCATCCGCGGGCCCCTGAAAAAAGCCGAACACGCGGTCACGGAGGGCATTCCGCTGTCCGGTGAGGTTTCCGCCGCGCCCTATGCCATTTCCGGAACACCGATCCTCTATGCGGGAAACCGTCCGTTCGCGGCGGTTTCCGAGGCGGGAAAAGGAAGAGTCGCGGCTTTCGGATGGCCGGTCGGAAAGGCGGCCTCCCTCACAAAATGGTTCAACAACGGCGGCCTGACTCCGAACCCGACATGGAATTCGACTGAAAACGTTTACGGACTTCTTGTCAGAACCCTGCTGTGGTGCTCGAACAGAGACGTGAAGACACTGGCCGGAGAACCGGTCGTCCCAATCAGACGGACTGAAGTCAAGGTGCTCTCCAAAACGGAAATCGAGGCCGACCTTCCCGCGGGAGAGGTTAAAGTCACCGATCCGCGCGGACGTGTCCTGGCCACAGTGAAACACAAAGGCGGACCTTTGAGACTTCACCTCGAAAATCCTCTTTTCCGGGCAGCGGAACTGACCGCGTCCGGCAATATCCGGGAATGGTTCTATCTTCCGTTCGAGCGAAAAAAGATGGACGACTATTCCATGAGGATGTGGGGACTGGAAGGGTTTTACGACAAGCTTCCGGAATGGCTTGCCGATCTTTACTACAAGCGGATCGCGGAGGCAGGAATCGAAACGATCCAGGTTCATAACGCGGGGTGGAACCGGATTCCGGACCATCTGGAAACAGCCTCTCTTTTCCTCTGGCGAAACGGCTTCGAGACGGCTCTGAACAACATCGCCCCGCAGCACATCGGACAATCCTTCATGCAGGCGAAAAAAGAATTTGATTCGACTCAGGATAAAAAATATCTTGCGCGCAATCCGTGCCTTCATGATCCGGCATATCAGGAAAACGCCCGGAAGCGCATCCGGGAAATGGTCGGAATGATGAAACCGTTCAAACCGGTCCTCTATTGCTGCGGCGACGAGAATTCGCTGACCCAGTGGTCGATCGCTTTCGACTTCTGCCAGTCGGAACACACACTCACGGCTTTCCGCGAATGGCTGGAAACGAAGTATCCCTCGATTTCAGAACTGAACAGGGACACAGGAATGCAGTTTTCCAGCTTTGCCGATGTCTTTCCCCCGACAACCGAAGAAGCCCGGAAAAGCAAAAAATACAAACTGTGGCTTCTGCACCGCGAGTTCATGGACAAATCATTTGCCGATTTCTTCGCAATGGTCCGGGTGGAAGTCGAGAAACTCGATCCGGGAGTCCCGATCAGTCTCTCCGGAACCAACAACCCGACCGCCTACAACGGAGGCGACTGGTTCAGACTGATGAAGATTTTCGGGAATATGGAAATGGCGCCGTACAGAGGAACGGGACAGGAACTCATGCGTTCTTTCGCAAAACCGGAATTCCGTGCCCTGCCCTACAACGGGGGATATGCCAACATCGGAAAAAATCTCACTGACGACATCTGGAAAAGCGCTTTCCTGTTCCGCGGGGCAGGCGTAAATTTTTTCATCGACGCCATCGCGCTGAATCCGGACCTGACGTTCAGCCGCCAGCTGGAAGATTTCCATGCGGCAACGCAACCGTTCCGGCAAGGACTCGGCAAACTCCTGCTGAACTCGACTCCAGATCCGGACAAGGTCGCGCTCCTCTTTTCAATGGATTCCCTGCGACTGGCCACGGTCAGGGGGGAAAGCGAAAACTTTTTCAATTCCGTTGACAGTTGGCAGAACTATCTGAACGACTGCGGAATCCACTGGGTTTTCATCGATCCGTCCGAACTTGAAAAATATCGGGACTGGACCGTTATCGATCCGGCAAGACAGACGGTACGGACTTACCGTCAGAAGCTGGAAGGAGAGTTCAGCGCTCCGGAGGCAAGAATTTTCAAATTCCGGAATGGAGGCACACGGATTCTCGGTCTTCTCGGTTCAAAGGAAACTATCGTGAACCTCCACGGGAAATACCATGTATACGACCTTCGGAACAGGAAGTATCTCGGCTACATTTCCGAATTCAAAACGATCCCGCCGAACATGTTCGCGCTGGAACCCGTAAAAATTGCTCCGCCGATACTCAGCGTCTCCGGAAACCGTTGGAAAATCGATGCGGACAAAGGACGCGTGATCCGTCTGGAGGTTACTGATCCGGCAGGGAAAGCGGCTCCCTGTTATTCACGGAATCTCCTTTCCCCGGCAAGCGGCGAAATTCCCTTCGCCCTCAATGATGAAAACGGAACGTGGAAACTCCGGGCGATCGACATGACGGGAGAGTTTTCGGAAGCGAAAATCCGGCGAAATGAAAAAGGGGTGCCCTTCCCTCCGCCGGTAAGCAGTTACTGAACTCAAATTTCTTCGGGAGATGAAGCTCTGTTCATCTCCCGGAGGATTGTTTCAGGGCGGCGGTCAGAGGCGCACTGCCGTCCGACAGACGGTCCTGGTTGATCGACCAGACGAACACGCCGCGATAGCCTTGTTCCCGAACCCATCTGACTTTGGACGCGATGCTTTCAGCGTCGTCGAACAGAAGATAGGTGTCCGGCTTGTCCGAACTCAGTTTCACCCCGCGGGTGACAGGGTCGAAGGAACGGGTGAATCCCTTGCCTGCCTCCAGAATCCGCAGATAGGTCAGCATGACTCTTTTCGACTCGTGTTTGCCGTTCTTGATCTCTTCGCCCGGTTTCAGGTTCTCATAGAGGAAGCCGTAGAAAGGAAGGCCCACGTTGATTTTGTTTTTCGGAATTTTCAGCGTTCCGGTCAGGTAATCGAGGACTTTTTCAATCGACGGTCCTTCTGCGGACTGGAGCGGGGCGTGGTAGGCGGCAATCCTGTAATTCATGTCGTAGGACATCAGGTTGATCCAGTCCGGAAGCGCGAGCG
>CAZORN010000032.1:0-19391 GCA_964581935.1 uncultured Victivallales bacterium
TCGGGGAACATGCGGTCGACCAGACATTGTTCGACCGTATTTTCGAACGCTGGATCGGCAATCCGGAAGCCTTCTGGACCCCTTACCCGATTCCGTCCGTGGCGGCTTGCGATCCCGGCTTCAGGTTTCCGCCTCCTGAAAACTGCTGGGGAGGCGCAAGCCAGGCGCTTCTGGCGCTCCGCACGCCGCGCTGGCTGGAGCATTACGGCCGGTTCGGAGCCCTGAACCATCTGATGAAACGCTGGCTGGAGGCAATGCTTCGATGTCCGGACTTCATGCAGCAGATGAACCCGTTCACCGGGGAATTTTCCACCTCGGCGGAATATTCGCCGTCCATGTGCTGCGCGCTTGACTTCACGACCCGGCTGGCGGGAGTCATGGAAACTCCCGAAGGGTTGAGCTGGGGCTGCACCGGAATTCCAGAAACAACTCATTCCCGGTTTGAGCTGAACCTCATGCGGGGCGGAAGCGCGGCGGTTGTCATGGATGCCGGAACCGCGACGCTGTTCCTGGACGGCAGGGAATTTCTCCGGATCAGGGGACCAGTACGGTGTTTCAGCGGCAAAAAAGGAGAGCGGCTGCGGATCACGGCCGTCAGTGGAGGAACCCTTGAGGCAGCCCGACCCGGAACCCGGCCTCGGAAATGGGCCGTCCGGGAAAACCAGAACATCGTCATGGAGGAGGAAAGCCTCCTCGTATGCCAATAAATTTCTCTGTTGGAGCGTAAATCCGCCCGAAGCAGAAGCAAGTCCGACGGACCTCGTGGACCGGACTGCCGCAATCGACAATCCGGTTCGCGGTGATCCTTACCTTTCCACCTGGAGTTTCAGGGAAACCTCCGTCTTTTTTCCCGCCTGAAGCGTAATCGGATGGAAAAACGGCTCAAAAGTGGGCGCTTTGAGATTCGGCGTATCCCAACTGGCATATCCGGCAAGCGATTCAGCCGGTTCGACTGTCATCCTGACCTTGAAATCGACCTTTGCGGGATGCCATGTCACGCTGTTGTTGTCGATGACGACCGGGATTCCGGGCGCTTCAAACAGCTTCTTCATGGCGGCTGACGCAGGCGTGGTGCCGCGAGCAAAAATCGTGCGCTCCTGTCTGCGCTTGATGTCCAGACGAGCCCCGTTGGAAAGCATCTCGATGCTGCCTTCCTGCCCCCAGAAAAGCGGGAGAATATGATAGCGGAAGCCTTCCGTAATGGTTCCCAGTCCGGATTCGGCGTCATGCCTGTTGATCAGTTCCGTTCGGATGGCAACCGTCTCAAGAGACTCTCCCACTTCCAATGTCTGGCGGATCGCGAGATGTTCCAGCGCCGGAGAATTTTTCTTCCCCAGAATTTTTTCCGCGGTTATGAGCAGTCCCCGGTCGGTTTTGCGCTGCTCCACGACCAGGAAGAGATCCTCAACCTGAACCGGCGGCTGCCAGAATGCGGGAGCGCCCAATCCAGTGCAAGGACCGCCTGCGATGAGTTCAGTCTCTCCGATCTTCCAGCTCTGAACCGCCATGCCGGTAAGAACAAGGCGGAGAAAATTCCTGCCGGAGACGAAATCCAGCGCCTGTGCGCCGTCGGAAGTCTTAACGGGCTTGCATTCCAGTTTGCCGCACGTCATGCTTTTGAGTTCGGATTCACGGAATCCCTTCTCTTCGGCTTCATCCCGTTTCGCCTCGGCGTCAACCTCTGTCTTCAGTTCGGAGACGCGTTCCTTCATCGCCTGAACGACTTCGGCCGGGAAAACGGGATTTGTGTAGTTTTTCTGCGGGTTCCATGGAAGGATTTCGAAGAAAGCCCAACGCAGGGCGCCGACGTGAAGAACAACACCGGCCTCGAGTTCGGCGCCGGAAAATCCGGTTCCGGACGCATTGACAAACGCGCGATTCCTTTCAGGTTCCAGCACGATGTATCTGCCGGACTTCCCGAGTCCGCCTGCCTTGAGCTTGAAAAATGCATCGCCCTTTTCCCAGAAATTACCGACCGCCGTCAGCAGGAGGCCGTCCTTGCGGAACGCCGCGGCCTGAAGCAGGCTTTTCGGCGGAATATCGCTGAAATACTTGTGATTGATCCGTTTTTTCGGGGCGGGAAAAGGCGTCAGCGGCTCCACCGTGACGGAGTTCACTTTTTCTCCCAGGCAAACCGTCTTCTCGTGCCTGGCGATCAAGTTGTTGGCATGCGCTTGTTCGGCCCAATAACGATTGT
The DNA here is from genome assembly GCA_964581935.1 of uncultured Victivallales bacterium. Lineage (GTDB taxonomy): Bacteria > Verrucomicrobiota > Lentisphaeria > Victivallales > UBA1829 > SIG94. Next base: position 2,198 of record CAZORN010000032.1, read on the forward strand.
CGTATCCTTTCGGAAAGAGGTAGACGGTCGAAGCATCGTATCCGGCGAGGAAGAACCCGAGCACCTCCATTCCGATGGCCTCGGGATTCGTAACCCAGAAATCGCCCTGCATTCCGTGCGGCAGGGCGAGGAGTTTCGGACGTTTTCCGTCGGGAAGGTTTTTCCGTGTGAAATCGACCACCCGTTTTGCCGCGATATAAGTATTGAGATTGTCGCCTTTTGCATAGGTATAGGGTTCGAGGGATTTCCATGTGATATAGGGTCCCCACGGATCGATGTACTTCAAATCTCCCGCATAATCCAGCGGATCGTGTTCGCCTGCCGCCGATTTGCGTGCGGGACAGTCCACCATATGAATCCACGCGACTTCGGGAATGAAGCCCGCCTTGCCCGTGGTGACTTTCAGGACCGCTTCATGGATTGTCTTTATCAATTGTGCATGCTGCCAACTGCGGAATCTGACTCCGAGTTCATAGTATTTGTGGTTGATCAACAGTTCCTGCGGCCATACTTTTGCGGCATCCTTTTTTGACATCCCCGCATAGACGGCAAACTCATCGCGGCAGTTGTCGCAGAAACATCCCATGCCATGGAACATGTAAGGCTCCCAGTTTGCGATCAATCCGTCCGTGCCCTTGAGCTTTTTTTCCAGATACGGGACAATGCTGTTTTTGAAGTAATCCGTTTTCCGGTAGATTGCTGTCGGACAGGTTCCGTTCTGAACGTCGAAGCTGTTTGTTTTGCCGATGGGTTTATATTTTACATAATCCGGCTTTCCTTTCGGTTCTCCGATCCGATAGCCGTTTGCTATCCAGTAGAGTTCCGGAGTGATCATGTCGATTCCATATTTACGGTAAAGCTCCGTCATCCGGGAATCGGGATCTCCGACGAGCCAGCGGGAACCTGTTCTGCCGATGAACTGCGCCCAGAATTCCGCGTTGGCGTCATTCGCGAAATTCAGGTAAAGTCCGTTCAAATAATATCCGTTCAGATAAAGTTCACTCTTCGCCGCCTCCCGTATCCGAGGGATGACGATGAAGGTGAATTCTTTCTTTTCAGAGATTTGTTTTCCGGCGTCCGTGAGCCAGTAACTCGCCGGAGCGAATTTCGTGCCCGGCTCGGAATCGGTAGTGAGCATCATCGGCAGCAGAAGATGAGTGTCGAATCCGTCGAAAGCGACGAGCCTGTTCTTCACTCGCTTCAGGCTGAAGAGATACTCTCCGTTTTTAAACTCTTTCAGATCGAGCATCGGGGCCGCTTCCTTGAAAATAACGCCCGGAGGCAGTTTGACGTGAAGGACGGGATCGTTCAGTTTCCACTGCTCTTTCGGAACGTCGCGCCTCCAGGCAAAAGTCAGGACCGCCGGATCGTTCCTGGAAAGGGCGAAAGTGTCGTCGAGCAGAGCGCCCGGAGCCAGAATCACCGTCGCCGGATATTGAACTTTGGATTTTACAAGTCGCGGGGTCTTGTAGATAATCTCCCCGCATCCGTCGAGCCGGAGGAGGACAGTGAGTTTTTCGGTTCCAGCAGGAACGTCGAAATCACAAATATAAGACTGCCATGTCCCACTGCCGGTGGTAAATGGCTTGACCAGGGAACCAAGCGACTTTCCGGCCGCGTTTTCAAAGAGAAGAATGACAAACCCGCCCGAACCGAATTTTCCGAAATAAGTTGACTTGTATTGAAAACTGACCGAATAGCGCCCGCCGGTATTGTCCGGGAGATTGACATGCTGGCGCCATGAGCCGGAAGTACTGGACGCATTGCTGCCCGCGATTTCCTCGATCTCTTTCTTTTTGAGGGTCTTCAGGAAGACGCCGTCGACCGTTTTTTCCATGGTGAATTCAACAAACGGCGTAATCTTCGCACGCAGTTCACCGGCGAGCTTACCGTCCCTGATATGAACCCAGGGAGGCGATTTCAGCCATTCTCCGAAAAGATTGTCCCCGGTCGCCGACGTAAGGAAACGCCGGTTGGAAATCTCAGCAAAATTGAATGTGACTCCTCCGGGATCGAACTCGGTTTTCGCCTTCAGCGGCAGGATGCCGCTGAAAAGGCCGGTCAGAATCAGCCAACAACATTTTCCCTTCATTAAGTCTCTCCGTTTCATTTACTTTTTACATCTGAACCACGGGGCAATCCGGAATTATGGAACCGGGATATCGGAATCTGTTTTCGAAATTACGGGATTTTCGTGACATTGGGGCCGGGTTCCCAGAATATATCTCTGTTGCTGTTCGGGAGTTTATTCATTCGCAGAAGTCCGACATTGCCGCCGGCATAAACGACATTCGCCGCGCTCGAATGACGGAATCCAAGCGGGTAAGTCGTGCCGAAATATATATACGAGGTGGTGGAATCGCCGACAAGGCACGTCTGGGAGGGAGAGAGAAATTTGGTGAGATTGCGGCATCCATACCCGGAAATGGCCATATTGTATCCATACCCAAAAATCCGCGTGCCCCCATCCAGTGACCGGAGGCACGGACAGGATATCTTTCCGCGGGTGATCGGATAGGACGTATTTGAATACTGATAACCGTAAATTCCGATTCCCTGCGTGGGATCGTTCAAGTTCAAATAGCCTGCAACCAGTCCCGTCGCCGGTGTCCCTCCGTACCAGTCTTTTCCGGACGCGCTCCACACAAGCCCCGGAGTATTCCGGTAAGACGGCAGAAGCTCACTGTTGTCCATGGCGTACATCAGCATGGCTTTGCCGATACTGGAGAGAAAGTTGGTGCAGGAAACGCGATACGCCGATTCCCTCGCCTTGTTCAAAACCGGAAGAAGCATTCCCACCAGAATTGCAATAATTGCGATAACAACTAGAAGCTCGATCAGCGTAAATCTTTTTTCCCTCATTTTCTTATCCTCCTGCAATAGCTGTCCTGAATTCATATTCTCTCAGGGAAAAGATACTTTCCCTTGAAACGATTTTGTGCGGACTGAAGATCGTAATGGGATTTTCACCTGTTCCGAACCATTCGGAGGAGTGCAGCATGAGTTCGGCGGCAGTTCTCCCGATGTTTTCATACATCAGGTCCACCGTGGAAAGCGACGGATTCATAAACTGGCCGCCGGGATAACCGCAAAAGCCCATGACGGATACCTGTTCCGGAATCTTGATATTGAGCTCATTCAATGCTTCATATACGTAGATGGCGTAAAAATCTGAAAAACACATGATCGCGGTCGGCGGAATCGGCCCGAGCATCATTTTCCGTACCGCCTTCCGGACCGATTCGCTCTCATAGGAAGACTCCTGCAAAAGTTCCGGAGAGGTTTCCAATCCGTTGTATCCCAGAAACTCCAGATACTCCTCCTTCGAAAAACCACGGCAGACATTCAGCCCTGATTCAAACGGAATACTGATGGTTCCGATGCGTGTGTGTCCCAGAGACGCCAGATGACGCACTCCGTCCGCGAATGACTGCCGGAAATCGGAAAGCATCAGCGGAAAATCGAAGTGAGAGCGATCTTGCGCGATACCATGCGGAACGATGATGGGTATCTTTGTCTGCTTCAATAGTTTCAGCTCGGGTTCCGTTCCATTGAAGTTATTTTCCAGCAGAAAAATTCCATGGATGGAATTCTGGTGCAGCAGATGTCGGAACGATTCCTGCGTCTGATTGCTGATAAACTGCTGGGAACAGACTTCCAACCGGTGTCCCGATTCATTCAAACGCTTCTCGATCCCGGGAAGAATATACAGATAGGGATTGCTGACGCTTGTTTTCGAACTGGCGATCGCCAGAAAATTCCTCACACCGATCTCACGGGATACGAACGTCCCCTTCCGGTCCACCCGTTCGACCAGCTTTGCTTCTTCCAGAAGATCAAGTGCGGCCCTCAAGGTCACCCGCGAAACATGCAGGTTCGCGGAAAGCTGTGACTCGCCCGGCAGTTTTTCACCCGGCTTGAGCTCTCCCCGATAGATCCAGTCGCGCAATTCCTTATAGACCTGGTTCTTTTTTAAAGCTTCGTTCATTTTTTCTCTCTGGTATTATCTGGTATTTCTTACCATACAACAAAAGAACCCACTTGTCAAGGAGGATCTTGATTTTTTTTGAAAATTATCAGGATGCGTGCGCGTTGCGTCCGCTCTTTTGAATCTGAAAGAAATGTCAGACATCCATCCTATAATTGAAGCAGGAAAGAAGCGAAACCGGGCGCGCATTACACGAAAGAATCCTCCCGACGCTTGTCGCCCGGCAGTAGAACCGACGACGAAGCGGGGAGGATTCCGACCGTTCATAGACAGACGGCGCCTTGCAGGGAAATGCCTTTCGGGAATTCCCGAATCAGAGCAGAATCATCCGCCGATAATTGTCCAGTTCGCGAAGCATGCTGTCCATCTGGCGCAGTTTCCAGTTCAGGTGCCACTCGTCGCAGACGTATTCCATCGAGGGCTCCCAGCCGATGCGCGAATCCAGGCGGACGCTCGCAAAGGTGTCCTTGACGTTCTCGATCTCGGACATGGCGACGGCCTTGATCCTGTCCAGAAACCCGAGCATGGCATCGCGGTCGGACGCCGCCTGAAGCTGGGTATTGAGCAGCCACCAGCGCTTCATCGCGAGGGTGGTTTTCACGGAATTGCGCATGAACTTCGCGAGAGCGTAAAGACGTTCGCCGTCGGGACGTTTTTTCGGGGGCATGAGATCCAGCGCAGATTCGAGCAGGGAAAGTCCGGAATTCCAGATGACGAGCATTTTTTCCAGCTGTTCGATCTCCTTCGGGAAACGGAGCGGGCCGGGAGACTGATTTTCATTTTCGTAGGGCATGTAAAGGGTCTTGATGATATGATAGCCGAAATGCGCATGGGGAGCGGTCGGGAACTGAATCGCCTTGTCGGACATCGTGCGGGAGATGTTCGGCTGGAAAATGAAAGGATAGGAAGGCCCCGTGCGCCACGGTCCGTACTGATCCTCATTGGAGGCCACATAATGATCCATGGCCTTGCTCCAGAGGGCCCAGGCCTCCACCACCTTGGGCGCGGCGTCGGCACCGAAGTCGCGCGCGGCGATTCGATTCAGGAAATCATCAAGGTCATCGGTTGCTTCGGAAGAGAAAATCTCCTTGGCAAGATCGATGCAGGGGTTGGGCCACCAGCCGTAATGGTGATTGTCGTAGAAACTCGTGACGCCGCAGGTTTTGAGGTAATGCTTGAGCGTGAGCATGCGGCGGATCCAGCGCTGGGGAACCGGCACATAAGGAGCGGGGCCGAAGTCCCATGTGGCGCCCGCAAGATTGCTGGTCACGCGGATTTTTTCGATGCCGAGCGAGGCGGCGGTTTCGGCTTCGCTGGTGAAATAGTAGCCGGGATCGGCGGCGGAGATGGTATAGTCCATAACCGGACATTTGAGTTCGCCGATCTGGTGCTGTTTGAAAATCTCATAGGTAACCTGAAGGGTAATCCCCTTCGGGAAGTTTTTCAGGAAGTTGACGCGGGTTTCGAGGGGAGCCCAGCCCCAGTTGTAGGTGCTGAAAATGATTTCGACGTCTGGATTGACCTTATGGACCGCGTCGCGGATGCGGCTCAGGAACGCGGGATAATCGCAGCAGGGATACCAGCCGGGACTGGGGCGGACATCCGGGATGCCGTCCACGATGCTCTCGCTCCATTTCTTGCCGGAAGTCGCGGGGTCCTTGCTGGGGAACTCGAGGGATTCCCCGACCAGGCTGAGCGCCTTCGCCTTCGGATAATAGCGGATGAGATTGCCGTAGACATTGTCGAAGAACGCCTCGGCATCCTTGTCGTCCGGATGCTTGTAGCAGCGGATGTAATTGTAAAGGACCACGTCGATGCCGTAGTCGGCGGCACGGTCGATGATGTCGTTGATGTTGCAGTAGCCGCGGGTGGTGGTGTCGATGCCCTTGGTGAAAACATCGACCGCATTGAAACCGGCATGGACAATCGCGTCCAGCTGCCAGTCGGGAAAATCATCGATGCCGGAACCGGAATGGATGCTGCGCATCCGCGTGAGCTGTTCGCGGAGGTAAAAGATATTTTTGAGGAACGGAGCTTCGCGAAGGTTCATCAGATCTTCCAGATGGATGGAGCCGTAAAACACGCCGCGCTCCTCGGCGCCGCAGACCAGAATGCCGTCCGCGGACGCCTCCAGCACGAACGATCCCTGCTTCCGCGGTGTCTCCAGAGGAATTCCCTGATATTCGGCGACGGTGGCAAGCAGGAGGGTCTTCGGGGCCTTTTTGAGTTCGGCCGCGGTTTCGATACGCACGGAGACGTTCATGCTTCTGAGGAGATAATCCTGAAAGTCGTCTGCGGCATGACGGACCAGCTTCGGGGCGGAAGACCCGATCACGATCCGCCAGGAGGAATCAACCTCGAATTCGCCTTCGGAAAGAGTCCGGGAACAATCACGGCGGTCCGCCTTATGAACTTCGCGCATCCGCTTCAGGAAATCGTAATTTTTTTCATCTTGCATGGAAATTCTCCCTGGTTGTGTTCTGGACGTTTACAATAGCATCGGAGGAATCGCATTCAAGGGAAAATCCTGCGGAGAAAAAGGAAAATAAGAAAAGGGAAACATGTCCGCCGCCCGATAAATGAAAGCGGGATAATTTACGGCAAGTTCTTTTTATAAGAATTCAAGGAATCAGGACTCCGGAGGAGTTTTCTTTTCCAGTCCCTCGAGAATGATCTCGGCGGGAGTCATATACTTCTTCCTGTTGTTGCACTCCTTGCAGCAGGGAACGACATTGCCACGGGTACTGCGTCCTCCGCGCGCGACGGGCACGACATGGTCCATGCTCAGCTCGTCGGGAGGGAATTTGCGGTGACAATAGTGACAGATTCCCTTGTCGAGAAGACTGCGCCACCACGAACTTTTGCGGAGTTCACGCGCCTTGGTCCGTTCCCGGGCGACGTGGGCGGGGTCCTTTTGAATGTCGATCCACTCGGACATGCGTCAGGCCTCCTTGATTTTGTGGAAGAGCGTCAATGCGTTCCCCGTAGTAACGCGTGCGCACTCCTCCGGAGAAATCCCTTTGACTTCCGCAAGTTTCTGCGCCACAATGGGAATGAAAGCGGAGGAGTTGTTTTTTCCCCGATACGGTTTCGGCGCGAGATAAGGGGCGTCCGTTTCGAGAAGCAGATGGTCGAGCGGAAGTGCGGCGGCGATCTCCCGGATGTTGTCCGCACGGGTGAAGGTGATCATTCCCCCGACCCCGAAATAAGCGCCGAGAGAAAGAAATTTCCTTGCAAATTCAAGGCTGCCGGCATAACAGTGAAGAACAAAACTGCCACCCCGGCGGGCAAAGGGTTCCAGCAATGAGAAGGAATCTTCATACGCCCGTATGGAATCCTCCTTGTCGCGGCAGTGAACGACTGCGGGAAGGTTCCAGCGCAGGGCCATCTCCAGACAAGCGGAGAAGATCTCTTTCTGGGTGTCTGTTCCGCTGAATCCATAGTAATAATCCAGTCCGGTTTCACCGACGGCCGCAAGTTTGGGATGTCCGCCGAAAGACTCGAAAAGAGCAAGATTCCCCCGTTCGGACGCGGCCTCATGCGGATGGATTCCGGCAGCAAAATACACACATTCGTTCTTTTCCGCCGCGAGGGAAGCGTTCACGGAATCCGCGTAGCCGGAAGCGCAGAGGAGGAGACGCCGGACACCGGCCTTTTCCGCTTCCGCGCAGTAGGAAACCATATCCGCGATATAGTCGCCGTTATGAAAATGAGTATCTATGAAAATCATATCTGGACGAACTCCATTCCAGACGGACGATCCGGAATTATTTCCGTCTTCCGCCGTTGCCGAAGAAAAATCGGGTTTTTACAGGGTCCCCGTTTGATTTTTCTTTTTTTCGTGTAATAATTATACTATATTTGCGAATATAATATAATGGGCATAACCAAAAGTTCAAATGCCAAAAAAAGGGATAAGGGAAATGGCAAATTTCGCACAGTCGCTCAAAGAAGAAATTACCCGTCTTTCTAAAAAGGAAGCCCGGACCGCCATGCTTCCGGTGCTTGCGGCAATCCAGACCCTCCGGAAGGTCAACGCGGAACAGAAAAAAAAATTGGCAGAACTCGAACGGATGTTCCAGAAATATGCCTCCACTCTTCCTGACATCCGGTCTTCTTCCGATGGAAAAGCCATAAGCCCCGGCAGGAAAACCCGGCTGGGACCGGGCGGCATCATCCGCATCAGGAAGCGTCTCGGGCTGGATCGCCAGACCATGTCCCGCCTGCTTGACGTCAATCCGAACTCCATCTTTCTCTGGGAACACGGCAAAAACAACCCCAGACAGAAAATGCGTGAAAAAATTCTTTCCATGCGGGACCTGACCCGGAAAGACGTTCAGGAACGCCTGAAAGCCCTGCCCGCTGATACACCCGCTCCGAAAAACGGAAAGAAGAAAGCCGGAGAAAAAGGAACCGAGCCCGCAACAGTCAGACCGTCTTCCGCCGCGGAGAAAAAAGAATCCTCCAAAGCGGCTTCCCCCGAAAAATAAAGCCGGACTTCCGACAAAAAAATTCCGGCATGGATTTGTTCCTATGCCGGAATCTGAAAAATCAAAGTCGGATCCGTTCCGTCGGAACCGGCTGTTCCCTTATACGCCGGGAGCGGCCGGAGAAGTCGGAGCCGCAATCGAGGTGCCGGGGGTGAGGACCCTTTTTCCGAGTTCGGCATCGATGAAGATCAGCGCGGACTGGTTGTCTCCGATCCGGGTCAGCTTGTCAATGATGGTCTGGACATTGCGTTCCTCTTCGACCTGTTCGGCAACGAAGATATTGAGAAAAACGAGCGTGGCATAGCTGTGTTCCTTCATGGAGAGTTCCGCCAGTTTGTCGATTCTCTTGCTGACTATTTTCTCGTGCTTCAGGGCCGCCATGAATATGGCGAGGGCGGAATCCGCATTGAATTCCGGCTTCTGGATGGCGTCCAGCTCGATTTCGGCATCCTGTCCGACAAGATAAGTATAAAAACCGTTTCCATGGATCATCTCTTCGTCGGCCTGTATCTTCATCCAGTGGGCGGCGCCGGGCAGGTTCAATTTTTCAAGAGCCGCGGATAGCCCCAGATAAAGGTACGCGGAATAAAACTCGAAGATCATCTGCTGGTTGATTCCCCTGGCAAGTTCATGGCTGATCATTTTCGAAATCTCCTTTCGTTTGGGTGCTGCTCTTTCCGCTTCGCTTTGGCGGACTGTCTTTAAACTAGCACCGGATCATGATTTTGCAAGGAGGACAGAAAAGTCTCAAAAAACACGCTTCCGGACCCGGAGAACGGGAGGCGGATTTCCTCCTCCCCGGAAATTATCTTTATTTTTTTTTGAAACCTGACAAAATCCGGAACAATAAATAAAAGAATCCGGACGTTATATAAGTGTGGTTTGGCGTATTTGTGTCATAAAATTCAGGAGTAAATTTTTCATGAGCTGGAAAAAAACAGTATTGCGCCTCAGTGAAGTCCTCGTTGGCGGAGCAATCCTGGCCGGCGCCATATTTTTCTATTATTACGCGGGCGGCGAACGCAAGATCATGGGGAACCGCCGGAGCGAACCCGCGCCGACGGTCAAGCTGGGAAAAGTCAGCCCCCGGACGGTTCAGACCCGCGTGGAGGGAATCGGAACGGGCACGGCGAAGGAATCCATCGACATCATTGCGAACGCCACGGAACTGGTTTCCGGTCTTTTCTTCGAAGACGGGCAGAGCGTGGAAAAAGGAAAGCTTCTGGTCCAGCTTCAGGACGCCCAGCATCAGGCGGAACGCCAGCAGATGAAAATCAATCTTGAAGAACAGGAGAGGGAGCTGAAGCGCCTGACCCCCCTCTACAACGCCCGGATCACCTCCCAGAAGGATTACGACGCGGCGCGCACCGCGGTCGCGAGGGCGAAGACCCAGATCGACATTGTGGAATACCAGATTGCGAACCGGAAAGTCATCGCCCCGTTTTCCGGAAAACTCGGCATGAGAAGAATCAGCCTCGGAAATCTGGTGTCGCCCTCCACGGTCATCACGACTCTGGACGACATCAGCGAGATCAAGATCGATTTCCGCATTTCCGAAAAATATTCCCCCTTCATCAGGGCCGGACAGAAAGTGGGAGTCACCACCGTGGCCTACCCGGATCAGGTCTTCGACGGTGAAATCAGCGCGATTTCCCCGAGAATCGATCCTACGACCCGGACGGTGGAAGTCCGCGCGACGGTTCCCAACAGAGAAGGAAAACTGATGCCCGGAATGCTTTTCGTGGTCAAACTGGAACTGGGAACCAGGTCCGCCTTGATGGTTCCTGAAAAAGCCGTCATGAGTCTGGGCGAAATCCAGTATATTTTCGTCTACCGTCCGCGCGCCCACTCCGTTACCCGCCGCGAGGTCAGGCTTGGACTCCGCGACCGCGGAAGCGTCGAGGTGCTCGAAGGACTTCGCGACGGCGATGAGATCGTCACGGACGGCGTCCTCAAACTGGTCGACGGCTCGGCCGTCACCGTCAGCGGCACAGTGGAAGTCATCGCACCGCCGGCGGAATCCTCCGGCGGGAAAACAGCGGACAGGGGAGCCGGCAAATGAGCATCTGTTCGATTTCGGTTGTCCGCCCGGTCCTCTCCATCGTGATGATGCTTCTCGTGATTGTTTTCGGGCTGATCGGACTGAAGCGGATGCCCGTCCGCGAATTCCCGGACATCGATGTGCCGATGATCTCCATCACCACCACCTATGACGGAGCTTCCGCGAGCGTGGTCGAAACGAAGATCACGGAAATCATCGAAGGGACCGTGGCCGGAATCGAAGGGCTCGACTCCATTGAATCGGACAGCCGCGACGGACGCTCCCGGGTCACGCTCGAATTCAATGTCGGACGCGACATCGACGCCGCCGCGAACGACGTGCGGGACCGTGTCAGCCGCATTCTCTACCGTCTGCCCGATGAGGCCGACTCTCCCATCATCGCGAAATTCGACTCCTCCAGCTCTCCCGTGATGATCGTCGCCGTCACCAGCACCGCCATGACCCGGATGGAACTGACCGACTATGTGGACCGCTATCTTCTGGACCGTTTTTCCGTAATCGAAGGCGTGGCCGACGCCTCCATCCTCGGCGCCCAGGAACAATCCATGCGGATCTGGCTGAACCGGACCGCCATGGCCGCGCGCGGGATCACCGTAGGCGACATCGAAAACGCCCTCAATGCGGAAAATGTCGAGAATCCCGGCGGCCGGATCGAATCCTCCGAACGCGAGTTCGTGGTCCGGCTCAACCGCCAGTATCACACCCCCGAGGATTTCCGCAACATGGTGCTCAAGCGCAGCACGGACGGCAACTACATCCGCCTGGGCGATGTGGCCGAAATCAATCTCGGACCGCGGAACACGCGCCAACTCTTCACATCCAACCGCCAACCCATGATCGGCATCGGAATCTACAAGCAGTCCACGGCCAACACGCTCACCGTTTCCGAAGGCGCAAGGGTGCTTCTGAAAGATCTCGAAAAGACTCTCCCCGAAGGAATGGAATTGCGCATCCTCCGCGATGAATCCAAGTTCATCAACGCCTCCATCCGGGAAGTCGAGGAATCCCTTCTGATTTCCGCCGTGCTGGTCCTTCTGATCATCTTCCTTTTCCTCGGCTCCTTCAAGGCCTCCCTCATCCCGGCGCTGACCGTGCCGATTTCGCTGGTCGGCGCATTCATCGTGATGTATATGCTCGGATACAGCATCAACATCCTCACTCTGCTGGCGCTCGTCCTGGCGATCGGCATGGTCGTGGACGACACGATCGTGGTGCTGGAAAACATCCACCGCCGGATCGAAGAGGGAGAACATCCCCTGCTGGCCTCTGTCCGGGGCTCCGATCAGGTGGTGTTCGCTGTGCTGGCGACGACTTTCGTGCTTGCGGCCGTGTTCCTGCCGATCTGCCTCTGGGCGGGAAAGACCGGACGCCTCTTCACGGAATTCGCGGTCGCAATGACCGCCGCCGTCTGCTTCTCCAGCTTCGTGGCGCTGGCTTTCACCCCGATGCTCTGCTCGAAACTCCTGACGCGCAAGGAAGCCTCCTTCCTCGGCAAAATCATCGACTACTGCATGAAGAAAACCGAAAATGTCTATGACCGCCTTCTCCGGGCCACGGCGAAAGCGCCCATCCTGACCCTGTTCGTATTCGCCGCCATCTGCGTCCTGATGGTCTGGGGATGGGGCCGCCTTCCTTCCGAATACGAGCCGCAGGAGGACCGGGGCATGGTCAACATCCGCGTGCAGGCGCTCGAGGGCACCAACTTCTACACGATGACCGACTCCGTAACGCAGGTCATGGACGTGGTCTACCCGGTCGTCGAATCCGGCGAAGGAACCACCCTGATGATCGTGATTCCGCAGTTCGGCGACAGCCTGGGCGCGGCGGCCAACACCGCGTTCTCCATGCTGGAACTGGAAGAATGGTCCAAGCGGAAACGCACCTCCCGCGATATTCTTGCGGACCTTCGCGGGAAACTGGCGAACATCCCTTCCCTGAAACTCCAGCCGTTCCTTCCCAGCGGCATCGGTTCGCGCGGCAATCCGGTCCAGTTCGTGATCGGAGGTCCCGACTACGCGGAACTGGTCCGCTGGCGCGACATCCTTCTGGAAAAAGCCAAAGCCTATCCGGGCCTTGTGGACATCGACTACGACTACAAGGAAACCACTCCGCAGTTCCGGATCGAAGTCGACCGCAAACGCGCCAACGAACTCGGCATTCAGGCGAACGTCATCGGCACGACCCTTGAAACCATGCTCGGCTCCAAGCAGGTCACCACCTTCGTGGACCGCGGGCAGGAGTACGACGTGGTTCTCCAGGCCGACCGTTTCAGCCGCGCCACGCCCTCGGACCTGAGCAACATTTATGTCCGCTCCTCCAACTCCGGCCAGCTGATCCCGCTCGACAACCTCGTCCAGATCAAGGAGGTCGGCGATTCCGGACGCCTCAACCGCTACAACCGGATGCGCGCCATCACCATCACCGGCAACGTCGCGCCCGGCTACGCCCTGAGCGATGTGCTGGGCTTCCTTGAGAAAACCGCCCGCGAAAATCTTCCGGAATACGCACAGGTCGCTTACAAAGGTCAGTCCAAGGAACTCAAGGAAACCACCGGGTCCATGATGTTCATCTTCGGACTCGCGCTGCTGGTTTCCTTCCTCGTGCTTTCCGCCCAGTTCGAGTCCTTCATCAGTCCGCTGGTCGTGATGACGACCGTTCCGCTCGGCATGATCGGGGCGGTGCTCGCACTCAATTTTCTCGGCATGACCATGAACATTTACACGCAGATCGGCATCATCATGCTGATCGGACTCGCCGCCAAAAACGGCATCCTGATCGTGGAGTTCGCCAATCAGCTGCGCGACTCCGGGCACGACTTCGAGGAAGCCGTCTTCATAGCCTCGAAACTCCGTCTGCGTCCCATCCTCATGACAGGGATTTCCACCGTCGTCGGCGCCATCCCGCTGCTGATGGCGACCGGCGCGGGCGCGGTCAGCCGCCAGTGCCTCGGCGCAGTCGTCTTCTACGGCGGAACAAGCGCCTGTTTCCTCACCCTCTTCATCGTCCCGATCACCTATCTGCTTGTCGCCCGGTGGGACAAATCCCCGATGGCGATCCAGAAAAAACTCCAGAAACTGGACAAGGAAAACCCCGTCTCCATCGAATGAGCCCTTCCGGGAACGATGAAAAACGGGGTTTGGAACAGAAAAGGCTTCGGTTACGGATTGGCAGGATTCTCTTCCGGAAGGGGAAGCCCGGGAAACTTCATCCTCGCGGCCAGAGCGGATTCCTTCTCCAGAACCGACGGACACGCCTTCGCGTCCGGAGCCTCGAATCCTCGCAGAAAAACCGTATAGACCGGAGACGTCCAGCCTTTCGCGCTCTGCGAAGGAAACGCGGCCATCATGTAGTATTTGTTGTAGGCGCGGGGAACCTCCCAGTAGCAGGCGTTCCGGATCGAGCCCCTGATGACCTCGGGATAATACAGCAGGACGCCCTTTTTCGCCGACGCGTCATAGATGGCCGTCCAGCGGATTTCCTTTCCCAGATGCCAGAGGACCTTCTCCTGCCGGAACACGCCCGATTCGAAAGCCCCCTGAGCGGTCAGGGCAAACCAGTCGGTGGTTGCCTTGTTCCAGCAGAAAAGATTCACATACAGCAGATGGAATTTCTGCTCTCCGACGGTAAGGAAGCGTTTCTGCTCCAGAAACCCTTCCGGCGACAGTTCGATGCGGACACGGAAAAGAGCGTTGTCGAAACGCGAAACCTTTTCCAGCACAAATTTCCCAGCGCGGAGCACCTCGTCAGCCTTCGGCTCGACAGGCTTGCCGTCCGCGAGAAGATTCCATTGCAGAACCTTTTCCACGCCGCCTTCCGTGTGCCCGGAACCGATGTATTTTCCCTTGTCCGGCGCCATGACCGTCCCGTAAAAGCCGGTACAGGTTCCGATCTCATAAGAACGGTAACGGATCGAACGGACCGTGTGGCGGAGTTCCTCCGAAAACCGGACGGAATAGTCTCCGGATTCCAGCGTATATTCCGCCGCGGCGGCACTCAAGACACAGGAACATGAAAGCAACAGCAGGGTTCGCAGCATTTTCTTTTTCCTCCGTTTTGCAGGTGTTATTCAAAGAGTCTTTTTCTCAAAGCCTCGCCCTCGCCGGAAAAGTAGTAGAGACCTTCCCACGTGATCATCTTTTCCACATACGGCGCAGCGTTGTTGATCTGCGCCACCACCCGGTCGGGCAAGGCGGGACACCGTGCCTGGGCCGAACCGAGAGGCTCGCGCAAGTCGAAGACCTCGATATTGGCCCAGAGGCGGATTCCGTTCTCCGTGCAGACACCTTTCCAGTTCCGGTATGCCTCGTCCTGATGCTCCAGCGTGATGCAGCTGCACCCGATGGAATCCTGCGGCGCAAGGATGTCCAGCGGAACTCCCTGAAGCAGCGCGTTCCATGCCTCGCCCATGAGCCGCATCTTGCCGTCCGGGTAATAGAACGTGGCCGGAGACATCAGGATCTGGAGAGACGAATCGATCGACTTGATCTCCTGAAACAGTTCGCCGTACAGCGAGTTGAGGAAGGACTCGCGGCGAGAATCCCGTTCGCCCGTAAAGGCCGATTCCGGGGCAAAATAGAACCCGTGGAACAGTCCTTTGTAGCGCATGAGCTCCTGAAAACAGTTGAGCTGACGCCGCTTCTCGGTTTCCACAAGATCACGGTCCAGCTTGTCCATCCAGCACGTCACGGAACCGTAGCCGCCCAGAAAGACCTTCAATCCGAGCCCGGACGCCGCTTCCAGCATCGGTTCGATCACATTCCATGTGCGGTAGTTCCGGAACTCTTCGGAAGGATAGTAGCACTCCTCGAGCTCATTCCAGAGCGCGGCCTGAAAAATGACCGTGTCCATCCCGAGCGCCTTCAGTTTTCGGAGTTTGCGAGTCCAGTCCCCGACCGTGAAACCGAGGGTGCATATCCCCTGATAATTCGGGGGATGCGCGTAGATGAATGAACCGGTGATCCGGCTTTTCGGATGAAGAGGCGAATTTTTCTGAATGAATTCGAGGTTGGCGCGAACATTGTTCTTCCATTTTCCCTCACCGTTTTTCTGATGTTTCGGAGGAGGGAGAAACAGCTTGTGTCCGTCTATTTCTGAAATAACATACATGATATCTCCTTTTTTATAGACATGTATATATTATAAGACATTATCGTCAGGAATCAACCCCGGTTTTCAAAAAAAATCTGCAATTTCGCAATTCAGGGGCTTGACAACAAGATCATTCCACATTATAATCATTGGCAACAAACAAGTATACATGTATATAAAGGCATTGCAACATGAGCTCCGGAACCAAAGAAAAACATCTTCCGGCCTACCTGAGGCTTCGGGATGAACTGCTGGACGAAATCAAAACCGGAAAAATCAAGAAGGGCGCGCGCCTGCCCTCCGAAGGCGAACTCAGCCGCCAATACCGGATTCACCGTCACACGGTGCGGAATTCCCTTCATCTCCTGGAACAGGCGGAGGTCATCACCAGCCAGCCCGGAAAGGGATGGTTCGTCCTCAGCGCGAACGGCGACAATCTGGAAAAAAAGACAAAGGTTCTCGGCATTTACGGAGTCAGCCTCTTCTATATGCACAGCCCGATGATGGCTTTTCTGCTTAATACTCTGTTGAAGGAATCCCGCAGGAACAATTTCGAGCTCCGCTTTCTCTGCACCCGCGATTTTTACGATCTCGTGGAAAAAGGAACCGCAAAGAATCAGCTCGACTGGCTCCTGTTTTCCGGTCCGAATTCTTATCACCTGCCGAGTCTGAACGCATTGAAAGAGCAGAATATCAAGGTGTTCGCCTTCAACCGCAGACTGGCCGGAACCCCGTTCCCGTATGTGACGACCGACCAGTATTCCGGAGCGCGCGAAGTGGCCGGACGTCTCGTCGCCGCCGGACACCGCAAAATCGGCTTCATCGGTTCCGCCCTCAGCAACAGCAGTTATGTCGCGGAACGCTGGCACGGGTTCTGCGATGCCTTGACGGATGCGGGAATCGAAATCGAGGAAAGACGCGTTCTCCGGATTTCCGATCATGAAAAACATGCGGACACTGTCTGGAAATTCATGCCCGAAAATCAGGATATGACCGCACTTTACATCGCCGGAGAAGTTTTTCACAACGCCGTGTTCGAGTATCTCTTCCAGAACCAGAAGCGCATCCCGGACGATATTTCCATCGGTGCTTTCGACAAGGTCGATCCCGGTTGGGGCGCCTCCATGAGCATCGTCACCGCCGAGCCTCCGTTCGATGAGATGATCCGTGAAGTCTTCCGGCAGATGGACCGGATCGACCGGGGTGAAAAACCGGAAAGCCGAGTCTTCGTGCCGCACATCACGGACGGCCAGAGCATCAAAAACATCACTGAATTCAAACAAGGACCGTCATGAAAAAAACAGCCGCATTCCTTCTGTTCTGGGTCGCCGCCGCCCTGTCGGCGCAAAATGCCATTCCCTCGCAGGGAGTCCTCCGGTTTCAGTCCGGCTCCTACTCGCTGATCCTCTCCGCCCCTTCCGCCTTCACTCCTTCCGCCTTCAGTTTTGAAGGCACGGAACTGCTGGCAAAAAGCGGAGCCAACGGAACGATCCTCTCCTTTCCCGGCGGTAAAATGCTCGGAGCCTCCGCCGCCACGGAAAGCGTCGAAAAACTGCGCCTGACGGT
>CAZORN010000032.1:19491-20916 GCA_964581935.1 uncultured Victivallales bacterium
TTTCAGGCGGACGGCGGCTGGGTTCCGAACTCGGATTTC
The DNA here is from genome assembly GCA_964581935.1 of uncultured Victivallales bacterium. Taxonomy (GTDB): domain Bacteria; phylum Verrucomicrobiota; class Lentisphaeria; order Victivallales; family UBA1829; genus SIG94. The sequence continues at coordinate 19,531 of CAZORN010000032.1, forward strand.
TCCTGGGCCGCCCTTTATATGAAGTCAGCCGGAACGGGTGTGCTCCTGAGTTTCCCGCATAAGATTCCGCTGACCGCCCGGAAAAACACTTTCTGGGATCATAAGACTTACAAAAAATTCTATCTTTTCCATGCGATTCCGGAATTCAAACAAGGCAAGGAATCCCCGCTTTATCAGATGAACATCCGGGCATTCAAGGCTCCGGAAAACAAATGGACGGACACGGCAAAGGAGATCGCCGGAAAAATGAACACGGACCCGGGCAATGTCGGGACCAAGGCCACGGAACGGAAACTCAACCCGATTCAGATCCCCGACTTCGGAGACCTCTCGAAGGAAGACTGGAAGACCAACCGGCGCGGCATCGAGGCGCTTTCTCCCGATTTCGTTCTGCCGCCGTTTGAAAACGTCCAGGCGAATCCGAACGGCGCAAAAGTCTGGAACCGCAGCTACGACCTGGCCGACAGCGGACTGCTTTCCAAAGTCCTGATCGGAAACGAATCTTTCTTCTCCCGTCCCATGAGTCTGGAAATGACCGTGGACGGCAAAAAGGTTTCTTTCCGTCCGGCATCTTCAAAAATACTCTCGGACAACAAGGGGCGCGCCGTTTTCGAACGGACCATGACCTCATCCGATCTCGAACTCAAAACCGTCACCACAATCGAATTCGACGGCATGGTCCGGATCGACATGACCCTCATCCCGAAAAAGAAAATCACACTCGACCGTTTTTCCTACGCGTTCCATCTCCCCCGAAAAAATGCGCTGTTCACCCATTTCATCGGTGCGCCGAACTCGAATATCTCCATCATGATTCCCAAGGAGTCTTTCTCCATGACGGTTCCGGAAACTGACGGCGAGTTCTTCTCCGAACCGTTCAAATCGCTGGTCTGGTTCGGCAACCATGACAAAGGCTTTCTCTGGTTCTGCGGTTCGGAACGGAACTGGTCACCTCAGGACCAGTCGCTCCGGCCTTCCGCCCTGACCGCTTCCGCTTCCGGCCCGGAGGTCACCTTCCAGGCGGTTCCCGTGAGCACGCCGTATGCCATTCAGTCTCCGATCACCTATACATTCGGATTTTTCGCCACGCCGGTGCGCCCGATGCCCGAGGGATGGCGCGACTGGTTCTGCTCCACACGGCGCGGCATCTATGACTCGGAAACCCGTCATGGCAAGGTCGGAACCCTTCCCATGATCTGGCCCGATGAATATCGGGAAGTGAGCGCCTATCCGAGAATCCAGAAGAACGCCGACAAGGTGAAACAATGGGCGCAGGAGCTTCATGCCGCCGGACGTCCGGTCCTGACCTACTGCGATCCGATCCGCGTCGGAATCGGCTACCTCAAATATCTGGATGCCGCTCCGAAAGGACAGCAGCTCAACGAT
>CAZORN010000033.1:0-20882 GCA_964581935.1 uncultured Victivallales bacterium
CCGGTTCAGGGCGGCGGTGACGGACAGAATCTGGGGCAGGAGCTGTTTTTTGCGGCTCAGGACTCCGGGCAGGGCGAAGAGGTTCGCGCCGATCCGGGAGTAGGGGAGATTCTGGAGAACGCTTTCGCTGCCGAAGATGAGCAGTTCGGAATTTTCGCGGACGGCGTCGGTGACCAGCAGGGCGATGAAGTCGAGCTGTTCTTCGGAGAGGATGCGGAGCATTTCTTCGGAGAGTTCCTTTTCGCGCTGGTGGAGGAGTTCCAGATTGTTTTCCTCGACCTGCGACAGCGTGAACTTGAATTTGCCGTCGGTATAGGACTTTCGGTCGGAATTGATGACTTCCGCGGGCGGTTTCGAGGCCAGCGGGGAGTCGATCGCGGAAAGTTCGTCCATCAGGGCGGTTCCTTTCACGGAGCAGATTTTCTCCAGCCATTCGAGCATCCGGCGGTCGAGGGGCGCGGTGGTGGGCGACTTGAGGTTCAGGGTATCCGAGACGATGCCGCCGAGGAGGAGTCCCGCCAGTTCGGAAGTGAGGCTTTCGCCGGAGCTTTTGAACATGGAGGCGACGAGTGTGCAGGTGCTTCCGACGATATCGCCGGTGAAACGGATCGGGGAGGCGGTGGGCATCATGCCGATGCGGTGATGGTCCACCACTTCGATGACGGGGAGTTCCTCAAGGCCGGGGATGCTCTGGTCCGCCTCGTTGTGGTCGACAAGAACCATGCGGAAGGGCGGGGTGAGCGTCACGTTTTTCTTGAGGACGACGCCGGAAAGGAGTTTTTCGGGGCCGAGGACGGGGATCACGTCTTCGGGCTGGCTGAGGATTTTGTTTTCGAGGCCGCGGAGACGGTCCTGTTCGTCGAGGACGAAGGACGTTTCGCCGAAGCCGAAATACTCGACGGGCATACTGAATTTGAGGCGGCGTATGACGGTGGCGGAATCGAGAGGCGTCTTCAGGATGGTGACCTGATGGTTTTCCGCTTCCTTGAGGATCAGGGGATCGACCTCCTTTTCGCCGGTCACGATCATGAGGCGGAGGCGGCGGTGGAGAGCGCGGAGATGGATTTCGGGGCGGTCGCCCGAGATGAGCGCCATTTCGTGGCTGTTTCCGGCGGGCAGGTGGGTTTCAAAGCTGTCGAGGCCCATCGCCGCGACGTAGACATTGAAATCCTGATTGACGTCCGGGTCGAAACAGGTCAGGGCTTTCGCCTCGATCACTTTGGAAATCATGCGGATGGAACTGTGGATCAGGCGTCCGGTGAGGCTCCCCTCGGCGTCCTTGCCGATGTCGAGCAGATGCGACAGCAGGTTGAGGGGGCTGAGCATTCCGACGAAGGAACGGTTTTCATTGACGACGGGAAGGCGCGGGAATCCGGTTTCATTCAGGAAACGAACGGCGTCCATGAGAGAGGTTCCGAGGCGGATGGTGGGCACTTCGGATTCCATGATGTCGCGGATCCGGAGATAGACGTCGTTCCGGGAGACGGGGAGGGGGAGGTTGAAGCGGTTGAAGAGCCAGCGGGCGCGTTCGGGCATGACGCCGGGGCAGAGGGCGGTGATGTTGGAGACGCCCTGACGGCGTCTGAGTTCGGCCAGCGCCGCGGCGGATGCGAGGCTGTCGATATCCGGATTGCGGTGTCCCGTGACAAAGATCTGTTTGATGTCTTCGCTCATTTTTTCCAGTTCATGTTATGAGGTTTCTGCGGGGGGGGCGGTCTGGGGACGGTTATCGGGGGAACGGATCCACCGAATCCAGAATGATGCGGCCGTTGGAATCAACGAGCCACAGGTCGCACATGTCCCTCCTGGGTTCAACCCTGGTATCCAGTATGAAACACAGATTGATCCGGCCCGCGTGGGCCGGGCCAGTTCTGTCGTAAATGACACGGTCCTGAATTTTATCCCCGGCGATCCGCTGGAATTTCGGGTTGCTCGGATCGATCTGGTAGGGACCGATGTTGTTGCCCATTCCGTTATTGCCGCCGTTTCCCTTGTTCGAGTTGTTCTTGCCGGTGTTTTTTTCGAGGTCTTCAAAATAGGTTCCCATGAAACAGTAAAGGTAATCGGTTTTTCCGACCAGGGAAGCGGTGTCCGGAACTCTGGAAACGGAGAAGGGACTTCCCTTGCAGACAAATACAGGCAGGGATTTGAGATAAGGATAAAACTGCGTGAAGTCGTCCAGGAATCGGAGAGTATAAGGATAGTTCTTGAAGTCGTTCTGATACATGTTCGCCGCGAGGCCCAGTTGACGGAGGTTGTTGGCGCAATAAGCTTCGTGCGCCCGCTGTTTGGACCGGGCGAGCGAAGAAATCCCCACGGTGGCGAGGATCAGAATGACGGAGACGACCAGCAATATTTCGATCAATGTGAAATGTTTTTGAGAAGCTTTTGAAATTTCCGCCGAACTCATGCTTGTTTAGGCCCCTTTGGTTGAGAGCGTCCGATAAAATGGCCCTGTTTCAAAACTATAGCACTAAATTGAGCTGTTTCAACTTCATTCCCCTGAAAACCGTATGGAAATAACAGGAAACTCACAATTCAGGAACGAAAGATTCACGGCATGGAAACGGAAAACTTGCGGCCCTGCCTCAGCGGAGAGCTGAATTGTGAGGAAATTATTTTCTCGTATTTCTTTGTCGGAAAGGCGTGTTGCATTTTTTTTGAGGAGGATGTATATTCCTTGTGAGTCTCGCGGAAAGAAGAAAAATATGTTGTTTTGGAGAGCTGGTTATGTCTGCGGAAATGAATGAAACGGAAATGCGCTCGGCACTGGAGCGGATGGGACGGAAGGCGCGCGAAGGCGCGCTGGAAATCGCCAACGTGACGGCCGGAGAGAAGAATTCATGGCTTGCCGCCATGGCCGACGCGGTGGAGAATTCCGCAGAAGAACTGATCCGCGTCAACGCGGTCGATATGGAGAATGGAGCGGCCAAAGGGCTCTCCGCGGCCATGCTGGACCGTCTGAGGCTGGACCCGAAACGCATCCGCGCGATGGCGGACGGACTCCGTCACGTCGTCACGCTGCCCGATCCGGTCGGAGAGAAACTTTCCGTGACGACCCGCCCGAACGGAATCCGCATTGAAAAAGTTTCGGTGCCGATCGGCGTGATCGGCTTCATCTACGAATCCCGTCCGAACGTGACGGTCGACGCGGCGGGGCTGTGTCTGAAAGCGGGCAATGCCGTGATCCTGCGGGGCGGTTCGGAAGCGATCCATTCCAACAAGGCGATCGCGGAGTGCATTCTCCGGGCCGGAATGAGCAAGGGAATGCCCGAGGGCGCCGTCCAGTTCGTGCCGTGGACCACCCACGCGGCGGTGTCCATGCTCCTGAAGATGGATTCCTGGATCGACTTGATCATTCCGCGCGGGGGGGAACGTCTGATCCGGGCGGTGGTGGAACAGTCCACGATCCCGGTCATCAAGCATTACAAGGGCGTCTGCCATCTTTATGTGGATGAGGAAGCCGACTTCGACATGGCGCTGGAGATCATCCGCAACGGCAAATGCCAGCGGCCCGGAGTCTGCAATTCGCTGGAAACGGTGCTGATCCATGAGAAGATCGCCGGGGCATTCGTGCCGAAACTGTCGGCTCTTTTCAAGGCGGAAGGCGTTTGCGCGCACGGTTCCGAGGCGTATTGCAAACTGGATTCCGCCGCGGTTCCCGGCAAGGAGGAGGAGCTCTCCGAAGAGTATCTGAGTCTGGATATTTCCGTGCGGCTGGTTTCCTCCGTGAAGGACGCGGTGGCGCACATCAACCGGTATGGATCGGGGCACAGCGACTGCATCGTGACGAAGAACGCCGCGACGGCGGACTATTTCCTCGGGCACGTCGATTCGGCCACGGTCTACTGGAACGCCTCCACGCGGTTCACCGACGGCGGCGAATTCGGGATGGGCGCCGAGATCGGAATCAGCACGGACAAGCTCCACGCGCGCGGACCGATGGGATTGAAGGAGTTAACCTCTTATAAATATCGTATTTATGGAAGCGGGCAGATCCGTTCATGAACCGCGGTCTTGCGGTCCCGGAAAAAAGAGGAGAAAAACATTCTTTCAGGCTTTTTTCAAAAAACCTTTCCGAAAGGTGTTTTTTTCCATAGTTTCGGGCTTGAACTTCTGAAAGATGATAGTATTATACCACCCCTGAAGAACGTTATTTTATCGTGCCCGCCCGGCATGGTGGATGAACTGGTGACATTGACTGCATAATGAGGTAAGAAGAAACAATATGATTACCATAACGGCCGCTGTTGTAACCCTGGGCTGCCGCTTGAATCAGGCGGACAGCGCCTTATTGAGCGACAGACTCCGGAAAGCCGGATTCCAAGTCGTCGAAGAGGACTATGAGGACAGTCCCAATCTGATCGTGGTGAATTCCTGCTCGGTGACGGCTACGGCGTCGCGCAAAACGCGTCAGGCGCTCGCGGCGATCCGCCGAAAACATCCCTACGCCTATATCGTTCTCACCGGCTGCGCCGCGGAAATCGACAAGGAAGAAGCGGCCGACAGCGCCGACTTCGATCTTCTTCTCCCAAACACGTCCAAGCACATGCTCGAGACCATGCTGGAACGCCGCTTCAACATCCAGCCCGCCAAGATGCCCCACAATATCCTTTCGGAAAACAAGAAGGTCTTCACGGAAGGCGCCATGTCCTTTTTCCCGTTCAAGACCCGCGCCAACCTCAAGATTCAGGAAGGCTGCGAGAGCTTCTGCACCTACTGCATCGTGCCGTATGCCCGCGGACCCGAACGTTCCCGGGACAAGGCGGAAGTGCTCGCCGATTTCCGTCAGCTGGTCGAAAGCGGATACCGCGAGATCGTCATCGCCGGAGTCAACATCTGCAACTACAAATGCGGAAACACCGACGTCGTCGCTCTGCTGAAGGAACTTCTCGCGGTTCCGGGCGATTACCGGATCCGTCTGAGCTCGACCGAACCGGGGCCGATGATTCCCGCCCTTGTCGACCTGATCGCGGAAAATCCGAAGCTCTGCCGGTTCCTTCATCTGCCGCTTCAGTCCGGAACGGATTCCGTCCTCAAGGCTATGGGACGCAAATACACCTGTGAAGAATATAAGGAGATGGTTTCCTACGCCCGTTCCAAGGTGCCGACCCTTCATGTCGGAGCCGACTGGATCGTCGGATTTCCCGGGGAAACCGAGTCTGATTTCGACGCCTCCTGCAAATTCGTCAAATCCATGAATTTCGCGAATCTCCATCTTTTCCCGTTTTCCCCGCGCAAGGGGACTCCGGCGGCGGCCATGCCCGGCCGGGTTTCCGTCGATGAAATGGTCCGCCGTCTGGATGTCGCCAAGGGGCTGAAGAACGGCTGCGCCAACGATTTCGCCCGTTCCCTGATCGGAACGGAGGAGACGGTTCTGGTCGAACGCCTGTGCACCGACAATATCTACGAGGGGCTGACCGGAAATTACATCCGGGTCCGTTTCCGCTCGAAAGACGATGTAAACGGAGCTTTCTGCAAGGTCAGGATCGTGTCCGTTTCGGAGGAAGGCATCGTCGTCGCGAAACGGATCGGCTGAGCGACTTATTTCCTGACGGCCCAGCGGAGACGCGCGCACTTTGAGCGTGGATTGGAATAACGTTCCTCCCCGGACGGCCGGACCGGTTCCTCGCAGGTTTCCCCGTAAAGTCCCGACGCAACGCCTTGCGCGAAGGATTCCGCCACGCGGCTGTCTTCCCCTGAATGGAAAGTGAGGATGGCGGCGCGTCCGCCGGGCGCCATGACGTAGGGGAGCGACTGGAGGAATTGTTCCAGCACGTTGAACTCCCCGTTGACCGCGATCCGGAATGCCTGGAATACCCGCTGAAGTGTTTTTTCGGTCACGCTCTCCGTGTCCTTGGATACCTTCGAAGCGACGGTTTCCCGCACGATTCTTGCCAGTGTCGTGGTCGAGCGGATTTTCTCCCTCTGAAGATAAATGGCGTCCGCCAGCGGGTTCGCCAGCGGTTCATCGGAATTCCTGACCAGAAGTTTTTCCAGATCGGTTCGGCTCCATTCCCGGAGCATGTCGGAAACCGGTTTCCCCCGTTCCGGATTCAGGCGCATGTCCAGCGGTCCGTGATCCTTGAAGGTGAATCCCCGCTGCGGGTTGTCGAGCTGCATGGAAGATACGCCCAGATCCGCCAGTATGAAATCGAATCCGCGTCCTTCGGTTTCCGGAAGAAGTTTCAGGACGCCCGCGAAATTCATGGGACGGGGGACAAGCGACTCCGGGCCGAACCCCTGTTTGTTCAGACGCTCCACGGTTTTCGGCATTTCGATGGGGTCCACATCCGTGGCGAAAAGACGTCCGCCGGGCTGAATGCGTTTGAGAAGCTCGAGGGCGTGACCGCCGAAGCCGAGCGTGGCGTCGAGTCCGGTTTCGCCGGGGGAGGGGCGCAGTATTTCCAGAATCTCCCCGACGCAGATCGGACGGTGGCTCCCGGCGGGGGTCTGGCCCTGTTCGATGAGCTTTTCGATCTGCTCCGAGTATTTTTCCGGCTGGAGTTCCTTGTATTTCTCCTCGAACCGGCGCGGATGGGTTCCCTTGTAGCGGACGCGGCGTTTGTGCGAGACTTCTTCTTCCGGCATGGACAATCTCCTGTTGATCCGGTAATATACTTCCGCAAAGACCGGATGTCCATCCCGGTCGCACCGGAAAACGGTTCTTTGAGGTGCCCCCGGACTGCGAAAAAACTGTCGCGTCCCGATTGCAAAAGGAAAAAGGCCATAGTATATTATTCTCTTATACAATAACAAGACGGTCCGGAAGCAAAGCCAAGGAGAAGACGTTATGTCATCCATGAAAGATACGATCCTGAACTCATTCAAGAGACACTTGTCGCTGTCGTTGGCCAAACGTCCGGACAAGGCCAGCAACCTGGACCGCTATCACGCCCTCGCGCTCAGCATCCGCGACCTGATCGTGGAGCGCTGGATCTCCACAAAGGACGCCTACGAGGACGATCACCCGCGCACCGTCAACTACATTTCCCTCGAATTCCTGATGGGGCGGACCCTCGGAAGCGCCATGATCAATCTGGGCGTCTGCGAGGATGCCGAAGCCGCCATGAAGGAACTCGGATTCAGCCTTGCCCAGCTCCGCGACGAGGAGGTCGACGCCGGTCTCGGCAACGGCGGCCTCGGACGTCTGGCCGCCTGTTTCCTCGATTCCATGGCGACCATGGAGATTCCCGCCTACGGCTACGGAATCCGTTACGACTACGGCATTTTCCGCCAGATCATCCAGAACGGCTACCAGGTGGAGGAGCCCGACAACTGGCTCAGCCGAGGCAACCCGTGGGAGATACGGCGTCCGGAGCTTTCCCGCTCGGTCCAGTTCGGCGGACGCGTCGAACTCTATCCCAACGGTTCGCACAACAAGGCCCGCCGCCGCTGGGTCGACACGCAGGAAGTGCTTGCCATGCCCTATGATATGCCGATCCCCGGCTACATGACCAACACCGTGAACACCCTGCGTCTCTGGTCGGCCGAGTCCCAGTGCGGCTTCAACCTCCTGAAGTTCAATCAGGGCGATTACATCAGCGCGAACCTCGAAGCCTCCATGTCCAGCAACATCACGCGCGTTCTCTATCCCAACGACAATAATTACGAGGGTAAGGAACTCCGTCTCAAACAGCAGTATTTTCTGGTTTCCGCCACCCTTCAGGACATCATGGGGCGGATCACCTATTACAAGCTGAACATGCACGATTTCGCCAAACACAGCACGGTCCAGCTCAACGACACGCATCCGGCGATCGCGGTTCCCGAACTCATGCGCCTGCTGATCGATGTGGAGAATTTTACCTGGGAGGAAGCCACCGCGGTTTCTCTGGAGACCTTCAACTACACCAACCACACCCTGATGAGCGAGGCCCTGGAAAAATGGCCGGTCGCCCTGATCGGTTCGCTCCTGCCCCGCCATCTCGAGATCATCTACGAGATCAACTTCCGTTTCCTCCGCCACGTCTCCACCCGTTACATCGGCGACAACGAGCGCCTTGCCCGCATGTCCCTGATTCAGGAGGGGTCGGAAAAAATGGTCCGGATGGCCTACCTCTGCGTGGTCGCCAGCCAGAAGGTCAACGGTGTCGCCGCCCTTCATACGGAATTGCTCAAGAACGGACTTTTCAAGGATTTCAGCGACTTCTATCCGGATAAATTCGTCAATGTCACCAACGGAATCACTCCGCGGCGGTTCCTCAAGAAGGCCAACCCCTCGCTTTCCGCCCTGATCACTTCCAGGATCGGCGACGGCTGGGTCAAGAATCTCGACCAGCTCAAGGGACTGGAAAAATTCGCGTCCGAGGGCGCCTTCCTGGACGATCTCGGCAAGGCCAAGCGCGCCAACAAGCTGCTGCTGGCGAACTACCTCTGGGAAGTCTGCGGCGTCAAGGTCAGCCCGGATTCGCTCTTCGACGTCCAGGTCAAGCGTCTCCACGAATACAAGCGCCAGATGCTCAACGCGCTCCATGCGGTGTCCCTCTATCTTGCCCTCAAGGACGACCGCAATGCCGACATCGTTCCGCGCACGATTCTTTTCGGTGCCAAGGCCGCTCCCGGCTATATGACTGCGAAGCTCGTCATCAAGTTCATCAACGCGATCGGGGAAGTCATCAATTCCGACCCGGACGTCAGCGACCGCCTCAAGGTCGTATTCGTCCCGAACTACCGGGTTTCCCTGGCCGAGAAAATCATCCCCGCCGCCGACCTTTCCGAGCAGATTTCCCTGGCCGGAACCGAGGCGTCCGGCACCGGAAACATGAAATTCGCCCTCAACGGTGCGCTCACCATCGGCACCATGGACGGCGCCAACATCGAAATCCATGACGCCGTCGGCGCGGATAACATCTTCATTTTCGGCATGAACGTCGAAGACGTGAAAAGGGTCCGCGCCGAAGGATACAATCCGATGTCTTTCGTGGAAAAGAACGAGAAGCTCAAACGCATCTTCTCCCTGATCGAAAACGACTTCTTCTCTCCCGGAGAATGCGGTATTTTCAAACCTCTTCTGGATTCCCTGCGTTCCGACACCTACATGATCGCCGCCGATTTTGAATCCTATTGCGAAACCCAGCTCCGGGTCGCGGACACCTACCGCAATCCCCGCGAATGGAACAGGCGCAGCGTGATGAACATCGCCAACATGGGATATTTCTCCAGCGACCGTTCCATTCAGGAATACGCCGACAAAATCTGGCATGTCGCGCCTTATCATGTCGAAGAAGAGTCCGAGAGCATCCTCTTCGATTCCGTCAAATCCAAACGAAAGAAAAAATGATATGCACTTACCAGCGACCCCCGGCAAAAAAAAGGCCATCTACCTGAGCGGTCCCATCATGGATGAACATGAGGGCATCGCGCGCGAATGGCGCGATGCCGCCAAAAAGATTCTGGGAAAGAATTTCCGGATGCTGGATCCCATGCGCCGCAAGTTCGTGGACCGGCAGGTGGACAGCGCCAACGAGATCGTCGAGTTCGACCTTCAGGACGTCCGCGACGCCGATATCATTCTGGTCAACTACAACAAGCCTTCCATCGGAACCTCCATGGAAGTGTTCTACGCGGCCTTCTGCGAGGGCAAGTTCGTCATCAGCTTTTCTCCCTTTTCCTTCGAGGAATGCAGCCCCTGGATCGTCCGCTTTTCCACCAAGATTCTCCCCTCGCTGGAGGATGCCTGCCGTTATATCGACAATAATTTCGGACCCGCTTTTGAAGAATAAGGAACCTGAAAAATGAAGCTGACAAGTGAAATTGTGAAGGCCCTCCAGGGCTGCATCGAAGACGGTTTTGACTCCGTGTCGGAATTCGCAAAGTTTGCGAACGTCAGTACGGATACGGTATCGAAATACCTGCGGGGGGAAACCGCCTCCATCCGGGAAGACACCTGGAAGAGAATCCAGCCGCTCCTCAAGCTCTACCACCCGAAGGGGAAAAAGACCGAATCCCACCACAAGCCCCTTGAACTGACCTCGGACGAAAAGATCCTTCTGGACGCGTTCAACGATCTTCCGGAAGATGTCCAGCGTCAGAAACTGATGGAAATCATCGACATCGCCAAGCGATACAACCGCAAGAAATTCGCACTCAAGACGCTGAACGACTGATTTTCCGCGGTTCCCGCTCAATCTTCGATTTCAGGATTGCCCAGCAGTTTTTCCGTTTCGGCAAGCGTTTCGCATGATCCCAGCACCATCAGGGAATCGTGCGCAAGAATTTCCGTCTTGCCGAAAGGAATCAGGAATTTGCCGTCCCGGCGGATCAGCAGTACCAGTGCTCCGGGCGGAAGCCCCAGCGTGGCAAGCGTCTTCCCGATGAACGAAGCTTCTTCCAGAACCTCGAATTCACGGGTGTCGCCTTCCAGCGTTCCCGTGTTTTCAAATTCAAGCGGCACGCGCGGAGAGATATGCAGAGGCTTGTCCAGTCCGAGCAGCCTCGCCATGGGCATGATGGTCATGCCCTGAAGAATGACGGACGTCAGCACGATGAAGAACACGATGTGGAACATCAGGTTGTGCTCGATCAGTCCCGCCGCCCAGGGAAACGTCGCCAGCATGACCGGCGCACCGCCGCGGAGTCCCACCCAGGAGACCAGCAGTTTTTCATTCACGGTGAAGGGGCTCCATGGCGTGCAGAGGAAGACCGCCAGGGGACGCGCGACGAACATCAGGATGAAGGCGATTCCCAACCCGATATAGCGGGCATCCCACACCTCGCTGGGCGTGGCCAGAAGTCCGAGCATCGTGAAAAGGACCACCTGCATCAGCCATGCCACCCCGTCGTAAAAGCGTCCCACGCCGTTGTGGTAGATGAAATTGCCGTTGCCCATGACCATGCCGGTGACGTAGACCGCCATGAATCCGTTTCCTCCGATGACCTCCGTACCGCCGAAGCTCAGCAGAACCATGCCGACCGCCAGAACGTGATACAGGCCGTCGTATTCAAGGCTGATCTTGTTGAAGAGCCAAATGGCAAGTTTTCCCCAGACCCAGCCGAAAAAGACCGCCAGCATCATGCGGATCAGGAAACTGTGGAAGATCGGCAGATAGGCCACGATTCCGGACTGGGTTCCGTTCTTGGCGTCCGCCATCGCGATCGGAATCAGGAAGATGGTCAGGAAGGCCGCCATGGGATCGTTGCTTCCCGATTCGTATTCCAGAAGGGGCTGCATCTTTCCGCGAAGACTGACTCTTTTCGAGCGCAGAATCGCGAAAACTGCCGCCGCGTCGGTGGAAGAAATGACCGATCCGAGAAGAAGACACCAGGAGAAGGGCAGCCCTTTGCCCGGGATTATCCACTGGAAGAAGAAATAGGTCAGGATGCCGACGAAGAGGGCGGTCAGGAGAACGCCTATCGTGGAGAGAAGGGTTCCCCACAGGAACACTTTCCGGACGGAACTGAACTTGGTGTCGAAACCGCCGGAAAACAGGATGAACGCCATCGCGATGCTTCCGATGATGTTGGCCAGATTCGGATCGCTGAACTGCAATTTCCCGATCCCCTGTTCCCCGGCCAGCATTCCAATCGCGAGAAACACTACCAGAACCGGCAGATTGATCCATGAGGAAATCTTGCTGGCGCATGCACATGCGAGAATCAGAAATGCCAGAATCGTAAGGGCGTAATATAGTTCCATATCGGTGGGCCTCCCGGCGATATTTTTTGTCAAGTGCGGGAATCGGGATCCCGGAACCTCGGACAATACCATTCACTCAGAGAAAAATCAAGAAAAAAAGTGAATTAAAATGTTTTTTTTCTGATGTTTTTTTAGGATAAGAATGAAGAATACGGAAATCAGGACGGATATTCCGGAAATCGCGACAGTCCTTCCCCGCTTCGTCGGCCGGATTTCCTGTTTTTTCAATTTTACGAAAGATTGTACAAATAATTGGCAAGCCTCGGACGTTCATTGCAAATGGGATTTGATTTTTCCCTTTGTATCTATATATTAAAGAAAGGTTTTTTTATCAGGAGACGGGTGGATGGCTTTCGATTATGTCAGTCTTGCAATACTGTATGGATGGTTCCTGCTCGGACTGTATACCGTGAAGCTCCAGATGGGAGAGAAGATGCCTCTCCTCGGTAAATATCGGCGGGCTTTCCCCTTTGTCGCCTTTTTCGCCGGGCCCATCGGATTTGCCGTCTATTACGGGACGGAAAACTGGGATCTTATCAAAAAACATCTGGCTTTTGCGCAGAAACCGCCGCCGGTGGTCGTGGCGAAGCACCTGAATCTGATTTTTCTGGACAACAAAGGCAATGACATGTTCGCCTCCCATAACGCCAGTTCGGATGTGGTCGAGTATGTCAAAAAGTGCATCTACGACGCGGTCGACAGAGGGTGCAGCGACGTTTTCATCGATCCGAAGGACGATGCTTACGTGATCCGTTTCCGTGTGGACGGGCTGATCCGCCTCTATGACACGGTGCTCTCCGACAAAGCCCTTGCGGTCGTCAGCATGATCAAGGTCGCCGCGGGCATGGACATCGCGGAAAAGCGCCGTCCCCAGGACGGTTCTTTCAGCGCCGCCTGCGATGGGGTGAACACCTCTTTCCGCGTGGCTTCCGTCGGCGTCTTCGGCGGAGAGAAAATCACGATCCGGGTCATCGCCTCCGAGAGCTCCCAGCGGACGCTGACCAACATCGGCCTCTCTTCGGAGCAGCTGAAAATAGTCCATTCCTGCCTGAAACTTCCTTCCGGCATGATCCTGATGTGCGGTCCGACGGGAAGCGGCAAGACGTCCACCCTGTATTCCATGCTCTCCTCGGTCGACTACAGCATCAAGAATGTGATTTCGATCGAAGACCCCATCGAGCGAGTTGTGCCGTATATCAGTCAGATGGAAGTCAACGAGAAGGCCGACATCACATTCGCCTCGCTTCTCCGCAACGCTTTGCGCCAGAACCCGGACGTGATCTGCGTGGGGGAAATCCGCGACGAGGAAACCGCCGAAATCGCCGCCCATGCCGCCCAGACCGGACACCTGATCATCGCCACTCTCCACAGCAACGACAACATCGGAACCATCATCCGCCTGACCGACCTCGGGCTTCAGCTCCGGGCGATTTCCGCCTGCCTTCACCTGATCGTTTCCCAGCGGCTTGTCCGTGTCCTCTGCCCAAGGTGCAAACGTCCCGCCCGGCTGACGGACGAACAGACGGCCTTCTGTTCCAAACACGGGATCTCTCCCCGTTCGATTCTGGAGGCCGTCGGATGCCCCGACTGCGATTCGACCGGCTATTCCGGACGGCGCGCCGTCTTTGAAGTCCTTGTGATGGACACCGGGTTGCGCACGATCATGGAATCTCCCAACGCTTCGACCACCGCCATTCAGGAATACGTACGCCAGCATCACGGCGGACAGACCATCTCCAGCATGACGATGGGGATGGTCCTCAAGGGAGAGACGTCCTGGTCGGAATTCGAGCGGGTAACAGTGAATATTTGACAACGGGATGGAGATGCAGACATGGGTACCCTTTTGATACTGATCGGCGGATTCATCGGAGCCGGCTCCGCGGCCAAAAAGCCGTTCCTGCTTTCATGGGTCTTCCTGATGAACCTTTGCTTTTCCATATACCTCGGATTGTTCGCGGCTCCCCTGATATTTCCCATGCTGGAAATTCCGGGGCTTGACGCCGGGTACAAAATCATCATCGCCGTCTACGGAACGCTGTTCGTTTCGATGATTGTCCTCTACAAGGCAGTCGACTCGATTTTCCCGAATCGCGAAATCGCCCTCAATCTTCCTCTGATGGCGGAGAAGATCGGCACCCTTGTCGTGGGATTTCTTGCCGGTTCGCTGGTCGTGACGCTGGTCCTATACTGTTATTGCCTGTGTCCGTTTTCCTCCCTCATTGAATCTCCCGCCAGAGAACCCCTCAAGGTCGCTTCCGGGAAATCCCTGTTCCGCATGGTTCGGATCGTCAATGTCTTTTCCCTCCAGTCCATTTCCATCGAGGGAGAACGCTACCTTCAAGTTCTGGGGGTAATGCCTCCGCCCCCGCCGCCTCCGCCGAGACCTCCGAGAAAAGCGAAGCCTGTCCCCTCGAACGGTTCCGCCGTTCCCGTGGAAGGAAAGCAGGCGGTCCCGGCCGGTCAGGGGAATGGCACTCCTTCTCCGGCGGCGCCTGCCCCTGAGAATGTTCCTCCGGTTTCCGCGGCTGAACCGTCGCATGCGTCGTCCTCCGCCGGAAGACTGACCTCCATGCCCGATGCCATCCATAAAAAGCCGGAACGTTCCGACCGGAAAGACTTCCCGGTTCCTTCCGCTTCCGGGGAGCCCGCCGTCACGCGTCCTGAGGAAACTTCAAGCCGCAAGGCAGATTGATTTTCCGACTCCCTGAAGTTTTCCAGCATATTAGCGGCGGCACTGTATCGTGAATCCGCCCGGTTGCTTTTGAAGCATCGGACAAAAAAATTCAGTTTTTTTTCGCGTGAGACTTGACAATAAGGGAAAAAGGGTTATTGTTTAATACAGAAAACAGTTTTAAACAGTTTGGATTCGGAGAACAGTCAATGAGCCAGCAGCAGAAAATTTACGAGGACATGCGGAAGCGGATCGTGGCCGGAGAGTTTGCCGGAACCGATTCTTTGCCGTCTCTGCGTGATCTGGCGCAGCACTACCGGTCGTCGTCGGGGACAGTGCGGCTGGCGATGATCGAGCTGGAGCAGGGCAAGTTGATCTTCGGACGGCACGGCGCGGGCTACTTCGTCAGTAAGGAGACGCCGGAAACGAATTTGAAGCGCATCATTCTGATCGAGCATTCCGGCAGTGAGCACCTTTATTCCAACTTTGTCCGGGAATTCCAGAATTGCGTGATGGCCGACGGCAAATCTTCGCTGACGGTGGTCCATCCCGATACGGGCGGCTGCCGGGAGAAATTTCTCGCTTATCTGGAAGCCGTCGGCGCGTATGAAGACGCGATTGTGTTCTACAATGCGGAACATCTTAAGTTCATGACCCCTGAAGACGTGCAGAAATTGACCCGGACCAGCAGAGTCATTTACTATTTCAACCGCAAGCGGATTGCCGAATCATTGCTTTTGCCGGGAGTTGCCGTCGACTGGTACGGCGGGACCTATCTGGCCGTCCGGCATCTGACCGAAATCGGATGTCGGAATCTTCTGGTGATCGGCGGAACCGGACGGCTGATCGACGGCTGTCGCGACAGTGCGGAAGATTCAGGCGTTCCGGTTACTTTCGCAGCAACCCGGGAAGAGGCCGTCTCTTTGCTGGAACGGCAGGCGTTCGACGGTATTTTCTCGACTTCGGACAGCACTCTTGTACATTTGCTCGGAGAGCTGCGGGGACGGAATCGTATCCCCGGACGCGATGTGGCCCTGGTGGGATTCTACAATACTCCATGGTGCGAAACCTGTGAACCGACCCTGAGTTCCATGAGTATCCGGGAAGAGGAAATCGTGAAGAAAGTCTGGAGCATGGCCAACGGCGACATTCCTGAAAAAAGCGAGATGCTCCGTCCAAGTCTGATCATCCGCAATTCTACTGCTGACTTCAACCAACAAACCAAAAAGGATACCCTGAAATGAAGAAGGAATGTCGTAAACGCAAATTCACACTGATCGAACTTCTCGTTGTTATTGCCATCATTGCCCTTCTGGCATCCATGCTGCTGCCTGCGCTGAATCAGGCGCGCAGCAGGGCCAAGGCCGGCGCCTGTATCGGCAATCTCAAACAGGCCGGAATTGCAGTCATCAGTTATTGTGATGATTACCCGAAGACTCTGCTGCCTTCCTATGTCTTTACCTGGCAGAATTCCGCACTGGTACTGCTGGTAAAGAACAAATATCTCTCGATCCGGGTATGGGACTGCCCCGCCGATGTCACCAGAACCCCGGGGATACACTATGCCAACGACAGTTACCTCAATTTCTTTCAGGTCAACGGTCAGTGGGTCAACCGTTCCTATGTGTATTCCGTGCAGGCCGGATATGCCAGCGGCACAACCTGGTATAATCCCCTGCGTACGGTCGATTCGATCCAGCGCGGAGCCAGAAAAAATGCGAGTTTCGGCGCGGTCGGTGTTTCCGGCGCGGTATTGATTGCCGACTGCGAGTATGGCGCGGTCGGGGCTCTCGATCATCGCTGCAGCGTCGGCACCGATGCTGCAGCGGCTTTCGATCCGACCAATTTGCGGTTTGCCGGCAACCGGCATCCGGGCATGTCGGTCAGCGCTCTGTTTGTCGACGGGCATGTGGAATGCAAGCCTTACAAGGAAATGCAGAAACTCAAATACAACTGGTGGGAATGAGTCAACTCCGCCATATCCGTAAAATCATCAATCACTTGTCACTTTCAGGAGTAAAAGAATGCATCGAACCGTATTGATCCTGTTGCTATGGCTGGCCGGAATCGGACTCGTCCATGGAGAAACCTTGCTGCAATGGACGGGGGAACAGCCTCCGGGCAAGGAACTTGTCTGCCGCGGGAAAGGAAAAATCCAGGAGATCGACGGAAAAAAACATCTGGTTGCCGCGGAAGGTTACGACTTCGCCGCCATATTTCTTCCGGCCTCTGATGCGGGGATCAAACTGACGTGCATCGGATTGTCCCAGCCGGCTCAGGTCAACGCCTCCATCGGCGCGATTCTCTTCCGTTGGGAAAACAATGCATGGAAACAGGTCAAAAATCTCGGATGGAAACGGATGCTCCCTTTCAAGACCGCCCGCGATGTCGTTTTTACTGCCCGCAGGGATGAACTGGGCGCCGGTTCCGGACGCCGCATGATTATTCTGTATCGCAATTCCGGCATCCCGGTATTGAACGAAATCCGGCTTGAATCCCTCTCTGAAGATGATCCCGCCTTTGATGCGACCCGTAAAAATGCCGAAATCAAGGCCGCACCGCCCCAGCCGAGAACGTATGAATATGAAAGCGGCAAAGGCGATACCTTGACGTTGACTTATTTTCCTGTCGGCGTCTATCTTTATGGCGACAACCTCACTTCGCTGGAAGAGGCGCGCCGGGTTTTCGCGGAGATGCGGGAGGCAGGCATCAACAGCGTCCATTTTGCCGGAACGGTCGGGCCGCATCCGTCGGAACCTCAGCATGTGCTGAAAGCCGCGGAACTTGCGAAAGAATACGGGTTGAAACTCTGGGTTCAGATGAACGACGTCTACTATCGCAATGACGGCAGCAAAGCGCTGTCCGGAATGAAATTGAACAGCGGTATGGAATATGTGACCCGCTACGCGGTTCCGCGTCTCAAACAGCATCTGCCTTCCTATCGGTCGGACACGGCGGTTTACGCATGGCTGCCGGCGGAAGAAAATGCCCCGTCGTCGGTCGGTCCGCTGGCCGAATATCGCCGCCAGATATGGAACATTCTCCCGGAACAACGCATTTTTGAACTTTTCACCGATCTGCGGACCTTGCAGACAATCAAGCCTCCGTGGCCCAACATCGCCGGAATCGACCGTTATCCGTTCATGTATTCCGCCCGCGGCGCGGCCTCGCGCCTGTGGCTTCCGGACGATGGTCTGAAATGGTATGCCGGTGCAATCCGTCCCTTCCTGAACCAGGCACAGAAGATGGGGCTGCCGATGATTGCGGTGATTCAGGGGTCCCAGATCTACAGCTTCTATCCGCCCGAGGAAATGTGTCCGGGGGCGACCGAGCCTGAATTCCTCGCGAAATTCCGAATCGAAACGGCTCCCGGCATGAAGTATTATCCGCAGTTCAACAAGTTCGGACGCTGGAGCATGTATTGCCCCTGTCCCAACGGAATCCGGGCTCAGTCCTGGACCGCCGTCGCCGAAGGGGCCAGGGGGATATTGATCTATGCCTATTCTCCGATGTCGCGCCGTCGTCAGCTGGCTCGGGCCGCGGAGCAGATCGCTTCCGGCGGACGTGTCAATACGGTTTCCCTCTGTTCCGATTCTCCCGGCTGGACGGATATGAAGCGGACGTTCGCCGAACTGAAACCCTGGGGCAGACTCCTGCTGTCTCTGGAAAAACTGCCGGAGATGGAAATCCAGTTCAAAGACAAGGCGATCATCGGCAACACTTTTCGCGACGCACACGGCCGCAGGTTTGCGATTCTGGCCAACACCCGCCTCATGCTGCCTGGAAAACAGCCGCCGACCGTTGATGCCAACGGCGAGCTGGTCAACATGATTCCTGCCCCGCCGACCACGGTAGCGCTGGAGGCAAGAGTTCCGATCTACGATCTGGAGAGCGGTCAGGCCGTTTCCAGCCTGACTCTTGAACCCGGCCAGGGACGCATCCTGCTTCTCGGAGGAAACGAATCCCCGGCGAGTGTGCGCGACGCCTACAGACCCTGAAAGAAAACACCCCGTCATCCCAATCAGAAATGGAGTCCCGAATGATCGTCCGAAATGTTGTCCCCGTTCCGTTGCTGATGCTGGTCTCGGCAAGCCTATTTGCCGACAGCATTGAATTGCAAAATGAATTCTGGAACATCCGGATGGAGCCTGACCACGGCGCCCGCGCTTCCAGCATCGTATACAAACCGAAAGAGCTGCAAGCCGTCAATACATGGAATGACCGGAATATCCATGGAAAAGACGTGAAATTCGCCGGTGCGTTCGGCGGACATGTCACCGGTTCCTACCTCGACGAACAGATTCATGAACCGTATCGCATCGTGAAGAGCGAGCCCAACCGCCTGCATCTGGATTGGCATAACCGTCATGTGAATTTCGACGGCCTGAAGGAAGACCGGGAAATTATCGTCGACGGCAAGCGCATCATTTTGCGGATCAGCATCACAAACGAGGCGAAGGAACCCCGCCGGATTTTGTACAGACTCCAGGATTTCATCGGCATCGGACGCGGGGTAGGCACTGAAAAAATCGCGATCGTTCCCGGTCGTCCGACGGCCGTATTTTCGCTGGATGCCCAGACGGAATCCGACCAGATTTTCATCCGTCCGACGGCGAACGGTCTGATTTTCTGCGATTACGCCCGCGACTTCGGAATGATGGTTTCCAGCAGGACCGGAATCAATGGCATTTACGTGTGGGCCGGACGCAACGGAACCACAAGCAATACGCTGGAGTTTTTTCTTCCGCAGACAACCCTGACGCCCGGTTCCGTCTGGTCCGCCGAATTCACTTATCAGGCTTTTCAGCCGTCCCGTCCGGATGACCTGCCGGCGGAATGGCGCCCGCTGGTTGCGCGCGAATTCATCGAGTCCGAATTGCAGCGCCGCAGCCGGACCCGATCCGTCCCCCTGCCGTACAACAGCGTCTGCACCGTTGCTGTCGATCCGGCTGAACTGCGCATATATCCTCTGGCTCCCGCCGATGTCGCTCTGGGAAAAGATTATCCGACCGTTACCGATGCCACTCTGCATTCAGTCAAACTGTTCGGAACTCCCGGCGAACGGGTCGATCTGGCTCTCGCGCTCAAAGCCGGAACGCAGAAGATCGACAGTCCGTGGCAGTTTTCCGAACTGAACGACGGTGACAGGCGTCTCGCCGCCAACTGGCAACTGCGGTATGTGAGCTCCGGCGGGTATTTTCTGGTCCGCGACCAGCAGTTGGCCAGGACCGGAACCGAGGCTCTGGGACGATTCAATAACGGTCTCTCGGATACTCCGACGTGGACCGATCTGAAACTTGCTCCGGATGAAAAGGCCTGGGTCAAGCTTTCCTGCCGCATTCCGGAGGATGCCGCGCCCGGATTTTACCGCGGAACCATTGCCGTGGCCGGACGGCAGGTCGCCGTCGAACTCCGCGTAATGCCGTTCCGTCTGAACCGCGATCAAGCCAAGACTTTCGGCAGTTTTTTCCGGGTCTTTACCGCCAACAGCAATCCGGAATGGACCATGTCGCGCGGAGAATACCTTGATGCACTGCGTTTCGCCGACGATCACTGGAACAACGGCATGTTCATCTATGTCGGCAATGCGGAGGATCTCCGCTGGAGTTTTGAACAGATTCAACGGATGGGCTGGAAAGATGCGGTGATCTGTCCGATTTCCACCCTCCTGCCTGCCCGGGAAATCCGCGAGATGGAACGGCGTTACGGTTTCCGCATCCTGACATGGGGCGTCGACGAACCGGCCACCTACAAAGCGCTCGGCAACGCCGGGCAGCGTCTGGAGCTGATCCGGAAAGGCGGCTACTGCAAGCCGACTTTCACCCCGAGCACTTTCATGGGAATGATTTTTGCGGACATGCAGCCGGACTACATCCCTGTCTTCAATACCAACGGCATGATGACCATCCTGATGGAGAAGACGCGGGAATACCGGCGCAACGGACGCTCCTGTTTCTGGTACAGCTGTCCTACGGGGAAGCTTACCTCCAACCAGCAGATCCGCGAACGGATGCTCCACGGAGTTTATCTCTGGAACGCACCGACCGACGGAATTTTCGACTGGGGCGAAGACGTGGCCGTCAAAGAGAAACAGCTGGGCGGCTATTGCGGGTTTCTCGGTAAGAAAATGATTTCGACCGTTCGGCGTGACAACAACTTCGAGGGGTATAAGGACTATCTCTATCTCAAAACCTTGCAGGATACCGTCGGAAAAGCGGGAGATACCCCCGCAGCTCGCGAAGCCAGGAACTTTCTTGCGAATCTCCCGAAACAACTGGACGACAATTATTTCGAGACGGCGCAGCGATTTGATCACTCCACTCTCGACGCTTTGCGGCGACAGGCGGCGGAACTGACGGCCGCATTGCTGGAACCTGCCGGAAAATGACGGTGGAATCTATCTTTAAATAAGATTTCTGCGAGGTGAAAAAGAGCCGCGCCAGATTCCGGGAAGATCCGGAACGGCGCGGCTGTTTTTTTATCAGGTTCTTTTGCGTCAGAGGGAAGCGCAGAAACGGGCAATCCGTTTGGCGGCTTCGCGGATGGTCTCTTCCGAGCAGGCGTAGGAAA
>CAZORN010000034.1:0-20834 GCA_964581935.1 uncultured Victivallales bacterium
ATTACTACCGCCACGATCTTTCCATCGGCGACCTTGCGCGCGAGGCCGGATATTCTCCCCGTTTCATCCAGACGGTCTTCCGCAAAGCGGTCGGGACCGCTCCGAAGGACTACCTGATCCGGATTCGGCTGGAGGAGGCCGTGAAATTCCTGTCGGAAGGCAAGTTCAGCGTCAAGGAAATCGCCTCGCTTTCGGGCTTCCGGTGTCCGCACTATTTTACGAACGTTTTCCGGAAGCATTTCGGCTGTTCCCCGACCGCCTTCCGGCTCCGTGATGCGCGCGGACAAGCGCCCCGGACTCAAAACAAGTCAAAAGTAAATCCTCCGCGCTGACTTTTTCGTTCCCGCTTGAGCGATTCAGTCTTGGAACGCCCGCAGTTCCCCTGTTCGCATTCATTTGGTTCCGGAGGTTTGAATTTTTTCCGTTTCGGTGTATTGTTATGGCAATGAATGAGGTGAGACCTTGGACCCGCGTGAAGAAAAAATCAGGCTCTGGCTGAAGAATCCTCCGAAAATGCGTTTTCCGGAGCCCGTCAACCTGCCGAAATTCTCGAAAAAGTCCTTTCGGAGCTATGAGGAAATGAACGCGTGGAAGCGCGAATACCTGAAACGGATCGCAGAGCAGGGAGGTCTCCAATGGAAGTTCTCCTCCGAAGACTGAACGAGGCCGGAGTCCGTTACGTGGTGATTGGCGGACAGGCCATGCTTCAGGAAGGAATGCCCCGATTCACGCTCGATTGGGATTTGTTTATTCCATCCCGCGACTCCGCGAACTTTACCAGAATCAATCATGCGCTTGCCGATGAACTGGATGTGGAGTTGACCCCATTCGATCCGGAATCGGGGGATGGTTTTGTACAGACGTATCAGACTCGCTGCGGAGTCATTCAGTTTCATCAAATTGTTCCGGGCCTTCCGAAATTCGATATCGTGGAATTGCGTTCCGTGATTCACAACTTCATGGGGGTCCCGGTCCGGTATCTCAATATAGATGATTTACTGAGCTCAAAAATAGCCGTTTCCCGCGACAAGGATACCGATGATATTCTGTTTCTCCGGATGAAAAAAAACGCCGAAGGCAACAGAAAATAACCCCGTTCAGACTGTCCGCATCCCGGATCAGTCGCCGAGGAAGTGTCCGAGGGACACATAGTGACGGATGTAATCGTCGACGGTGTCTTCGAGCGGAGTGACGACGGCGGAATAACCGGCATTGCGCAACTTCGTGATGTCCGCGCAGGTATAATACTGATATTTTCCGCGAAGATGTTCCGGCATGTCGATGTATTCGATGTTGACCGGTTTGTCCATTGCCTTGAAAACCGCCGACGCGAGGGAATTCCAGGTTTCGGCGCGTCCGCTTCCGATGTTGTAGATTCCCCGGCATTTCTGTTTGATGAGGAACAGGACCATGGACACGGCATCCTTGACGTAGATGAAATCGCGCTTCTGTTCGCCGTCGGCGTATTCGGGGATGTAGGATTTGAAGAGACGTACTTTCCCGGTGTCGCGGATCTGTTCGTAGGCGCGGCAGACCACGCTGCGCATTTCCCCTTTGTGGAGTTCGTTGGGGCCGAATACGTTGGTGAATTTGACCCCGGTGACTTTGGAAAGGAATCTCTGGCGTTTCGCCCAGAGGTCGAACATCTGTTTGGAATAGCCGTACATGTTGAGGGGACGGAGCGCGGAAAGCTTGTCCTCGTCATCGACATAGCCCTGTTCTCCGGCGCCGTAGGTGGCCGCGCTGGAGGCGTAGAGGAACTGGATTCCGCGCGTGACGGAATAGAGGGCGAGTTTCCGGGTGTAGTCGAAGTTGTTGGAAATCAGGTAGGAGGCGTCCTTTTCGGTGGTGGAGGAGCAGGCGCCCATGTGGAGGATGACTTCCACGTCGCGGGGGAGGGCTCCGGCGTTCAGGCGTTCGAGAAAGACGTCCTTTTCCATGTAGTCGGCATAGGAGAGGGCGCGGAGGTTTTTCCACTTTTCGGAGGTTCCGAGGTGATCGACGGCAAGGATGTCTTCCACGCCCATCTGATTGAGTTTCCAGATGAGTGCGCTGCCGATGAGTCCGGCGGCTCCGGTGACGATATATTTCATGAGCGTTGTCCTTTCCTTGTGCGGGTTTTGTGCGTTAAAAGAGGGAGTTGGAGCCTTCGCGGCTGGCGTCATGGAGCTGTTCGCTGCGCGGAGAGGAGGTCCTCCAGGGGAAAACCTTGTACGAATCCTGATTCATGGGACGGGAGACATCCTGAAATTTGAGGCGTTTTTCCTCCCGCTTTTCCCTTGCGTCCTGAAGGACCCCTGTAAGGGTCTCGGCCGATTTGTCTCCGGCGGCGGTTCTGGACGGGTCGTTGGCCATGAACTTGCCGGTATACTGATTTTCCTCCTCCTTCGGGGCGGAGGACGAGCAGGAACAGAGGGCGAAGGCAAGGAGCGGAAAGCAGAGGGCAATGCGGGATATTCTGAACATGGGGGGAGTCCTTTCGGTTAGATATGGCGGATCATGACGATGGTCTGGTCGTCTTCCTGACCGTCGCCGTTCGGGGTCTGCGCGAAATCGTCGACTGCGAGAATGGTCCTCTGGATGAAGGCGGCGGGCTCCTCTTTGCTGAGACAGGATTCGCGGTAGAGGTCGGTGAGGCGCGAGACGCCGAAATATTCGCCGGTTTTGGGGGAGGTGGCTTCGTTGATGCCGTCGGTGAACATCAGGACGGACATATTGGGGGAGAATTCGATGCAGAGGGTGTCGAATTCGACGTCTTCGCTGGGGAGGAGGCCGATGCCGGCGCCGTCGGGGAAGATGGAACGGATGTGTTCGCGGATGTAGATCAGGAGTTCGGTATGGCCTCCGCGGGCGTATTCGAGGGTGGAGTCGCGACGGTTGAGAAGACAGCATCCGAGGGTGATGTAACGTCCGGCTCCGGCGTCGCGGTAAAGGTTGTCGTTGAGTTCGAGAAGGAGGTCCATCAGGGAGGTGAAGCGGTCGATGTTGGCGCGGATGAAGCTGCGGGTCATGGCGGTGACCATGCAGGCGGGAATGCCTTTTCCGCAGGCGTCACCGATGACGACCAGAAGGCGGTCGTCGTCGATCTGGACGAAGTCATAGAAGTCGCCGCTGACCTCCTTGGAGGCGCGGGTAAAGGCCTGGACGGAGAAAAACCCCCAGACCGGGAAGGTTTCCGGAAGGAGGGAACGCTGGAGGTTGCGTGCGAATTCCAGTTCCTGATTCAGACGCTGCTGTTCGCTGAGTTTTGAATAGGCCTCGAGGATTCGCTGGGCCAGTTCGACCTGGGCGGCGATGAATTTGAAGCGGCTGAACTGTTCGGCGGTGAAGTAGGAGTGGTTTTCCTGAACGCTGTTCACCGCGCAGATGACGCCGGTGACGACGCCTTCGCTGATGGTCGGGATGGCCATGACGCATTCGATGGGGACGAGAGGGTCGGTGATGTAGAGGCGGGTTCCGGCAAGGTCCTCCCCGTTGAGCATGACTTCCTTGCGGGTCTGGGCCACTCTTCCGACGATGCCTTCGCCCACCGGAATGCGTTCCCTCCGAAGCTGTTCCATGAGGTATTTTGGTTTGGTCATGACATAGGTGGACGCCGTTTTGTGAAAGAGGGGGAAGGGGCCGGACACGCCGACGGGTTTGAGGAGGTCGCCATCCAGGGCGAATACGCATACGCTCTGGGCGTCGGCCAGTTCCGAAACGTAACGGGCCGTGACGTTCATCCAGTTGTCGATGTCGGCGCGGGAACGCATGTTTTTGGAGAAAAGGGACAGGAAGGTGCTGATTTCCACGCTGTTGTGCATGGCGGTCTTCAGGCGTTTCCGGAGAAGCGCCATGCGAGTCCGCTGAACGATGAAGCCGATGGTCATGACGATTGCCAGAAGAATCAGGATGAGCAGCAGAAAAACCGGAATTTTCATAAAAAGAATATCGCTCCGTTTGATTTTAACAAGACTGACACTTAACTTTATTGCATTTTCCGTAATTTTCAATCGGGAAATAGGAAATTTAACTGTAATTGCCGGGGATTCATGAAGAAAAAACGGGCGGATGAACTATTGTACGAGCACGGCCATTGCGCGAGCCGGGAGGAGGGGGCGCTCCTGATCATGGCCGGAAAAGTCCGGAGCGGGAAAGACGCGGTGGTTGAGAAGCCTTCGCAGCTTTTCGATGCGGATACGGCGCTGATGGTCGACTCCGGCGGAGAATTCGTCAGCCGGGGCGCTTACAAGCTGCGGGATTCGCTGGACCGGTTCGCGCCGGATCTCCGGGGGCGGATCGCGGCCGACGTCGGGGCGTCTACGGGAGGGTTCACCGACCTGATGCTGTCCCGGGGGGCGGAGAAGGTCTACGCGGTGGATGTCGGACGCGGGCTTCTGCATTGGAAACTGCGTTCCGATCCGCGGGTGGTCTGCCGGGAGGGCGTCAACGCCCGGTCGCTGTCCCCGGAGGTCATTCCGGAAAAAGTCGATCTCCTGAGCATGGATGTCTCGTTCATCTCCGCGACGAAGATTCTTCCGGCGGCCGATTCCGTCATGAAGGAGGGGGCGCTGGCGTTCATTCTGGTCAAGCCCCAGTTCGAGGCGCCGCGGGAGGATGTGCCTCCGGGCGGAGTCGTGACGGATGAGAATGTCCGCCGCGCCGCGCTGGAAAAGGTCTGCGCCGCCGCATCCGCGCTGGGCTGGCGTCTGATCGATGCTTCCGACTCGCCCCTGAAGGGTCCGAAAGGCAACCTTGAATACGTCGCCCTGTTTCGGAAAGAAGTCCGATAGACCTTTTTCCCCGAAAGCCTTGTTGTCTCTTTGTCGGAAAACGCGGGAAAATTGAGGTTTTTCGCAGGCAACATTTGAAAACCGGGAAAGATGGAGTATATTTCGTTTTTTACAGTGGTTTCGGAATAATCAACTCTATTGAAGGAGATAGTCATCATGGCAATGCCGAAAAGAAAAGTATCGAAAATGAAGAGACGTCAGCGTCAGGCGCATAACCGTTATGAAGGCGTCCAGGCCGACTTCTGCACCAACTGCGGCGAGCCCAACGCCCCGCACACCGTCTGCAATCATTGCGGCACCTACAAAGGCAAGCAGATCAAGACCATAGACTGATAATACGGAGCCCATGCCCCGATGAAAATTGCGGTGGATGCCATGGGGGGCGATTATGCTCCCGCAGTAGTGATGCAGGCGGTTTCGGAAGCGCTGGTGGAAATCCCGGAAGTGGATATTCTGCTGGTGGGTCACCTGGACAAGCTCTCCTACTACATTGAGAAATACAATCTGAAGCCGTCCTCCAGGCTTGAATTCGTTCATGCCGAAACTGTTGTGGAGATGGCCGAATCCTCTACCGCCGCCATCCGGGGCAAGAAAAACTCCTCCATCACGGTCTGTGCCGGACTGGTGGCGGAACAGCGGGCCGACGGTGTCGTTTCCGCGGGCCATACGGGCGCGGCCGTGGCGGCGTCCACGGTCAAAATGCGCATGTCCAAAGGCGTGGACCGGCCGTGTCTGGCATCCGTCATGCCCCGCGTGAACGGAAAATGGGTCATGGCGGACATCGGGGCCAACACGGACTGCAATCCGATGAATCTGGCCCAGTTCGCGGTCATGGCCGAGCTCTACTCAAAGAAACTTTTCGGGATCTCCAACCCGTCCATCGGACTGCTGTCCGTGGGAGGGGAAGACATCAAGGGAAACGATCTGACCAAAGAGACTTTCAAGATCCTCTCCAGAATGCCGATCAACTTCATCGGGAACGTGGAGGGGCATGACACTTTTACAGGTGAATGCGACGTGGTGATCTGCGACGGTTTCGTTGGGAATGCCCTCCTGAAAACCAGTGAAAGTCTGGCGCAGGCGACCTTTGCCTGGCTCAAGGACGCTTTCACCCGGAACGCTGTCCGCAAGGCGGGGGCGATTCTGGCGAAAGACGCTTTCAGCGAGCTCAAGAAGCATGGAGATTTCGAAGAATACGGCGGCGCTCCGCTCATCGGCTTGAACGGAGTATGCATTATCGGACACGGCGTTTCCAGTCCGAAAGCCATCAAGAACGCCATCCGGGTTGCCAACCAGTTCGCACATCAGAATCTTCCTGAGCTGGTCAGCAGCCGCATCTACGAATGCGGAGTGGAAAAATCCGCATTCGCCTCACGGTTTCACACAGTGTAGTTCCGGAACCGGAACGCATTATTAATACAGGATTCGGAGTCAGTTATGTCAATCAGAATCATCGGAACAGGAGCCTATACCCCGGATCATATTCTGACGAATGCCGACCTGGAGAAATTGGTCGATACCACGGACGAATGGATTACCACCCGGACCGGGATCAAGGAACGTCATATCGCCGACAAGGACACGCCAACGTCAGAACTGGCCAAACAGGCCGCCCTGCGCGCCATTGAGATGGCCGGAATCAAGCCCGAACAGCTTGATCTGATTTCCATTGCCACGGCCACGCCCGACACGATTTTCCCCAGTACCGCATGTGTTCTCCAGCGCAAGATCGGCGCGGTCAACGCGGCCTGCTACGATCTGGTCGCCGCCTGCACCGGGCTGATTTATTCTCTGGAAGTCGCCTACTCCCTCCTCAAGGCGTTCCCCCGGAAATACCGCTATGCCCTGGTCCTCGGCGCGGACAAGCTTTCTTCGATTGTCAACTGGGAGGACCGCTCCACCTGTGTTCTTTTCGGCGACGGCGCAAGCGCGGTCGTCCTGTATAACGATGTGGACAGCAATGAGCCGGACTTCGTGGTGGAATCCAAGATCGGCGCCGCCGGGATTTACTCCGACCTTCTTTCCATGCCGGCGGGCGGTTCCGCGAAACCCGCTTCCCATGAAACGGTCGATCAGCATCTCCACTGCATCCGGATGTCCGGCACGGAACTCTTCAAGCTGGCGGTCGCCGGACTCGTCGACTCCTGCAAGGAAGTCCTGACGGTTTCGGGTGTCGCCGCGGAGGAGATCGCCTGGGTGATCCCGCATCAGGCGAACATGCGGATCATTTCCGCCGCCGCGCAGCGTCTCGACATTCCCGTCGAACGCGTTTATGTCAATATCGAACGGTACGGCAACACGTCCGCCGCCTCGATCGGAATCTGTCTTGACGAGCTCTGCCGGAGCGGGAAACTCAAGAAGGGCGATTACATCCTCACCACCGCTTTCGGCGGCGGTCTTACCTGGGGAGCCATGCTGATCCGCTGGTAACGGAAGGAGAAGGCCATGCACGGAAAAACACTTTTTCTGGTTTTCATGCTCCTCGCCTGCGTTCTTCCTCCGCTACGCTCCGCGGAACTCAAACGGACGCCCGAACCCAAGAAACAGCCGTCCACTTCCTCGTATGGAAACACCCGCACGGAGATGGAGGGGGTTCTTCAGCGCATCCGCGCCAAGATGTCCTATTCCTGGATGCGTTCCAATGAATATTTCCGTCAGATGGCGGCTTCCTTCGAAGAGAAAGCCGCGGCGGATACAAAGACTATTCAGATCAAGGCTTCCGCCCAGTCCGAGGAGCTCAAAAAGAAGCTCAACCAGTCCAAGGATGAACTGGGCGTGAAGGCGTATGAAACCTACAGAAAGTCCGACGCCGTTTCGGACGAGATCTCCCGAAAAACCGCCAGGGTGAAGGAAGAGATCGAAGAAATGGGCAAAGAGTTCTACAAGGAAGCCTCGAAGGAAGTCGAAAAAAACGTGGACAGCCTTCGGAAATGAAGACGGACCGTCTGCTTTCCGGCGCTCTCCTGTATGACGGTTCCTCCGCTCCTCCGTTCGAGGCCGATGTCCTGATCCGCGACGGAAAAATCCTGCGGGTGACAAAGCATTCCGAAACCGTTTTTCCATCTGCGGAAGTCCTGTCCGCCAAGGGTTTGTGTCTGGCTCCCGGTTTCATCGACGTCCATGGACATTCCGACATATCGATCCTTGCCGATCCGTGCGCCTTCGGTAAAATTTCGCAGGGAATCACCACGGAAATCTCCGGCAACTGCGGCCTTTCCGTCTTTCCGGTTCTCGGGGAGGTCCGGGAGCACCTTCAGGAAGTCTATGCGCCATATGATGTTCCGATCACCTGGGACTCCTTCCGGTCCTATGCCGACGCCGTGGATGCCCGCGGGCCGGCGATTCACCTTGCGTCTCTCTGCGGACATAATACGCTCCGTGCGGCCGTGCTCGGATATGCCGGAAAAGAGGTGCCGCCGGAAGCGCTGGTCCGGATGAAAGAACTGCTGCGGGAGAATCTGCGGCAGGGCGCCGTCGGTTTTTCCACCGGACTGATCTACAATCCGGGGCGTTTCTCCACCCGGGAGGAACTGCTCTCCCTCATGGAAGTCCTCCGCGAGTTCGGACGCCCTTACACGACCCATCTGCGGAGCGAAGGAGACGGCCTCACGGAAGCGCTGGAAGAGGCGCTGGAACTGGCGCGCGCCGGGGGCGGAAATCTTCAAATCAGCCACCTGAAAACCTCGCTTCCGCGCAACCATCACAAGCTGGACCGGGTGTTTGAACTGATAGAAGGGGCGCGCTCGCAGGGACTCCGGGTTCATGCGGACCGTTATCCCTACATCTTTTCCCAGACCAGTCTTTCCGTGGTCCTGCCCGAGCCGTATGCATCGATGAACGATGTCCGCATCCGCGATATTTTGAGGCAGGACGAATCCTCTTTCCGCGAAGCTCTGGCGCTGTTGGAAACGGCTTCGCGGGACTGGACGCGCGTGATTCTGAGCAATACGCGGGCGGAGATCGGACGCGGATTCATCGGAAGAAAACTTCCGGAGGCGGCGGAGGAGCTGGGGCTTTCCCCCTCGGAGTTCTGCCTGAGACTGCTCCGGGAGGATGCGCCCGGGACCATGGCCGCTTTCGGCGGCATGTCCGAGGTCAACCTGGAACGCATCCTTGCGAAGGACTGGGTCTGCTGCGGGACGGACGAGACGGCCCGTCCCCTCGACGATTCCCTCGGGCGTTCCCATCCGCGCGGTTTCGGTTCGTTCCCCCGCTTCGTCTCCATGGCCGTGAAGTCGGTTCCGCTGGAGGAGGTCATCCGCCGGATCACCTCCATGCCCGCCGCGTTTTTCGGGCTTCGCGGACGCGGAAAAATCCGGGAAGGCTATTATGCCGACATGGTGCTGTTCGAGCCTGGGAAGCTGGCTTCCCGCGCCGATTTTCTTGAGCCCCACACCCCGGCGGAGGGAATCCATACGGTATTCGTCAACGGCGACGTCGCCTACTCGGGGGAATCCGGAAAAGTGAATCCGGGCTCCGGCTCCGTTCTTCGCGCCTGAAAATGGGGAATCCGATTTGATGTTTGCATCTTTCCGCGGTATATTGACGGCTTGAAACGGTGCGACCGGGAGAAGAACATGACTCTGCGCGAAGTCGGGGAAAAACTGGAACAGTATTTTATCGAAGTGATCCGGGAGAGACGTCACGATTGGATCGGGACGGCGCTCAAGGGATTGCTGTTCATCGGTTCCCGTTTTTACCGCCGCGCGATTCAGTTTCGCCTCTGGATGTATGACAACCGCGTGATCCGGAACCGCGCCATCGGCTGTCTCGTGGTCAGCATCGGCAACCTTTCCTGCGGCGGCACGGGCAAGACGCCCGTGGTCGAAGTGTTCGC
The DNA here is from genome assembly GCA_964581935.1 of uncultured Victivallales bacterium. GTDB lineage: Bacteria > Verrucomicrobiota > Lentisphaeria > Victivallales > UBA1829 > SIG94. The sequence goes on from CAZORN010000034.1 coordinate 9,610, forward strand.
CCGCTCCCTGAGCCAGAAGGGGCGCAAAGTCGCGATCCTGAGCCGGGGATACCGGAGCCGCGACCGATCAATGCTGACCAAACTCAAAAAGAAATTCGCCTCCAAACGCATGGAAGTTCCGCCCCGCGTGGTTTCCGACGGCAAAAACCTGCTCCTCGACTCCATCCGCGCCGGCGACGAGCCTTTCATGCTGGCTTCCAACCTGAAGGACGTGGTGGTCCTGGTCGACAAGGACCGCGTCAAGTCCGGCCTTTACGCCATCGAGGAATTCGGCACGGACACCCTGATTCTCGACGACGGGTTCCAGTATCTGAACCTCAAGGCGCACATCAATATCCTGCTGGTCGATTCCACCGCCCCCTTCGACAACCATCACGTGCTTCCGCGCGGCCTCCTCCGGGAACCCATCCGGAACATCCGGCGCGCCGATTACATCTTCCTGACGAAGTCCGACGGTTCCCCGAGGCTCCGCCACCTGAAGGCCTTCCTCCGGCGACAGAACCATCTGGCCGAAATCATCGAATGCTGTCACAAGCCGCAATATCTGGAGGATGTCTTCGACCGCGGACGCCGGATGCCGCTTTCCTTTCTGGAAGGGAAAAAGGTGGCTTCCATCTCCGCCATCGCCAATCCCGCCAGCTTCAATGCATTCCTTTCCGAACTCGGGGGAAATGTCGTGGTGGAAAAACATTTCGCGGACCATCACCGTTACCGTCAGCAGGAAATGATCGATTTCGTCAACGACGCGAAGGCGGGAAAGGCGGAAATCATCGTCACCACGGAAAAGGACGCCGTGCGGATGCCGCGTCTGGACCGCCGGGATATCCCGGTCGTTTTCCTCCGCGTCCAGATCGACATCCTCAGCGGACAGGAAAGCTTCGATCAGTGCATCTCGCGTATCTGCTTTATCTGAAGAAACAGGCGTGTCCCGGCTCCGTCGGGAAGCCCGAACGGTTCCGTTCCGCGGAACGAACCTTTTTTCCAGCCCGTCAGGAACGGAAGCTCCTCTGAAAATTGATCCGGCGTGCGGTAGACGATCAGGGAACCTTTTTTCTTCAGGAATCCCATCCCCTCCCGGATCAGGGTGTCCGCCGAAGAAACGGCGCGCGCGAATACGGCGTCGTAAGCTCCCTGATACGGTTCCCTGCGGCAGAGCTCGTTTCCGCGTCCGTGAATTCCCGTAAGGTTTCCAAGCGCAAGTTTCTGCGCGGCCGCGTTGACGAAGTCGATTTTTTTCCGGGTGGAATCGATGGCGGTCATCCGGATTCCGGGAAAAGCCGCCGCCAGGACCAGCGACGGAAAACCCGCTCCGCAGCCGAGGTCGCACAGGGCGGACGGATTCCGGAAAAGCTCTGGAAACACGGGCGCCACGGAAAGGGAATCTGCCACATGACGGCACCAGAAGCCGTCTTCCTTGATGGCCGTGAGGTTGAAGGACGCATTGGTCTCATAGAGGAACTTCCCGAGGAGGGTCATCCGGGCAATGAACTCCGCGGTGTTTTCCGGGAGGCATTTTTCCAGAAAGGAACGGACTTCGGGAGTCGGCTCCGGGAAGCTCATCGGGGGAGTCCCCCGAGCTGCTGAACCAGAAGGATCAGGGCGGAAACCGACCATGCGGCGCACAGCAGGGAAACGGCCAGCCGCCAGGGAAAACTGCGCGCCAGAAGCCGGAAAAGATCCCGGAGCCAGTGCGGTTTCGCCGCGATGAAAATGCCGAAAGTGCCAGCGGTCAGACACATCAGGGCGAAAAATCCGCGGTGGGGCAGCCCGGCGGCGAAGGATTCGATGAGCAGTGCGTGCGCAAGCAGGATCAGCGCTCCGGCGAAGGCTCGCGCAAAGAGATAATCCAGATAAGCATAACAGAGGCCCGCAAGAATGAAGGCCGCGAGGATCAGCGCCGCCAGATAGTCTTCGGGCGGAAAAAGCGGACGCACGTTCGGAATGAACGCCAGCAGCGAAACCAAGCCCAGAATTCCTCCGGCGACGCGGTTCCGGGGGAGTTTTTCCCAGGCGGGCAGCGTGGCGGTGCGCAATCCGAAAAAGAGGAGAAGGGCGGCCGCCAGAAAAAACAAAAAAACGATCCCGAGAAGAATTGCAAACAACATTTGTAGGAAGTCCTGTCCTTGATTATTCGGTGATCTGGAGGTTTTCCAGTTTGGAGACGGCCGATTTCTTGACCGCGTAGCGGACGCCCGGTTCCGGCTCGAAGAGATAGGAATCGCTGAGGGTTCCGGCAAGCCGTCCTGTTTCCACATTCCCTTCCTTGAAGGTGATGCGGACGTTGGGAATCCAGATGGCAAGATTGTTGAGACGGATGGTCTCGCCTTTCTTTATTTCGAAGGCGCGGGTGCGTTTTTCAGGTTTCCCGCGTTTGTGGGCGACGGTGATCTGGTGTGTTCCCATGCTCAAATTCCGCAGGGGGAAGACCTTGGAAGAGCCCGGATTGGCTTCGTCCGTTTCCGTGACGCCCACCAGCTTGCCGTCCAGATAGATGGTGAGGCCGCCCGGCTGTGTGACGATGTCCACGCCGCCGGTATTGCTGTCCAGCGAGAGAGCCACTTCGAAACGGGTGCCGGCCGGGAGGTTCACCGTGCGGGTGGCCGGATCGTATCCCGGTTTCTCGAGCCGGATCACGTAGGAGCCGGGGAGAAGTCCCTTGAGCTCGGAAGGAGTATCGTCGTACTGTTTTTCGTTGACAAAGATTTTGGCTCCGGCCGGGGTGGATGAAATGACCAGCGAACTGGGTTTGATTTCAAGGATGAGGTTCCGGAGTGTGAGCGTCTGGCTCCGCCGGATCGTGACGCTCCGGGTCAGTTCGGTGAAACCGTCCTTTCGGAGGGTGAGCGTGTATTTGCCTTCCTCCACCTGTTCCTTGAGCGGGGTCCTGCCCAGGACGGCGTCATTCAGAAGGACTTCCACGCCAACGGGTTTTGAGGAGATTTCCAGCGTTCCCTGATTGGAGGTCATGTCCACCTTGACGAGCTGCGGGACCGCGTCCCTGATTTCCCAGGAGGCGGTTCTGGAAGCATAGCCGCGGCTTGTGATTTCCGCCGTATAGTTTCCGTAAGGGAGGCTCGGAATGACGACCGGAGTCGTCCCGAGTTTCTTACCCTGGAATTCCACGGCTGCACCCTCGGGACTGCTGGTGATCATGACGGCGGCGCATTCGGGTTCGAGCTTGAAGGAGCAGACTTTGGATTCCCCTTCTGCAATCTCGATTTTCTCCCAGCGGCTCTTGTATTTTTCCATCGAGAGTTTGACGATGTAGGTTGACGGGGGAAGAGTGCATTTGAGGGGAGTCTTTCCGCGTTCGGCTCCAAGGATGGTCACGGCGGCACCCTCCGGAACCGTATTCAGCTGAAGACGGGTTTTGGGCTTTTCCGCTTTTTTCTCGCAGGAAACGGAGAGAAGACAGGCGGCGGTCAGCATGCAGAAAAGCAGGAGGCGCAGAATGGAAAAAGCTTTGTTTTTCATGGGTCAGCGCTTTCCTTTCTTCTTTTCGATGGAGAGCTGCTTTTCAAATGTGATCTTCAATTCACGGGCTTTCTGATAGGCGTTCTGTTCGGGGTCGAGGATCAGCATGAGTTTGTTGCACTCCTCGACGGCTTCGGCATATTGTTTGCGCTTGATGAAGACATTGAGGTTGAATTCGGAATCCTTGATCATCTTCTGGAGGAGGCCTTCGGCTTCCGCGAGCTTGGTTTTTGCGATGCTCCAGATTTTCGGCTTCGGATCGAACTGGTCGAGGAAGTCGATCGTGATCTGGTAGCGGAGAATGGCGTTGCGGAGGTTTTCCGGACGCGCCTGATAGTTGGACAGCAGTTCTTCGGCCTTGCTGAAGGAGCGTTCGGCTTCGTCGCGCATTTCCTCTTCCGAGAGGGAAATGGTCTTGAGTCCGTAGTCGTCGGCGAAACGGGCCAGGGCGTTTTCGATGGTCTCGAAGGAATTTTTCGGATAGGAGTTCCGCACCGTGACGGAATTGAGTTTCGCATCGTATCCGATCAGGAGGGATCTGGATTCGTCCGTTCCTTCGACCGGGCGTCCGGGGGGATCGCTGGCAAGTTTCATGAAGTCGGTTTCCTTGACGGTGTTTTCCAGGGATTTGAGGATTTCGGGTTCGATGCGGCCGATTCCCTTGGAAAAATGCCTCTGGTGCCTGAGGTCGTCGAGCTTGAAGGTGGCGGTATTGTTTTCGATCTTGATATGGAAGCGGAAAACGTTGTTTTTGGAGACGACCTGTTTTTCATAGACCAGCAGGAACGGGTTCCGCTCCTGTTTGACGGTCTCTCCGTTCGAGCCGGGACGGTCCTTGGCGGAGTTGATGGCGACGAATGTGAAGACCGCCACCATGGCGAGGCAGACCACCAGCAGGACAAAGAGGAGATTTCCCAGCCGCCGTTTCGTCGGGCTGCCTTCTTTTCCGGCTTTTTTCCCCTTGTCCGTTTCTTTTTTCACGAAGAGGTTTTCATCGATTTTCGGGGCGGTGTCGGCCACCTGGATCCGGTCGGTCGACTGTCTGGACGGAGCGGGCGGTCCAAAGATGTCCTGAAGCTGGACGCGCACCGTTTTGGTTTCCGTCGAAGATCCGCTTTTCGGAGCCGGCGCCACGGAGGACTGCGGGACTTTCAGCGTCGAGGAGCGGTTGCCGTCTCCGAAACGGATCAGCTGTTCGCCTATCATGATTTCAGAGCCCCGGCGGAGAATCTGCGGCGCATCGATTTTCTTGGAGTTCACCTTGGTTCCGTTGGTGCTGCCCAGATCGACAATGCGCCATTCGCCGGAAGGGGTATATTCGATTTTCGCATGATAACGGGAAACTCCGGGCATGAGGAGCTGGATGTCGTTGTCCATCTCCCTGCCGACACAGATTCCGGGGGGCACCAGTTCCCACTGTTCCCCTTTCCGGTTCCCGTTCAAGAAATATAAATTCATAATCCGTTCAGTCCTTCGTTTCCAGCGGAACCACGGTTCCGGGAGCGGCCGGAGCCATTCCCGCATTGACTCGCGCGAGACTTTTTTCCAGTTCCGGTTTCAATACACAGGCGAGGTCAAGACGATCCCCTTGCACGGTTCCCGTGGATGAAATGATTCCAATGGGTAACTCTATCACATAAAAAGCATTTTTGCAATAGACAAATGGCCTCCACGGAGACAAATTTTGAACAGTTTTCAATACTTTGACATCTTTGGAGACGAAAATCACGTCGATGGGCTCCGTCATGAAGAAGGTGTGGATCGCGTTGCAGTGGTCGAACACCATGGCGTCGAAGGAGGTGAATCTTCTGCCTATCATACCGAATAAACGTTCGCTGAATCCAGCGGCGCGGCGCGGTTCTTCGGCAAGGATGGTTTTCCGTGTAAGATTCAGTATCATGATTCTCAGTGAGCCAGGGTTTTCAGCGCCTGCGAGACAATCGGGGCGATCAGAATGATGAAGACCGACGGGAAGATGAAAAGCACCACGGGAAACAGAATCTTGACGGGCGCCTCGTTCGCCAGCGTCTCGGCCCGGGCGAACCTCTTGTTCCGGAGCTGGTCTCCCTGGATCCGGAGAAGCTGTCCGATCCCGATTCCCAGCTCGTCCGCCTGAATCACCGCGTTGACGATGGAGGTCAGTTCGGGGAGGCGGACCCGCCAGCCGAGTTCCTTGAGGGCCAGCTGTCTCTTCTTTCCCAGCTGGATTTCGTGCAGGGTCCGCTTGAGTTCGTCGCCGAGCGGGTCGCTTTTGCGCTTTGCCAGAATGTCGCGCAGAGCCGTCAGGAAGTCCTTGCCGGCCTCCACGGAAAGGGTCAGGAGGTCGAGCACGTTCGGCAGGGCCTTCAGAATGGAAAGATGGCGGATGCGGACGGTCCGGTGGAGCCATGAGACCGGATACAGCAGGAGGCAGCCGAAAAGCAGGAACCCGAAAAGCGTCTTGTCCGCCGTCATCATCAGAAGGAGAAGGATGAGTCCGGCAAATCCCATCAGGATCCGGACACCGATGAACTGGGCGGGGGAGATCGCCTGGTCGAGACCGGCGCTCTGGAGCTGTTCTTCCGTGTTTTTCCGGGAGTTCTCCAGAAAATCCTGACGAGTGATGAAGGAGATGTTCGACGTGAACGGAAGGAAGGCGCGAATGAAAAGGGGCAGTCTGCGGGCCTCGAATTCCTCCGCTTTCTTTTCCGCCTCGGGCTCGATCCAGACCGACTTGAGGAGTTCCGCCAGAAGAAGAACCAGACAGGTCGTTCCGATTCCCGCGGATATGGCAGCCAGAAGGGTAAACATGCAGCGATTCTCCCGTTAAATATCGATATTGGTGATTTTCCGGATGACCATGAACCCCACCACGTCCAGAATGATCACGGCGATCAGACAGATGATTCCGATGACGGTGGAAAAGAATGCGTTCATCATGTCCGGGGCGATGTTCATCATCGCGATGAAAAGCGCGATCGGCATCAGTCCGATGATGAGCGCCTGCATCCTGCCCTGCGCCGTGAGAGCGCGGATCCGTCCGGTGATCCGGACCCGTTCGCGGATGACGCCCGCCAGACGCTCCAGCGTGGCGGTCAGTTCGCCGCCGGTCTGCCGCGCGGTCAGGATCGAGACGGCCACCAGCTCGAAGTCCGGACAGTTCAGTCGCGTGGACATCTTGTCGAGGGCGGTGTCCAGCGTGACGCCGAGGCGGAGCTCCTGGATCAGCAGACTGAATTCGAAGGAGATCGGTTTGCGGTTCTCGCGGGCGACCACCTCCAGCGCCTGGTTGATGCTGAAGCCCGCCTTCAGGGAACCGCTCATGGAGAGCAGGGCGTCTTCCAGCTGTTCGTTGAATTTGGCGAGACGCTGTTTCTTGAGCCAGCGCATGTAGACGCGCGGCAGCGGGAAGGTCGCCGCACCGGCGATCAGCGCCACAATCACCGACTTCGCAATGCTCGATTCCTCGCTGTAGAAGCCGACTCCCAGCACGGCGGCAAAGCCTGAGAACGCGGCCACCGCAAGGCTCAGATCCAATATGCGGGCGGGTGGCATGCTCAGTAGCACGTCGTCCATTTCGACGGCGGCTTCCTGAAGGAATTTCTCACGGTAGCGCGCCGAAAGCAGCGCGAAAAAGTCCACGATCACGTATGTCGCCAGCGTGACCGCGATTCCCGCGCAGACCGAGGCCGGAAGTGTGTAGTTCATCGCCGGACTCCTCCTTCTGCCGCCGTGTCTTCCGGAGGCTTGAAGAGCGAGATGTCCAGCGAGAGTCCCGCCCGTTTGATGTCGTCCATGAACATCGGGATGCTTCCCGTCGCGACATATTTTCCGATGATCTTGCCGTCGCGGCTCCAGCCGTCCTGACGGAAGACGAACAGGTCCTGCATGGTGATGATCTCCCCTTCCATCTTGGTGATTTCGCTGACGTGCGTGACTTTGCGCGAGCCGTCCTTTTCCCGGGAAATCTGGACGATGATCGAAATGGCCGAGGCGATCTGTTCGCGGATGGCCCGCAGGGGAAGGTCGAAGCCGGACATCAGGACCAGCGTTTCGAGCCGGGAGAGACAGTCGCGCGGGGTGTTCGCGTGGATGGTGGTGAGCGAACCGTCATGACCGGTGTTCATGGCCTGAAGCATGTCGAGAGCTTCCCCGCCTCGGCACTCGCCGATGACGATCCGGTCGGGACGCATTCGCAGGGAGTTCCGGACCAGGTCCCGGATGGTGATTTCCCCTTTTCCTTCGATGTTGGCGGGGCGCGCTTCCAGCCGGACCACGTGCTCCTGCCGGAGCTGGAGTTCCGCCGCGTCTTCGATGGTGACGATTCGTTCCGTGTCCGGGAGGAATCCGCTGAGGATGTTCAGGAGGGTCGTTTTACCGGACCCGGTTCCGCCGGAGATGATGATGTTTTTGCGGAGCTTGACGCAGATGTCCAGAAATGTCGCGATCTCGCGGGAGATGGAACCGAACCGGATCAGGTCGTCCACCTGAAGCGGGGTCTTGGAAAATTTCCGGATCGTGATGGTCGGTCCCACGAGGGAGAGCGGAGGAATGATCGCGTTTACGCGGGACCCGTCCTTCAGGCGGGCGTCGACCATCGGTGAGCTTTCGTCGATGCGGCGTCCGAGGGGCGATACGATGCGTTCGATCGCGGCGACCACCTGGCTGTTGTCGGCGAACGCCATGTCCGTGCGGTGGAGCTTTCCGTTGTATTCCACGAAAATCTTGTCCGGTCCGTTCACCATGACTTCGCTGATTTCCGGCATGGCGATCAGGTCTTCCAGCGGTCCCAGCCCGATGGCCTCGTTGATCAGTTCCTTCTCGATGAGTTTCTTGGTGATGCCCGGCGGCAGCGTGATGGAGATCTCATCCACGATTTCCGCAATCGTGGCGCGGGCTTTTTCGTTCAGTTCCGCATCGGAGACGCCTGTCATGGCCAGACGCTTGAGGTTCAGGCGTTTGATCAATTCCACATGGGCGCGCTTTTTGATTTCCTGCAGGAGCGGCCGGTTTTCAAACGGCACCCCGGAGACTCTCAGCACGGAGACGGACGAACCCGCGTTTCTGAGGAGGGATTCCATCGTCTTCGGTCCCGCGGAAACGGGTTCGGCGGAAGACTGCGGAGGTGCGGGGGGAGACGGCGGTTCCGCAGCGGGCGTGGGTGGCGTCTGCATGGATTCCTGCGTGAGGGGGGGCGATTCGGGACCCATTACGGAGATGACCACGTTTCCGATCTGAAGCTCGGAGCCCGGATCGGCGGTGACGGCTTCCGTTCCCAGGGGAGTCCTGTCCAGATACACCGGGCAGGTTTCCGGATCGAACGCGAGAACCCTGAGCTCGGTGTCCGTGACGATCAGCTGGCAGTGTCTCGGAGCGACTCCGGATCCCTCCAGCTGAATATGGCAGGCGGGGCTGGATCCGACGCGGTAGACGCCCGGCACCAGTTTCGCCTGGAAAGGTCCTTCTCCGGAATGGATGGTGATTTCGAACATTTTCCGAATCCCGACTCCTGTTTTACTTTCCCGTCTTGAGCATGCCTTCGCGTTCGCGGGTATAATTGAGGATGTTCTTCTGGAGGTAGTCCCAGTTGACGCTCTGGAGCTGTTTGGTGACGGCGGATTCCTCGTAGTTGCGCAAGCTCAGGGAAATGCGTCCCTTCTGCGTGGCGAAGATGATCATTTCCACTTCTTTCGGGGTCAGCTCAAGCGTCACCGTGCTGAATCCGCGGGAGCGCATTTCCTGACTCCCGGTGCCGACCAGCAGCCCCATGTCCGTGCCGGTGGCGATGACGCGCACCCGCTGGAGGATCGTCAGGGTGATGGTGTCGAGCGAGGAATCACCCCGCGCATCCGGAAAACGGAAGGTGCCGATGAGGTCCACATAGTTATTGGGCTGGACCAGTCCCGTGACCGAACTGACGGCGTCCACCGGGATGGAGATGGCGCGGTAGCCGGGACGGATCAGGGAGGTCAGGCCGCTGCGCCCGGAGGAGAGCGAAGTCTTCAGGTCGGACCACTGGAGAAGGGTTCCCGCCTGAACCAGCGAACGGACCTCGCGTCCGAGCACCATGTTCTTCTTTTCATATTCGACTTCGCGTCCGCTGTCGTTCGCGTTGCGGAAGCGGCGGATTTTTACTTGACGGATGACATCGTCGGTGATTTTGTCGTTTTCCGCGAGGTCTCGCGTCACCTGGATCAGATACATGTCGACCGTTCCGCCCTGAATCCTGGATTTTTCCAGATTGATCTGGTGGAATGTGAACATAAATGCCAGTACGCCGAAAAAAACCGCTCCGAGGAGCAACAGTTTTTGTTTCATGTCATTTTTCCCCGCTGAACTTTGAGTGGATAACGCATCATTATGCGGGAAGAATATACATGCCCCGAACCGTTTTCGCAAATCGGGAATGCGCCTGCTCTGAAAAAAAACGTTTTTTATTCCAGCGTCACATTTTGAAGGAAGGACAGAAATCGTGCTTTCCGATGGACCCGGAATGCGGAAATGTCTTCCTTTTTTTGTGGATGGAAACAGGAATATTGAAAAAAACAGTTTTTTTGCATATTTACTGGCTTGAAAATCGAAATTAACATGTTAATGTTTAATATGAACATGTTAATATGGAGCATCCCATGTCAGAAAAACAGGTCAGTATGCGCGACATTGCACGCGAGGCCGGTGTCTCCGTCGCCGCCGTATCCTACGCACTGCGCGGGAAGGATTCCCCCTTCGTTTCGGAGAAACAGCGGAAGCATATCCTTGAGACGTGCGAAAAATTGCACTACTCCCCGAACATCCATGCCAAAAGAATGTTTTCGCACCGCTCGGACACCGTTGCTGTTTTTTATCCGTCCGACCTGAATCCGGCCAACTCGGTCGCGCAAGGTTATTTCAACATGAATTTCGCAAAATGTCTGCTCGGCATGCACTCTTCCGCCATGCAGTACGACATCGATCTCATCCTTGCCGCGGTCACCGACAAATTCATCAGAAAACGCAGATACCTTTCCATGGTCCGCAGCGGTCAGGTGGACGGCATCCTTCTGTGGGGCGTCGCAACTCCCTCTTCCGATTATGTCTATGAACTGCTCCGGGAAAATGTCCCGGTCGCCATGCTCGAAACCGAGCTGCCGGACTGCGACTGCATCAAGGTCCTCGCCGACGATTATGACGGTTCCTTCCGGCTGGTGGAGCGCGCCATTGCGGCGGGACACCGCCGGATCGCGGTTGTCGGCGGTCCCGAAACCGCCTCCACCGGGGTCAATCGCGCACGCGGCGCGCTGGACGCCCTGAAGAAACACGATCTGAAACCGGAAGCGTTCCTGAAACTTCAGGGATTCGGATACGATCTGGGCAAGAATGTTGCCGCCGCTTTTTTCACCGATTTTCCGAAGGCGACCTGCGTGGTCCTTCCGAACGATGCGATCGCATTCTGTTTCATCGACGAGATGAACAAACGCGGCCTGAATGTGCCGCGCGATGTTTCCGTTACCGGCGGCGACGGAATCGAACTGGGATGGAACACCTCCCGTCTCGCGACGTTTGCCTTCCCTTCCTTCGAAATCGGAGTCGTGGGGGCGGAACTCCTCATAAAAGCCATCCGCGGCGAATCGAAAAACCTCTCCCGTCTCATTCCAGTGAAACCCGTAGAAGGGAATACGATCGGAAAAGCCTCTGTCCGGAAAAGCGTCAAGACTTCAAAACAGGCATCATTATAAATAAGGAGATGGTATGATAAAAGAGATGTGAGTAGCGGCATCTGCATTTTGGAGTAA
>CAZORN010000035.1:0-20098 GCA_964581935.1 uncultured Victivallales bacterium
ATGCCGGTCATCCTTGTTCAGCATGTCGCGGCGGGGGCGACGGCTCCGTTTTTCAACGCCGGGACGCCGGGTGCGGAAATTATTTCCGACATTCGCGCCGCCGCGTCCGAGGCTCCGGTCGTCGTCAAACACTTTGCCGACAGCTTCCACAAAACCGATCTGGAGTCCGTGCTGGAGAGTCTCGGCGTAACCGGACTTCTGATCTGCGGCATGATGACGCAGAATTGCGTTACCTTTACCGCACTGTCCAAATCGGCGGAGAAATACCGTCCGGCGATTCTTTCCGACTGCTGCACCACGGTCTCTGAAATACTGCATCTGATCGCATTGAACGCCCTTTCCACCCGCGTGGAGCTGACCTCCTCCTAAAGCCTCGGCAAGGGCTGATCCGCAACGGAAATAATTCTTTTTCATGTAAGGAAGCGCTATGACTCCGAAGGAAATTCTACAGAGATTCGTTGAGTCGTTCAATCGGGGCGACGCCGCCGGATTGTCGGAGCTCTATGCCGACGATGCGGTCAATCATCAGGTGGCCAATGCCCCGATCGCGGGGAAAGAGGCCATCCGGAAAATGTTTGAAAATGAGTTCGCCTCCGCGGAAATGACCTGCATCGTGGAAAACCTTTTCGAGGACGGCGAATGGGCCGTCATGGAATGGCGCGATCCGAAAGGCCTCCGGGGGTGCGGATTCTTCCATGTCGTGAACGGTAAGATCGTATTTCAGCGCGGCTACTGGGACAAGCTTTCTTTTCTGAAGCAGTCCGGGCGAAAGCCGCACTCCATGCGCAAGCAAAAACGCGAGATTACCGATCCCGCCGTTATCCGCGAAATCATCGGGAAGAACAATTCCGCCGTGATTTCCATGACCGACGGCGCGTTCCCCTACGGCGTCATGATGAACTATGCTCCGATTTTCGAAGACAGCCAGGTGAGGCTGATTTTCCACTGTGCGCCGGAGGGGCGCAAGACAGATTGCCTGCGGGAGAATCCGTCGGTATCGGTTTTCATCAACGATCCGGAACGGACGAAAATCGTCGGGTCCGGAGCGGAAAGTGCCCATTGGACGACCTGGTACCGTTCGGTCGTTCTGGAGGGAGAAGTCCGGTTCATCGACGATCCGCCGGAGAAACGTGCGGCCATGGAACAGTTCATGCGTCATTACACCGACGGCGAGATCATCCTTCCGGAACAGGTGTTGAATGTCACGTGCGTTTTCGTGCTGAAAGCCGACAAAATTACCGCCAAACAGAATCCTGCGCCATGATCCGGCGCTGTCATACGGATCGGGGAAGATCGATTAAACACTTATAAATTGGGGAGGAAGCCATGACCGTTCACAAACTGCTGCCGATTGCACTGCTGTTCCTGTCCGCAGGAATTCTTTCCGCCGGAGATGCAAACACTGAAACCGTCTCCTTTGAACAGAAATACAGCACCTTCTCTCCGCCGGAACTCGAAATGAAGAAATTCGACCGTTATCTTTATTTTGAAACCACTTCCCTGATTCAGCAGAAAAAGTATGAAGAGGCTCTTTTGCGGCTTCGCTGGTTCTGGGACCATATTCTCGAATATGAGCGGGCCCAATATGGCGTGAGGCTCTCTTTTGCGCTGGGCATCTGGAAACAGTTGGCCGACGTATATCCCCCCGCGCTTCAGGAATTGCGTTCCCTGCGCGACAAATCCGAACAGGGCGCGGCAGCCAGTCCGTATGCCTTCCATGATTTGCTTTCGCTGAACGAGACATTGGGCGAGACGCCGAAATCAATCGCGTTCTTCAAGGAACTCATGACGAAATCCCCCGAGCAAGCGCAAAAATTTTATCGTTTCATCGACTCGAAAATGATTGCCGCCAAAGAATTCAAGATCGCCATGGAATACGGCGGTTCTCCGGCTGACCGCTGGGAAAAACTCAAACCGTCGGTGCAGCAGGATGTATCCGAGGCTCAGGCGCGTGCAATTCTGCGCTACAGATACAAAGAAACGATTCCCGTGCAGGAGATCAAGAAATATCGGTTGCAGATGATCAATTATGCGGAAACCATGAAAGTGGCTCCTCTGCTGGCTTTCGCCAATGGCGTCGGCGACAAGACAATGGCCGACCGGATTCAGCGTGAGTCGGATGAGATTTTCGCGAAGGTGAAGGCGGAATGCCGCTGAACCGGTTATCCGAGTTCAAAAATCGCTTCAGCGGCCGGGGATGTTCAGTCTTCCGCCCGGATTGAAAATCCGCGGGGGAGAAATTCCTTGGAGGAATCCAGCAGTTCACGTCCCATGCGCTTGATTTCGGCGGCGGAAAGGCGGGAACAGAGCGGATCCAGACACAGGGCCGAGAGCGCATCCTCTTCGCTTCCGGAGAGCGCCGCCCTCAACGTCATGAGCTGCACTTTGCAATGGATCTCCACCAGAGACGCGGGGATTTCCGGAAGTCTGCCGACCGTGAGCGGAGTAAATCCGTTCGAATCAACCAGCCCCATGGTTTCCACGACCGCGCCGCGGGGGAGATTTTCGATCTGCCCGATATTGGGCAGGTTCACCACGTCAATGAAAGGTCTGTTTTCCAGGAAGGCTTTGATGATGTCCACCGCGGTCTCGCGACTCCGGGTAAACGGCTTGCGTTCTCCGGAGGCGAGCTCCGCCGTGATCCGCCGGACGTTCGCAACCTTTTTGCGCCGTTCCTCCACGCTCGTTCGCACCAGATCGAATTCGGCAAGCCGCTGCGGTCCCCGGTTCAGATACCCGGAAATGAATTCACTGGTGTGGCGGTCGCCGGGATAGGTCAGATACCCGTATTCGCGATAGAAAAGATCGCACAGCGTGCTTTTGTGGTGGACCATGCCCGCAAGGTCTTTTTCATTTTCGGCGATGTAGTCATTGATAGTGCGCGTACGGAGTTTTTCTGCCAGGAGCGGGTATCCGGGCTGTCCGCGGATGCTGAAATTTGTGATCCAGAAAAAGTGATTGGTTCCACCGTAGCAGAGGGAGATGTCCTTCTCCTCGACGCCGAAGATTTTCCGGAGGAGATCGTAGGCGGCGAAGACGCCGTGGCAGAGGCCGACCGTGCGGAGTTCCGTCACTTCGCGGATGGTTCCCGTCAGAACGGCCATGGGGTTGGTGTAGTTGAGAACGACGGCGCGGGGGGAAAGACGCTCGATTTTCCGGGCCATCGCGGCGAAGACCGGGATATTCCGGAGGGCGCGGATCCAGCCGCCCGGTCCGACGGTGTCCCCGACGGTCTGGAAGATACCGTATTTTTCGGGAATTTCCAGGTCGAAGCGCATCCTGTCGAGGCCGCCGGTCGAAATGGTGATGATGACGAAGTCCGCGCCCGAGAAAGCTTCGTCTTCCGAGGCGGTGACGAAAAAGGAGAAAGCGGCGTCAAGGGTTCTGTTCATGGTTTCGCATGCGGCGCGGACCTCGTTTGCCGCGACGAGATCGGGATCGAGCAGCCACACTTCGGAACCGTGGAGAACGGGTTCGCCCATCATATCGCACAGAATTCGCGGACCCCAGTTATAGCTTCCGCCGCCGACCATCACAATTTTATTACGTCCGTTCATATTTTTTGCCTCTCTGATTTTTATGGGAAAGACCGCACTGCCTGAATTATATGCCGTCAACGGGTTGAATTCAACGCGCTGCCGTTGCATGTTCCGGAGGAAAAGTTGCAGTTTTTCAGCATGGAGCCCCTTTCCCGGGAATCCGATGGCATTCCAGGTCAACTTCGCGAGGTCAGCATCAGGATGTTTTCACGGTCGATCAGACGGCGTATTGAATCCGGCAGACGGAGGGCGTCGTAGAAATCATCGTAAAATTTCATGAAAGGCAGATGTTCGATACTTCCGGCGGAGAACATGGAACAGTCGGAGGCGTAGCAGAGCTTTGAAACGGTCCGCTCATCCAGAACGCCGTTGGGCGCGAACATCTCTTTCCAGAGGTTCATCGATTTACGGTAGGCGGTTCCGCCGGAAAAATCGGCGTAGATGTTCCGGTTGCTCTGGATCATTTTCCAGGCCTCCTCCCACCATGGATTCCCGAAATGGGCCATGAGGATTTTGAGGCTCGGGAAAGCCCGGTTGATGCGGTCGAGCTCCGCGGGGCGCATGTCGGTGATGCGGATCCAGTTGGGGCGTCCGCAGAAGCCGCCCGGATCGAAGGCGTCGTGAACCAGGAATCCCGTATGGAACACCGCCAGCGCCTTGAAGTTCCGGACCACTTCATAGAGGGGCAGGTAACGGTCGTCGCCGTAAGGGTGCATGGGCGCGATGAATTTGATGCCGCAGGCGCCGCGCTGGAGAAGATCTTCGACGTCTTCCGGGGAAGACTCGTCCATCACGATCTGGGGACAGGGCAGAACGAAATCCCCGAAGATCTCCTTCATGAGGAATGTGACCTCCGGGACGTCGAGCTGAAGGACCTTGTCGATTCCGGTCTCGTTCATTTTCCGGACGTGTCCGGCGGGATCGGCGTTTTTATCCCAGGAGGGCATGACCGGAGGGACGCGCCGTCCGTCCGGCCCCATTTCGGCATGAATTCCGTGCGCATGTGCGTCAATTCTCATGATTCTGTTCCTTTCCGTCCGCATGGGTCCTCGCGGACTTTATTTTATTCAATCCATCTGCTTTTTCAGATAGTCCACAAAATTCCAGAGTTCAGGGTTCAGGGAGAGATGGAACGCCTCGAAGACGGTAAGACCGTCGAAGCGATTCATGAATCCGGCGTTTCCGGTGGCTTCGAAAACTTTTTTGAAATCCTCGGAATTCCGGTGGGCCTTCACGCAGAAGAAGTAGTATTTCCGCCCGGGCGAATTCATGAATTCGGGCCATTCGTTTCCGATCTCGTCTTTTCCGCGGAAAGCGTCGGTCGCGGCATAGTGGAGTTCGTCCGCGATGTGCCCGTCGAGAATTCCCTTCCAGTCGAAGAAATGATCGGGGAACATCGGATCGTTGTAACGCGGCCCGAAGCTCAGTTCCGCGCCGCGCGCTTTCGCCAGCATTTTGGCCTGACGCAGAAAATCCGTCAGATATGTTCCGCGGAAACGCCACCAGTCGGAACTGTCCGGATGCGGTTCCAATCCCGTTTTTTTCCGGAAGGCCTCTACGGCGGGCGGATCGAAACCATACTGATTCCGGGCCGCGGCAAGAAACTGCGGGAGTTTGCCGGCTTCGGGCCGCGGGTCTTCCCATGAGTGGGTCTTGAGGAAATCCATATAGCGTTCGTTGTAGCCGGGGGGACGGCTGTGCGAGCGGATGCAGAGATGGATTCCGTCCGGTCCATAGTCCAGCAGCTCGCGGATTTGCGCAAGCCGGTATTCGACCGCTTCGGGATAGGCGTAGGAGGTGACACCCAGATAATGGAGGCCGCCCTTGTAGGATTTCCAGCAGTATTCCGGATGGTTGCACACCAGACTGCTGCGGGTGAAAGGATGGTACCCGGCGTCGTCGTAAATGGTCAGCCACGGAAAACTCCGGATGCCGTGTTTGCGGCAGAGCCTTACGACGGCCTCCATCGGATCGAAGGAGGCAAGAAGCTCTCCTGTCCGCTGAAATGTCTCCTGAATCGTGAAGGCTTCGAAGGGGGCTCCGTTTCCGCGTTCCCGGGCGGCCTGAACCAGAGGTGCATGAGGTCTGGCGGAGGCATAGCCCGGTACTCTTTCCAGAGCGGCGGGATTGTACGTGATGCGGTCGCCCGTACGGCTTCTGTAGAGCAGTTTTCCGAGGACGGAAACCCGCCACTGGACGGAGGTCACGCCGCGTTCGGCGTATTCGGCGAGGAGCCGGTCGATCCGGTCTTCTCCGAAGGGTTCCCGGTAAACGTTGATGAGGTCATAGTAATCGACTGCGATGCAGAGGCCCTTTTTTGCGGGAAGCTCCATTTTCGTTTCCATTCCTTCCATTGTCCGCATGGTCCGGTTTCAATATAAAATTCATCGGCGGCTTCCGCCATGGCGTTTGCCGCAGACCGATGAAAATCGATCCGAATTCTTTCCTGTCACGGATAAAGACTGATCCAGAAGTCGCGGGCGGCCTGATTGTTCTTGATGAGATTTTTGAAGTTGGCTTCGCCGACCTGGGCGACATAATCCTTGTCCTGATAGTAAAATCCGGGCTGGAGAACGCCGGCATGCCCGTCGCCGTAGCAGAGGACGCCCGCGTTATTGTGCCGGAGCTTGACGGAGGAATAAGCCACATAGCCGCCAATCACATAGTTGCTTGCGCTGGTGAGTCTGACATCCCCGAAGAGAATGAAGGCGGA
This sequence comes from uncultured Victivallales bacterium, assembly GCA_964581935.1. Lineage (GTDB taxonomy): Bacteria > Verrucomicrobiota > Lentisphaeria > Victivallales > UBA1829 > SIG94. Next base: position 6,253 of record CAZORN010000035.1, read on the forward strand.
CGGCCTGTAGAATCCGGTTTTGATGTTGTTGTATTTTCTGATGTAAGAGTCCGTACTCAGCCCGTCGGAAGCCCCCCAGGCCGTATTGATTCCGATCGAGACCAGATAAGTGTCGGGAATGCCCGGCTCGGCGGGACACGCGTATTTGCTGCGGGTGCCGTCTTTCATGATTGCGGAATAGGAGCAATTTTCTTTCGGAACATAGAGGGAAAGGGCGTGCAGCTGATTCGGAAAGGAAGCGGACCCGCCGGGAAGAACGCTCCAGTATGCCATATAGTTCCCATTGTAATCGGTTTGATACATGGCGTTGGCCTGTCCCAGCATCTTATGGGTGGAGAGGCAGGAAGTGGTCTTGGCTTTGTCCCGGGCTTTGTTCAGGGACGGCAGCAGCATCGAGGCCAGAATGGCGATGATCACAATGACAACGAGGAGTTCTATAAGTGTGAAATTGAGGCTGGAATGCGTTCCGTTCCGGAGCGCCGGAAAACATTTTTCATTTCTGGATTTCATACGTTTCCTCCATATTTTCAGCTCAGGTTTCATTCACGGCAATTCTCACGAAGCATATTTTTTGCAGACGTTTTTTTATTTGACGAACAGTTTTCCCATCATTTCGGGATGGTCGGTGAATTTGGATCCTGTCGGAGAAAGCATATACAGTTCGGTCGAATTGCCTGCGAGACGCTGGCGGGAAACCTGGACTCCGCACGGGATGGACGTATTGGGACGGGCCGCTCCGAGGTCGTCGAAATCGATGGCGAGCTCGACTGTCCAACGGTCGGCCAGACGCTTTACGGCACAGGCCTTGACCGTATAGAAAGTCGGCAGGTCGGCCGCATTGGGAAGTGTTGCATCGCTGTCCAGCACCGCTCCGGCGGGGTTGACGTTGATGACCGGCATCCGACCGTTGGCGGTTTCCAGACGGATTTCGACCATGTCGTCATTATAGATGGCGGCGTTGTCGCGTTCCTTTGTTCCTGCCCGCACTTGATCCATCTTCGGCTCAAAACATTCGATGCCGAGATAAAGGGTATTGCCGACAAACCGGAACTGAACCGTCGTTTCCAGGTGCGGGGGAAGCGAGCCGGTGTTGATCTCCCTCAGCGGATACTTCAGCGTTTCCGCGTATGGCTGCGTGCGCCACTTCCAGAACGGCTTTTCGAGGTCGCCGTCAACGCTGGGCGGCTGGTTGTCCGTAAAGCGGGACGCGCGGACCTCCGGCCCTTTGCGCTCCATCTTCAGGAAGAAGGTTTTGAGCATGGACATCTCCTCTTCGAGCTTGGCGATGCGGCGGGCGTATACCGTATCCTTGCCCGCCTTTGCCCTGGCCTTCTCCAGCAGGGCGAAAAGCTGCGGCACGTCGTCCGGCTTGAGATACCCGGTGTTCTTCGTGACCAGCCGGGGCTGGGGACGCATCCAGATCTTTTCCGACAGGGTGTATAGTTCGCGCATTTCCGCGGCAGCAGGGCCGTAATAACGGGCACAGAGGTCGTCCAGTTCCTTCGACGGATCGCAATGGCGGTCCCAGCTCATTTTATTGCGGAGATAGAACATCGGGGAATTGATTGCCGGACGGTAGAAGCCGCGGCACTGGTTCCCGCGTAAATCGCTCACCATGCCTTCGAGCAGCCAGCCGTTGCACTTGTCGTACATCAATGCGAAATTTTCTTTGAGGTTCGCGGTGAAAATATACGGCACCGCCGGACGCTCCCCCCTGTAGAGGGTGTGTTCGTAATAATAATCGTAGGCGACCAGCTGGCGCTTATCGCTGATTTTCTCCTGCCACTCTTTCCACATCGGGCGGTAATCGCGGAGATGGACGGTGGAGGAATGGTGGCAGAAGTAGACCGTGAAATCTTCTGGAACTTTATCGAGTTTTTCCGGGACCCGCGCGGTGCCGGAATAGGCATAGACATGTTTGCGCTGGTCTTTTCCGAAAGGATATTTTGCGTTGTAGCGGTCCCGGATATTGAACAGGAAATCCCAGTAGTAATCGCTGAAACGCCCCTCTTCTCCGCGGGTTTTTAGCCTGTCCCATTTCGGGGCGTCGTTCTGGTCGATCATGGACCATCCGTCCGGCGACCCGAATGAAGTGAACGGCATCCGCACCGGATAGAAGCGGTTGAAACAGTCGAGATAATTCATGAAGGCGTCGCGGAATTTCGGGCTCGAAAGCAGGGGGATTTTCCAGTCGGTTTTTCCATTGTTCTTTCCGGCGATTTCGGGATCCTCGTGACCGTCGAGCAGGCGTCCGGTCAAGTGAATGGGGAAAATGAATTCATACATGCCGACGCCCATGGATTTGATCCATAATCCGTCGTCTCGGGTGCAGACCCAGTAGGGGAAGTCGCGCTGGGCGAATTCGGGTTCGCGCTTGGTCGCCTGCTCTTTCACATCGATATCCTTCAACACCGGGATCACTTTCCCGAGGTCCTGATCCGGCGGCGGGAAGGAGAAATACCAGCGGAAGCCGAACTGTTCCAGCAGACCGTATACTCCATAGAGGGTCCCCGTCGCGTTCTGGCGGTGAAACTCCAGAATCGGCGGAGTTTTCGTCATGCGTTCCAGTGAATAGAACCACATCGGCGAACGCCATTTGTGACCGGTGAACGCCTGCCATTTCTGTTCCACGGCAGTGAGGGTTTCCGGTCCCATCCTGAATTTGCTGTACCAGTCGATATCTACGCCCGCCACGATGACGTCATTGCCCTTTGCCACGATTTTGTATCCGTCGTATTTGACGTCGCCGAGGGAGAACCCGAGCTTCTTCGTCTGTTCGCTTTCGCCCACGTAGACACGCGTCGGAACCTTTCCGGTGGGAGCGGAAACGATGTTCAGTCTGGCTCCGGACATTTTTTCGATGTATTTCTGCAGTTCTCCGGCGGCGGCCCTGACACTCTGGTCGGGAGTGTCGGCAAGGATGATTTCGGCAACCGGTTTTCCGTCTTTCACCACCGGTGCGGCGAAAATGCCTGTTCCGAGGATCAGAAATAAGCCAGTGAGCAGTGTCTTCATGATGTTCGGCCCTTATTTTTGCTGCGATTTCTTATGGTTGTCGGAGGAGGCCGCTTTCCGTCTGCCGCCCTGACTCAATTCCTGTTCCGCCTCTTTCTGGAGCGCTTCGGACTTCGCCTTGTCGCCCTGCTGCAGATAGAGCTTCGCAAGCGTGGCCTTCACCTGATGCCGTCGGCCGGGAGAGCTGTCCGGCTGATAAGATTCCAGCACCTTGACCGCCTCGGCGACTTGGCCTTGCGACGCCAGCAGTTCCGCATATCGGCAGAAGAGTTTCTGCTGGAAATTGTGGGAGCATCCATTGAGTCCGCCCATTTCAGGACGCATCAGTTCAAGCTCCTTTGCGGGATCCTTCAGGTATTGGGAATAGAGGTTGCTCAGGGCGAGAAGCATCTCGCCTTTCTGTCCCGGCGCGGTTACGGACTTCATCGCCAGCGCAATATCCTTTTCCGCTTCCGGCTTCTTCCCGGCGATCGCATAAGCCTGCGCCCGGATCAGGGCCGCTTCCGGGATCAGGTTTTCTTTCCAGAGCTCCAGCCTGAAGCCTCCGGAGAGCGCAATGAGTTCTTGCCATTTGCGGGTTTTCTGAAGCATCTTCATGGAGGAGAGGTTGCGGAGCTGATCATCCTTGATCCGTCGGAGATATGCGTCGGCTTCAGCGAGACGGCCGCTTTCCATGGCTTTTTCCGCGGCGGCAACCCATGCGGCATCCTGCTGAATCGGTTTCGCCGTTTTCTCCGCCAGCAGAGCATATTCCTTTTCCGCTTCGGCCGGTTTCAGTTTCGCGATCCGCTGAAACGTCTCCGGAAAAACCTCGTTCTGGGCCGGAGCCGGGAACAGTGTCAGGGTCAGAATGAGGATCAAAAGAGATTTTACGGGCAGGCATTTTGTTTTGAGCGGGATTCCGTGTTCAGTCGTTTTCATGCGGGAGAGATCCTTCCTGTTGTGGCGGACATCGTTTCCTTGTGCCATGATACATTGTAACTGAATTTCGCATGAATGTCAACGGCAGGAGGTTGCATATTCATCAGAATTGGTTGCATTTTTCCAGCAGGAGCAGGATTCTCTGTCCGGAAACCCCGGGAAGGAAGGATTGATTTAAGGAAAGCGCTGCGCCGGTTCGGTCAGGCTTTCCCGCCGCCGGTGCTATCCGCTCCGACGGAAGGCTCCCTGAAAATATTTTCTCCGTTCGTTTCACGGCAGAAGAATGAAGAAATGAGTGGGAGCGCGGACAACCCAAGAAGAATTGCAAAAAGTGTGACGTAAGCGGACTGCGGATAGATGACGATCCCCTTGGAGACCGTTGCGTTATCTCTGAAAATATCCAGAATCCTTCCGGTGAGCTGGGTCATTACGGCCACCGTCATATAGGTGACGGTGTTCATGACACCCACGGAAATCCCCGCTTTTTCGGAATGGTTGAGCTCCTTGAGCAGAGACACCGTCACCGGCGTGTATCCGGCAGAAATCGCGGGCAGGATGTAGGCGATCAGGAATACCCATGGAGGCAGACGGAACAGCGTTCCACAGAGAAGCAGCAGCATGGAGGCCGTTGCTGAAACAGCGATGAAAAGCACGAAAATCCTGCGTTTGTTTCCGAGATGCCTGCTCACCATGCCGGAGAAAAACATCGCGGTAATCGTGCAGAGCATCATTGCAAAGGTGTAGTTCGACGCACTCACGGAGGAAATTCCGCAGAAATCCTCCAGAAATTTCGTCCCGATCGTCGCCTGAAGCGTGAAATAAAAGGCGAAACAGAGCGGGGTCGTAAGAAGGACGGGAAGGTTCAGCGGATTCTTCAGGACGCCGCCGATGCTTTTCAGGAGGTCCGGCCTTCCGCGTTTCACCGGTTCAAATCCCGCCTTTCTTGCAATCAGCGCGGTCACGGCCAATGTGACGAGCGTCCCGAGCGCCGCCACAAGACATGCCTTCTGCCAGCCCGCATACTCGACGAGTCCCCTGAACGGGCGTGTTCCGACCAGCCCCCCGGTATACCCGATGAAGCACAGAAACCCGAAGAACGGAGCGAAATTCCGCCCGTGAAAGCAGCGGTCGGCTTCCTTCACCAGACACAGATACATCATGCTGGCGCCCACCCCCACCAGTGCGCGGCTCAGATACAGTTCCGTCAGTCCGCGCGAACAAGGGAACCAGGTCGCTCCGGCAACCAGAAGAACGCCGCTGACAAGGATCACCCGTACCCCGCCGAAGCGGTCCGCCAGATACCCGGCGAACGGCTGGAGGGACGCATACACGAACAGGTAGATCGCCCCCAGACGGGTCACTTCAGACGCCGAAATCAGGAAGGTTGTCTGAAGCTCGTTGAAGAGGGTGCCCGGAATGGCCACCCGTTGAAAGAAAGAGAAGAAATACAACCCGGCCATCGCCAGGACCAGCGCAATCTCGATTTTTCTGCCGGACATTTTCCTATCCATCCGTTTCCGTTCGCCGCTTTTTTTCTGTCGGCGGATTTTTACATGCAAACTTTCAATGTACCCCGGAAAAAACACGTTTTCAATGGAATATGGTTGTATTTTTATGTAAATCTGTTGCATTTTTTCCATCATTGCCGGATGGAAGAAAACGAGAAAACTCCGATGCCATGAAGCTCCTCTGGGATGAATTCAGCTTCTCCGGAAATCTTTCGCCAGGATCGCTCCCATTCTCCGGAAATCGGATTGAAATCTCAAAACTCCGGTTGTATATTTTAAGAAAAAATCCCTGACGCGAGAGGTTCCGGAATATGAATAAGGACGAACCCCAGCTGCACCATTACAGCTTCTCCAGCGAGTCTCCGGTGTATTTCAACGTTCACCGGCACCGGCTGATTCCCGAACCGATTTTCGACATTCACCTTGCCCCGGAAATCGGCGTGGTCCTGGGCGGCCGCATGGCCCGTTATTTCGGCGATGTCCGTGTGGAATATTCCCGCGGAGGCGTCTGGATCGCCGGTATGCTGGAACCTCACGGAAGACAGGCGCTGGAACCCGACAGCCTGACGGCTGTGTTCATGCCCAGCCCCGACTTTTTCGCCAATACTTCCATTCCCGGCGTCGCCGCACATCTCTGGCAGGAACCCCTCAACACGCCCGCCCGAAACCGTCCGCTCATTCAGGACGAGGAGTTAGCACGGATGGCCGAACGGCTTCAGGACGCTCTTCAGTCCATTCAGTCCGCCGCCCTGAAGTCGGCCGAAATCAGCCTCGGACTTCTTCAGGTTCTCCTGCGGATCAACCGTCTCGGCGGATTCAAGACCAGCAAATTCGACCTCGCCGCCGACTTCAGGCGCCTTCAGCCCGCTCTCGCCCTGGTCTTCAACTCTTTCCAGCCCGTCAATACTGCGGAGGCCGCCCTGCGCTGCAAACTTTCCGTCTCCCGCTTCTCCCAGCTTTTCGAGCAGGCGACAGGACAGTCCTTCAGCAAATTTTCTTTGCGCCACCGTCTGAGCCGTGTCGCCCTGGAACTCAAACAGAGCGGAAGTTCCCTGGACGAACTCGCCGAAAAATGGGGCTTCGCCAATAAGAGCCATCTGCTCCACCGCTTCAAGGAGCACTACAACGTCACCCCCGCTGCTTTCCGGGGCAGATGACCTCTCCTTTCCTGCGGCCGGTTTTATGCGGACAATGTGCAACAGCAATCCGAAAACATGCAACCGTTTCGCGTTGACTTTCCTTGTCCGATCCTCTATTGTATCCGGGAAACACTCCCGGAAAGGAAAAAGAAAATGCCAACCGGAAAGCTGGATATCGACGTCCCGTGGGGACCTTTTTCGCCCGTTTATCTCGGAATTTCCCATATCCTTAAAAAAGAGGCCGGCGTCATGGCGGACATCGCCCTGTTTGCAGGACGCGAAAGTCCCGCGGCTCTCATCCTGCCCGAGAATACCTTCGACTATGTCCAGCACCTCGGTTCCGGCGACCGCCGCGCAACGGTCCGGGCCATTCCCGAAAATGTCGCACAGGATTACTCCTCCTTTTCCCTCCGCTATTTTCTGGATCCGCAAGGAGACACCGTGCTCGCCCGGTTCACCGTAGAAAATGAACACGAAATCCGCTGCATCCTGACCTTTCGCAACACCTCGGGCGTGTCCCGGAAATATTTCTTCGGACTGGGGATCAACGCATCCGGAGCCGCCGGAAAAGTCCGTCTCAGAAAATCCCTCCGTCCGTGGTGGCTTCCCGCACGAGACTACGCCGGAATCGAAGCCTATCAGAAAGTTTTCGGCATCGGCTGCCGGCAGTGCCTGACCCGCGTCTTCACATGGGGGATCGAGGAACAGGTCCTCGCGCAGGCGTTCGGAGGCTGGGAAGGCGACCGCGTCACCTACCGGATGAGCCTGCCGAAGCCTCTCCGCAACGGGTTCGTTTATCTGCGTTATATCAAATATTCGGCCGTCCCTCAGACGTGGGAACTCCGGGTCGGAAGCGCCCGGGCGGTCTTTTCCTTCCCGCAGACGTGGGCCATTCCGGGCGGCGGCTGGGGAAAAAATCGCGACGCTTTCGGCGAATGGCGCCTGCTGCGCATTTGCGTCGGTCCTGTACCGGATACAGATGCGGAGGTGGAACTCCGTCCGCTGGACGCCCCCGGCAATGACACCGCGCGCATCTGGCTGGATGGAATGCTATTTCAGGACGGCCTCCTCGAAGGTGATTGCGGCGGCGAGCCTCTCCTGGACACCATGCTGACCGATGAGCCCTCCGACGCTTCCTTCCACGCCGAACTTGAAAAACACGACGGAGCGGACGCCTCTTTCGGCATCATCATGAATGGAAAACAAAAACGCCGCCTTTCCGTCCGGGCGGACATTCCTTTCGCCGAATCCCGGGAAGGCGAGGGTTCCATGATCGGATTCCTGCGCCGTCTTTCCGGCGCTCCGGCCCCGTCCCGGGAACGCGATGAAGCCGTTTCCCGCTGGGGACTTCTCCGCTCTTGCGGAATCAGTGTCCCGCCGGATTCGGAAAAAACACTTTCATTCCGGTTCTCTTCCGGAGAACCTCCCGGCAATTCTCTGAAAAGAAGGGAAACCGTTCACGATTCTTCCGATTCTTCTTTTCCTTGTGCAACAATGATAGCGCGGCTCAAGGACGCGCTTCTCTTCAACATCAATTACCCGTTCAAGGTCACGGACGAATACTCGCACTATTTCGTGCCTGCGAAATACTTCCCGCTCCCGTATTCATGGGACGGCGGATTCATCGCGCTCGGACTCTCCGTTTTCGCACCCGGTCTTGCCCGGAAGGAAATCGAATATTTCTTCGCGGATCCCTCGCTGGATTTTCCCATGCTTTATTGCGGTTCCCCGGTGCCGACCCAGTTCTATGCGCTCTGGCATCTGTATCAATCGACGCTGGACGCTTCCACTCTCTCGGGAACCTACGACGGTTTGTTGCGGATGTACAACTTTTACCTCGGAAGAACTCCCGGAAGCGTGGTCAATGCGGGAAACGACGGTCTGCTCAGCACATATCCTTACTGTTACAATCTGGGCATTGACGACCACCCCATCCAGCGCCGCGCGGAACAAATTCAGACGACCCGCGGCGGCCTTTATTCCATCATTCTCTTGGCCCAGATACTGCGGGCCGCCCGGATCCTCCGCAATATGGCGTTTCTCCTCGGAAATCATTCCGGTCTCCAACAGTTCACAGAGGACATCGACCTCCTTTCCGGAATCATCGACCTCCGCATGTGGGATGAAAAAAGCGGTCTTTACGGCTGGCTGCAGCGCACCTCAGAGGGAGTCGGACCGGTGCGTCTGGACGGCTGCGACGGCGATCGCTCCGCGTGTACGTTTTTCCCTCTTTTCGCCGGACTCCTCAGCCACCGCAAAAGACTTCTCGGGCACCTCATGAACCCCGCGAGATTCCTCACCGATTACGGCATTTCCTCGGTCGATATGAGCGCCCCGAGCTACAATCCGCGGGGGTATTGGAACGGCGGAATCTGGCCCGTGATGCAGTGGTACATCTGGCGCGGTCTTCTGGAAGCCGGAGAACCCGCAACGGCCAGGATGGTCGCGGACAGGATTTTCAGCACATGGAACCGTTCCTTCGAAGAGCATCATTATCTCGGAGAACACTTCATGATCGCTCCGGAAGCCATGAACGGAGCTCCCAATTTCGGAGGTCTCAGCGCCGTCCTAATCCCGATGCACGCCGCGTATTACTCGAAATTCGAGGTCACGACGCCGTTTGACGTCATTGTCACGGAGAAAGTGGCAGATCCGGTCGCGGATGTTCTTTCGCTGAATCTCCGTGCTCCTTTCCTCACGACCGCTTCCTGGACCTGTCTTGTGAATATGGGCCGGGGCGAACGGACCTACCGCATCCTCCGCAACGGACGTTTCTTCGGGAAGACCGTTTCCGATGAGTTCGGACATTGCACCCTTCGGTTTCCCCGACCCCTCGAAAATGATTTCCTGCTCATGGAACCTGACCGCGACTGAATGCGGGGAAGAACCGGCCGTCCGCATCTATGTATAGTATAGGACGTCCGTCCGCGCAAGGAATATATAAATATATCAAAAGAATATCTTTTTCTATCACACCGCTTTACATCTCCGCAGAAGACGTTATATTGTTTTCAAACATGAAACGGAGACAGTCCATGTTTCAGAAAGATCATACACTCTTCCTGCCGCTGAAGATCCACACGTGGTCGTATCTTACGGTTTCCCGGTGGAATTTTGAATTCAAACTTCCCTTCTGGCGTTTCTATCACAACACCGATCCGGGTGCGGAAATGTGGCATCACGGACGCCGGATCAAGCTGGAAACGGATAATATCTATCTCATTGCGCCATATACAAAACTCCGCACGGACTGCACTGCTCCGTTCAGGCATTTTTATGTCCACTTCTCCCTTGAATGGCGTCTCGGAAGCCTCTGCGACGCGGTTTTCGTCCTCCGCCGGGAGCAGTTTTCCCGGGAACTGCTGGACAGTGTCGCGCATCCCTGTCCTGAGCCCGACCGGAATGACCTGATGGGCGTTTATGCGGTCGTCACAAACGCCCTTTTCCTGATTCGGGATTCCCTTCCCGGAAAAGAACGCGAAATCGACCCGAGAATCGAACGTCTGCTCCGGAAACTGGATCAGGAGGAACAGTGGACCCAGAGCAATCGGGAGCTGGCGAAACTTGTCTTCATGACCGAAAACAGTTTTATCCGGCTTTTCTCCGGGAACGTCGGCGTTTCGCCGCAGCACTATTTGCGGATCCGCCGGATCGAGAAAGCCTGCAAACTGCTTCATTTCACTCATGAAACCATCGAGGAAATCGCGGAACAAACCGGGTTTGCGAACCGGTATCATTTTTCACGCGTATTCAAGCAGGTGATCGGCACATGGCCGGTCGCATTCCGCGACAGCAAGACCCTCTGGCAGGCGGCCCAGCAGAGGTGCCGGAAACTCAAATCCTGATTCCCGGAAGTCTCTCCGGAAAACCCGCGCAAACCCGGTCCCACAAAGGCGCACATCGAAGTTCGCGCGGGCTGGAGAATTTTACTTTTTGTTTTGAATAAATACTCCGTTTCTCGGGGCGGCTTCCTGTAGGTTCGGCAGTTCCCTGCCGAACTGAAACTCAGTTCGGGACGGAGTCCCGAACCTACCTGTTTTTGCGTCAGGCTTGCCTGCAAGCCGTGTGAGGTCGGACGTAATATCTCGAGGCTTGCCTCGGGGATCGTCTTACCTGAAGCAAAAACTTCATTTTCCAGATGATTTTTTAAGGAATATAGCCTTGGAACCGGTCCGGACGCATTGAAAAAAGACATCTTCGTGGTATGTTATCAGAAAAACCGACAAGTTCTGGAGTATCTGAAACATGCGTAATATTCTTCTTCCGACGTTGATTCTGCTTTTTCTTTTCGGAGCCGTGACGGCCTTCCCGCAGGATCCTCCCAGAATCCGCGCCGGCGTTGTTTCCGCACAGCAGTTCACCACGGAAAAACCCGCTTCGGAGGGCAGATCTCCCCTCGGCTCCCAGTCTTCCCCGGCATGGGCGATTCTGACGGTCACGCTGGACAGCGGGCGCGCCCTGAGCATTTTCGACTACACGCTCCGCAAGGACGGCGAGGAATTCAAGTGTCTGGACATTGCCGAGGGCAGCGACACGTTCAAAGGCGCGGCAAGAGTCTACCGTTCCAATGAAGCCGGCAAGAAATGCCGGATCGTCTTTCCCGTCCCTTCCGCGGATTCCGAATACGAAATCGTGTTCAAACTTCTCCCCGGACAGGAACGTCCGGTCAAACTGAATGCGAAGACCCCGCCGCCCGCCGCGACGCCGTCTGACGCCCGGAAAACCGGGGAAGAAAAGAAGTGATCTGCGGGAGAAAACCGATGCAGTCCATGCTGCATCAGCCACACGCCGATATCCCAATTTTTCGATAAACATCAGGAGAAAATCAGCATGAGTGTTCCAAAACCCGAAGGTCCCTGGCTGAAACCGGGAGAAACCCTTCTCTGCTTCGGCGACAGTCTTACCGCGAATGTGAAAGGCTACGTCAGTCACCTCCAGAGCCATCTTGAACCGAAGGGAATCCGTGTCCTGAACGCGGGACTGGGCGGAGACAAGACTCCGTTCGCCCTGACGCGTCTCAAGGCGGAAGTCATTGACCGCAAGCCGGACGCCGTGAGCATTTTCTTCGGGGCGAACGACGCCGTCATCGGACGCGGCGAATGGCGCGACGAACCGGTGGTTTCCCCGCTCACCTACAAGGAAAATCTGATGTGGATCGTCCATCTCTGCCGTCTGGTCGGCGGCATTCGGAAATTCAGCATCAACACGCTCCCGGGACGGATGGAAGGCAAGGCCTTTCTGGATTTCGGCGACTGCCGTACGCCCTATTGTCAGGCGGCGCGCGAGGCGGCAGACCGCATGAACACGTATCTGGTTCCGCTCGACACCGTTTTTCAGCTTGCCTGGGAGCAGAACCGCGCGCAGGTTTCCCCCGAAGGGCTCCTCTTTACCACGGACGGCATCCACATGACGCCCGCTGGCAATGAAATGATCGCGAAAACCATGCTCCGGGAATGGAACCTGTAAGAAAGCCAAATCCATGCCCGACACCGATTTCACCGTCATCCGCCACGGCCAGACCGCCGAAAATTTTTCCGGGCGTCTTCAGGGACACACGGACACCGAGCTGGATCGTCTGGGGTTTCTTCAGGCGCAATGCGCGGCCGAACGTCTGCGCGGAGAAAAGTTCGACCATATCTTCAGCAGCGACCTCCGGAGAGCGATGCAGACCGCCCGGATCATCGCGGAGGTCGTAGGCGGCGAGGCGGTTCCGCTTCCCGCCCTCCGCGAGTGGCATCTGGGCGAGCTTGAAAACCGTCTCAACTCGGAATTATGGGAAAAATACCCGCAGGTCATGAACGCCTTCAAATATGAAGGAGACGACCTGCTCATTCCCGGCGGAGAATCGCGCTTTGAGTTCCTGAAAAGGGTGGCGGACTGTATCGATTCTCTGTCCGCGCAATACGAAGGAAAGCGGATTCTTCTGGTGACTCACGCGGGCACATTGAGGGCTATCTTCCGGAGGATCGCCGGCCCCGTCGGGAACGACTCCCTGCTTCCGCAAGTCAGCAACGCCGGTTACAGCCGTTTCTGTCGGCGCGGCGATCGGTGGCAGCTCTGCTGCTGGAATGACGTTTCGCATCTCAGGAACATCGATGTCCGGGAGAGCGTCACCTTCTGACTACATATCGTATGTAGGCAAGGGTTTCGGGGGCCGGCGCCTCCGGGTTTCGCGGATCATCCTGACGAGATACACGACCCCGAATCCCGCCATTGCACAGAGGAACGGCAACGCCGGAATCTGGTAGCGCGGCATGGTGACCGGGCCGCCCGCGAAAAGATAGAAGAAGGCGAACGCGCCGAAAATCAGGCCGGGTTTCCATTTCCATTTGATGATCCAGAGCAGCAGCGTCCACGCGGCAAAGAGATACAGCAGAGCCGTGGTCGCGAGGAACGGCAGCGCCGGAAGCAGAAGGATCAGGCGTCCGTCCAGATAGAAATTGAGCGCCGCGAAAACGCCCCGTTCCCGGAGCACGGCAAGGGTTCCGCGTCCGTGAATGGAGAGAGCGTTGTTCTCCAGAAAGGTCGGAAGATCCGGCAGCAGCATGGCATATTGGGGAAGATGGGTTTTGAGAAACGCCGCCGGATGGGCGCGGATCATATCCATGTAGCGTTCGTGCTTCCAGGCATTTTTTGAACGGACGTTCGGGAACTCCTCGGGGTGTTCGGAAAGGAACGCTTCCGCGTTGCGGCGCATGCGCTCCCGCAGGATTTCCGAGTTCTCATGCGTGACCGCGCTGAGGATCGCGGAGCCGCTGTGATAATACATTTCGCCGCGGTTGCTGTCCATGTCGAAATCCGCGCCGCCGCGATAGTTCCGGAGCATCCAGGGAAGAAGCAGAATCGAAAAGACGAGGGCGACGGTTCCCCATGCGTATAAAGTCTTGCGCGAGAATCCGAAAATGGTCGGAGCCAGAACCGGCATGGCAAGAAGGAGAAGCGGCGTATTGATCGGTTTGAGGTAAGCCCCGAACGCCAGCAGAATGCACGTGGCGGCGAAAAACCCGAGCCGGCGTTTCCGCCATGCGCGGAGGATGAAATAAAGCTGCCACGCGCAGAGGAGTCCCAGAAGGGAATCCGCCAGAATCTGCGGTGCCGCCGCGACGGAGGTCAGGTTCAGAGCATAGAACGAAGCCGCGATCAGACCGCCCGTCCGTCCGGCGAAAAAACGTCCGCAGAGACCGACCGGACAGCAGGCGAGGGCGGAGGCCAGACACCCCAGCAGGGCGGCGGCCGTCAGATGGTTCCCGAACAGGAAGAAAA
>CAZORN010000036.1:0-19875 GCA_964581935.1 uncultured Victivallales bacterium
TTGAAAACACGAATTACCATAAAAGACATCGCGAGAGAGACAGGTCTGAGCCTAGGTAAAACCATATGGGGTTAATGATAGGGTATGAGAAAACAATAAACCAAGAATAAAAAATCAGACTTTTGTAAAATATCGTTTTCATTTGAATACTCCTCATTTTTCATGGAATTTCTTGTTCTTATCCGAACCGTCTGTGTTGCGGCATGTGGGTTGAGTTGAATGCCCTCCTGTGCCATCCCTCCACACATGCTCCCTGTGCAATATTGCGGATCAGGGAAAACAGATCATTCCGGTAGAAGTCGATGCTCATACTGGAGTATTCGAGGAAAAGATCATAGAGTCTGAAGAGCGGGTAGAAAGAATAATGCCGCCATAAAGAATCGATCCGGGCAAACAACGGGGTAAAATCCCTCCGGAAGATTTCACTCAGCCAGAGTCCCAGATAGATGGTATTGCTTGTCCGGAACCATAAATACCGTGGAGACAGTCCTTCCCGTGTGAAGGCGGTGATAACGGCATCGACAAAAGAAGAGAAGTTTTCACCGGGAATCAATGGAACCTGATAGAGGAGGAAGTGAACGCGTCCTTGTCGCAACAGGGCGGCATCTGTGATTTTAGTGGCTCGTTCAACAATCGTTTCCGGTAAGCTCTTTTGGGTCATCGGCTGGACTCCTTTCTGAAAAAATGAGGCTAAAATTACCCGTCCGAAATAATATTGGATGTCTATATAATGGTGGAAAACGAAAGTAAAAAAGGTCGCCCAAGCACTGCGTCTGGGCGACCTTAAATATTTGGTAAAGAAAAAATTAAAGAGCAATAGAAAACCCTTTATATCCTCTATTGTTATGTCCATCACGCTTGATGTCAGTCCGTTTACTGACTCCGTGAATCCGGAACATGTATTCCGGCAGATTGTGCTCGATGTAGGTCTGGGAAAGGCATCCCCAGTGCCGCTTTTTGCCGTATGTGTGAAAGGCTTCGACCATTTCCGCTGTTGTAATAGTCGTATGGTCATCGGGAACAATGCAGGTGTTGACAAAATCAAGGAGAGAATTGGATTCCTGCAACAGGTTGTCAATACGGGATTCCTGTTCAGGAGAACGCGGTATCTTCTTATCATTTTTCAACAACTTGCATGCGCCCTCGATCGCCCAGGCCAGAATACCGCGCCCTTCCTGTGCCAGAAGGTATTCATCGAAGTCTGTAATCCTTTTCTCCGGAGCAGGCCGATCATAACGAACCCAGATGATCCGCCGACGCCATGCCTCCCGGTCTCCGTCAATTGTTACCCGCAGGGTGTTGTTGGCAGTGATCATGGCATTGAAGGCGCAACGGACATCCGGGGCATCATTACAGCCCTTATGTTCAATTGTCATGGTATCCTTCCCCGTCAGTGCTTTCAGCTTGTGCGCTCCCGCGCTACTCAGAAAATTGGAAGGAACATCTTTGGCTGTCAGCAGCGTTTTTCCGACCAGCCGCTGCGTTTCAAAACGACTGTTCATGTGTTCCAGACGAAGTTCGGTACAATTTTGCCGGGTGACAAGGTTTTCTATGATGTTCACCAGCGTACTTTTTCCGCCTCCGGCAGTTCCGGTCAGGATCAGGAAAGTTTGACTGTAATTCACCCCCAGGAGGGACTGTCCCGCGTAATATTGCAAGTAATTACTGTCATCCTCCGACATAGCCGGAACCAACAAATGATTCAGAAATTCATTGCATTCATCTCCGGGAATGAAGTCAATGTCCGTGTAGTTCCGGCTATAGAAATCCGGCGAAAAAGGTTTCAGAACCGGGACTACATCCTGAATATGCCCCTCCGCATCTTTCTTGAATTCAAAGCAAACCATTCCATTTGCGCAATGAATAAACGGCTCCTGCTTGCTGTGATCGAAAAGGTTGTTTCCCTTGCAGAGACTGGCAAGGAAGGACAAAATCCGACGAATCGTACCGGCATCACGTTTCGTGTTGATGTCGGTATCCTCCGTAATAGCCGCATATTCTTTCAACATCAGACTGATCAGATTCATCAAATCCGATTCATCCACCTTCTCCCAAGCCCCATTAGAAAGATTATAAAGGTAGAAACAACGTTCTGTCATTTCATACTTTGGCATATGAAGCGCGGCAAACAACGCTGCAAAATACTGCTGGTTGATCCCTTTGAATTGATTCTTACTTCCTCTGTAGACCGGTGCTCCATACTCGGCTTGAAGTTCCTGCAAAAGCTCCGGGCGCGTCAGAGCCCGAGGCGTAACCTGAGAAACTTTTTGTTCCGACATTTTTTCTTTCTCTTCCATTTTATTTTCCTCCTTTTTTGGAATTAATGGATTTTTTAAGACTGGAAGAAAATATAACCGGATTTTGGCGAAAGTCAAACGCACAAAATATTCATAATCAATATGTTATGTTTCATAACGTAGCCTGATGTGGCAATCATTTTGGAGCATTCTGTTGCCCTATGGTTGCAGAGGGGGAATCTGAAAATTTTTCAATTTTTTTTAATAATCATTCGTCAAAAGCACCTGTTAAGGATATATTACTCGGCAGATCTGATAAAAATTTGACTCTTCAAGTGGAATAAATTTTTATCCGGGTATAAAGAACAGGCGTATGTGCCGTATGTCAATGGGACGATTCAAGAGATTTGCTCTCATTTCCCGGAGTCCAATCCGATTGAATTCCGGAAAAGTCCGCAGCCTCAAAGTTTTTCCGTAATTTTTCCGTAATTTCTGCGGAATAGAGCCCTATTTTGCAGGAGGAAGCGGGAAGGTGCTGAATGAGCAAAAGGAAAATAAAAAAGCCGGTTTTGAGTTCAAAACCGGCGGAATTTTCTGGTGGAGCAGATGGGAGTCGAACCCACCACCTATACGATGCGAACGTATCGCTCTAGCCAACTGAGCTACTGCCCCACGTGATGATTTGCTCGATAAATATAACCCGATATTCCAGAAAATCAAATGAGTTCCCAATTATTTCGGGTAATTCTCCATTCCTTTGGACACGATTTCCGGCCGCTTGTTCGCAACCCCGGTTGAAAAAACAGCTAAAAAGGTTATCTTATCAGGATGGAGAGAATTCAACCGTTCGCCCGGAGTCCAATCCGGGGAAATCAGGAGACTCCTTTCACCTCACAGTCTGGAATTTTTCAGGAACGGAACGTCATGTATAAAAGCATTCTTTGCCGGTATCACGAGATCGCCACCAAGGGCCAGAACCGGTCCATGTTCGAAAACAAGCTCGTTTCCAACATCCAGGCGCTGGGCGCCTGCGAAGGCTTGAACGAAACGCTCGTGATCCAGCGGATCCGGGGCAGAATCTTCATCCGGAAACGCAAGAACGCCGCATTTGAAACCGCCGAACTGGAAACCGTCAAGGATGTGCTTTCCCGGTCCTTCGGGATTGAATCCTTCTCGCCGGTGCTGGAGTGCGAGCCGGACCCTGCGAAAATCATGTCCGTGGTTATGGAGAGCGCGAAAGAGGCCATCGCAAAGAAGCTGGAAAACGCACCGTCGATCCGTTTCCGGACCCGTGCAAGGCGAAGCGACAAAAGTTTTCCGATGCGTTCCCGGGAAATTGAGATCGAAGTGGCGTCACGTCTCTTCGATATTTTCGGAGACCGCGTCACGGTCGATCTGGAAAATCCCGACATAACCATCGGGGTCGAGGTGCGCGAGCAGATGGCGCTGGTCTTTTACGAAAGTTTCAAGGGGCCTGGCGGGCTTCCGGTCGGAACCAATTCCGACTCTCTGGCGCTGCTGTCGGGGGGCATCGATTCGCCGGTCGCCTGCCACATGACCATGAAGCGCGGGTGTCATCTGGACTTTCTGACGTTCCACAGTTTTCCGTATACGCCGCCCGAGTCGCTGGACAAAGTGAAGAAAATCGTTTCCGTGCTGAACCGGTACCAGAAGAAGGGGCGTCTTTTCGCCTGCAATCTGGCGGAGGTCCAGAAGCTGGTCCGCGACAACTGCACTCCGAAATACCGCACCGTCCTCTACCGCCGGATGATGCTCCGGATCGCGACCATGCTGTCCCATTTCCACAAGCTCGGGGCGATTGTGACGGGCGAGTCGATCGGTCAGGTGGCCAGCCAGACCATCGTCAATCTGTCCGTCATCAACGACGTCACGACCATGCTGATGATCCGTCCGCTGGCCGGCATGGACAAGCTCGAAAGCATCGAACGGGCGCAGTCCATCGGCACGTACGACCTTTCCATCATTCCCGTTCCCGACAGCTGCACCGTCTTCGCTCCGCCTTCCCCGGCGGTCGCCGCGAAATTCTATCTGGTCGAGGAAGAGGAAAAGAAGATTCCGGGACTGAACGAAGCTTTGGAAGCCGCCTTCAGGAATATCGAGAAATTTGAAGATCTTTAATTATCAGAATCTTACAACAAAGGAAAGGATTGCCCGATGAACGCCAAGGAACTGCTCGCTTCTCTTCAGGAGAAACTGGTCTCTTTTGATGCAAACGTCCGGAAGCAGGCGCTGCTTCAATTCAAGAAGGACTTCGCGGCCACCCCGGAAGCAGAGGCCCCCGAGATTCAGGACAACAATATGCATTGTCATACCAGCTTTTCCTTCAACGGGTATGGATATTCTCCGTCCTACATTGCGTGCTGGGCGAAAACCGAACGCCTTTTCGGAGTCGGGAAGATTGAATTCGACGTGCTGGACGGAGCCGATGAGTTTCTGGAGGCGTCCCGTCTCCTTTCGCTCCGCGCGGCCTGCGGCGTCGAGAGCCGGGTGGTCATTGAGGACATGATCGACAAGGTGATCAACTCCCCCGGCGAACCCGGAATCGCGTATCATCTGGGAGTGGGCTTCACCACGGCAGACATCCCCGCCGCCCAGGCGAAATTTCTCTCCGACATGAAGAAATCCGCCGCGGAACGCACCCGGGGAATCGTGCAGCGGGTGAATCCCGTTCTTTCCCCGGTGGAACTGGACTTCGATCAAGACGTGATTTCGCTGACTCCCGCGGGAAACGCCACGGAACGCCACGTCTGCGCCGCCTACGAACAGAAGGCCGTCAAAGTATTTCCCGATTCCGTCAAACGGGCGGAATTCTGGGCGTCAAAACTCGCCGTCACTTTGGAAGAGGCGTCAAAACTGATCCGTGATTCCGTCAAATTACAGGGCGTCATCCGCACGAAAATGATGAAATCGGGCGGCCCCGGCTACGTCAAACCCGATCCGTCATCCTTTCCGTCACTTTCGGAGATGAACCGGTTCACCCTGGCGTGCGGAGCCCTGCCGAGCATCGCATGGCTGGACGGCACCTCCGCCGGAGAAAGCGATCCGGAGGTCCTGCTGGACATGCACGAAGCGCACGGAGCGGTTCTCTTCAACCTGATACCGGACCGCAACTGGAACTATGCGGACCCGGAAGTCAAAGCGAAGAAAGTCGCGCACATGAACCGGATCATCGACAGCTGCATCCGCCGCAACATGCCGGTATTCGTCGGCACGGAAATGAACGCCGCCGGACAGAAGCTGGTCGACACCTTCAGCGAACCGGCGCTGGCAAAGTATCTGAAAGTCTTCGTGGAAGGCGCGGCGATCCTCAACGCCCACACGATTCTCGCGCCGCAGGGCAAAGGGTTCCTCAGCGACTGGGCGAAGGAAAAATTCGGGACCGACAAGAAGGCCCGGAACCGTTATTTCGCCGAATTCGGCATGAAGAATCATCCCGCCTGAGCCGCGTTTTCCGCGCTATCCTCCTGCCGGAAGTGAAGAAAATCCCTTTCGGCAGGATTTTTGTGTACGGAGGAATAGATTTGATCGAAGGCGTTGAAAGAGAAAGGGATCAGCGGTCGATTTCGAGGGTCACGAGAAACTCCATGGCCATCGGGGGAGGCGGGAGCACCTTCAGGGAAGAGATCAGAGCCTGGACGGAAGCGTCCATTGCATTGACGCCCGACTTGCTGATGATCAAGGCGGAAAGAAGACGTCCGTCCGAGTCGACTTTGAAGCGGACAATCACTTTCGGGCTGGTGCGGTTGAGCATTTCGATATGAGGCTGATCCCAGCGCCGCTTCAGAAAAGCTTCGACCGAATTGTAATATTCGCTGATATCCTTGCTGAGAACCCCTTTGGGACCTCCGCCGCCTCCGGGGATGCCGCGTCCGCCGGGCGTGCCGGTCAGGCTGCGGATCATGTTCCCGATTTCGCGGCGGTTCGCGTCGCCGTCGGGAGAACCCGACTGAGCGTTGGAAGTTCCGGTTCCGCGTCCGCTTTTATTTCCGGCTCCGCCGCCCGAAGCCTGGGTCGCCGGAAGTTTGACAACCTTTTTGCTGATCTTGATCTCGCTGGCGGACCTGTATTTCGGAGGCTTTTTGGTCGCTTTCAGAGCCGGCTGGGACTTGTCGGCGCCATCGGGAGGAGTCTCCTTTTCGGCCGTCTCCGGCTTCGAGGGCTCCTTCGTTTTTTCCGGTTCGGTTTTCTCTTTGACGGGCTTGGGCTCGTCCGGGGCGGGGCCGCCTTCGGGTTCCGCTTTCGGTTCGCCTTTGGGGGGAAGTGACGGGACGTCCGGAATATCGGTCAGGTCTTTGGGGTCGCCGTAGTCGGGCGTCCCGGTGGAAAAAGGACGGCCCGGCGCGGGATACGGCGACATGATCTGGTTTTCATTGGGGAGGCTGTCGACGATCGGAATGTTCATGACCAGAAGAGGCGGATTGAAAAGGCTCATGATCGACAGGAAAATAATCGGAACGACAATCATGGCGGCATGGACGAAGGAGACGCCTCCGATGATCCACGTCTTGGTTTTTCCCCGGACATACGGGAGAGGCGCGGTAGCCGGATCCCTCCGAGGCGTTCCGTCAGAATGCCGTATCATTTTTCCGACTCCGTCACAAGGGAAATGTCGGTGTGTCCGGCCTTTTTGATGGTCTTGAGAATGTCGATCACGTCTCCGTAACGCAAATCGCGGTCGGCCCGGAGGTAAATCTTCAGTTTCGGCCCCTGGGGAGAGTTTTTCAGGTCGGCCAGACGCCTGAGCAGCTGGTCCATGGTGTAGGTCTTCTTCTCGAACTGGATGATTTTGGATTTCTGGACATGGATCACTTTCATGAAGTCGTTCGGCTTGATTTCCACCGCGTCCATCTTCGGGGGAGAAACATTGATGCTGTATTCCAGAAGGGGAGCCGTAATCATGAAAATGATCAGAAGGAAAAACAACGTGTCGATCAGGGGGGTGACGTTGATTTCATCGAAAGTTTTATTTTGAGAACGCCGGCGCATGACAATCCCCGCTTGATTATTTCTGGCTTCCCAGACGTTCCATCTTGAGCTTGACGACAAATTCCTCGACGAAGTTGTCCAGTTGGACGATGGTGGTTTTAATGAGCGTGTTGATGATGTTGTATCCCGCCACGGACGGGATGGCGACCACCAGGCCGAGAACGGTCGTCAGAAGAGCGCCGCTGACGCCGGGAGCCAGCGTCTGGATGTCGGCCTTTCCCATGATCGCCAGGTCGGTGAACGCCAGCATGATGCCCCAGACCGTTCCGAACAGCCCCAGAAAAGGACTGATGGTCACGGCCGTGGCCAGAAAGATCATCTTCTTTTCCAGCTCGAGAATCTGTTCCGCAACCGCTTCTTCCAGAGAAGCGCGGACAATGTCGATTTCCTCCAGAGTCAGCGCCCGTCGGGTGCCGTCGGGCTGCTCGATGTCCATTTGTTCTATCCGGTTGTAGGCGGTTTCGCAAACCCGGGCGGCCGGACTGGGATCCTCGTCGATGCGGTCGCTGAAGGCGAGCGGGTTACTCTTTGCGCGGAAGCGGCTCAGGAACGCGGAACAGTCCCGGCGCGCGTTTTTCAGTCCGATCCCCTTCTCGATCATGAGGGTCCATGTGACCATGGAAAAAACAAAAAGGACGACGACGATCCCCTGCCCCATCAGGTCTGAATGGACGAACGCATAATAAAGGCTTGATTCCGCAATCGTGGAATGACTCAGAAGACAAAGCATGTTCACTTCTCCCATGCAATTTTTTTGGAAAATTCAGTTATCCATGTAATCTACCTCCAAAAACCGGAAAAACTACCGGAAATTTGAAAAAAAATGCAATAAACGTACGGAGAAATGAAATTCCGCGCTTTGAAAAAGAAAAATCGGAAGTGCCGATGCCGGAACGATTTTTTCCGGAAAAAACTCCCGCGTTCAGGTTGCAAAAAAAGGAACGGCGTGCTACTTTTATAGTTCATCATGAACAAAAACAAGAAAATATCTCTGATCATTCTTGGAGCGGGCGGACGCGGAACCATCTATGCGAATCTGGCAAAAACCATGTCCGATAAGGCGGAAGTGGTTGCGGTTGCGGAACCTCGCGCTTTTTTCCGGGAACGGATCGCGCGTGAACACAATCTCAAGCCTGAAAATGTCTTCACCGACTGGCATGATGTGGTCAAAAGGCCCAAATTCGCCGATGCGGTCGTCATCACGACGCAGGACCGCATGCATCTGGAACCCGCCGTGGCCTTTGCCGAACTCGGCTATCATATCCTGATTGAAAAGCCGCTGGCTCCGGATCCCGACTCCTGCCGTAAAATCGTGGAAGCAGTCAAGAAAAACAACGTGATCCTTTCCGCCTGTCATGTGATGCGGTATGCGAAATACACTCAGATTCTCCGGAACCTGATCCGGAACGGTTCCATAGGTCAGATCGTTTCCATCGAACATCTGGAACCGGTCGGACACTGGCGTTTCGCCCATTCCTATGTCCGGGGCAACTGGAGCCGCGAAAAGGATTCATCCTCCGTTCTGCTGGCAAAATCGATCCACGACCTGGACTGGATCGCGTATATCATGAACCGCCGATGCTCCCTGATTTCCTCTTTCGGCTCCCTGATGTTCTTCCGTCGCGAAAACATGCCCGAAGGCGCGGCCCTCCGCTGTCTCGACTGCAAATATGAACCGACCTGTCCCTATTCCGCCCCCCGTTTCTATCTCGACCGCTGCCGGAAAAAACAGGTGGACAACTATATCGAATCCGTGGTCGACAACCTGACCGAGGAGGATATTCTGGAAGCCATGCGGAACGGCCCTTACGGACGCTGCGTCTACGCATGCGACAACGATGTCGCCGATCATCAGGTGGTCAGCATGGAATTCGAGGGCGGCGCGACCGCCGTCTTCACGCTCGCGGGCTGTTCCAAGTATGGAGACCGCCGGACCACCATCTTCGGGTCCGCCGGGGAAATCCGCTGCGACGGCCATAAGATCGAGCTGTATTCGTATCTCCGCGACCGCACTTCCGAAATCGACATCGAACCGGAAACCGCCAGTCTGGCGACCCACCACGGCGGAGGCGACAAGATCTGCATGGAGGCCTTCCTCGACGCCCTGCTCGAAAACGACCCGTCGAAAATCGTCAGCGACGCGGAAGTCTCTCTCGAGACCCACCGGATGGTCTTCGCCGCGGAGCTTTCCCGCCTCGAAAAACGCACCGTCCGCATGGACGAGCTGCGCAATCCCTCCCGAGGCTGACGTATGGCGGAACGCGTTCTCTGGACAGGCGACCGGCTGCGGCTTCAGATCGGTCGTCAGATTCTCTTCGACGACGCTTCTTTTTCCATCAACGACGGCGAACGCGTCGCATTGGTCGGACGGAACGGCTGCGGCAAATCCACCCTCATGAAAGTCATCGCGGGGCTGGACACCGTTTCCACGGGAGACATCACTTCCGCCAGAAATCTCCGGATCGCCTACATGCCGCAGGACTTCACCCTGTCTTCTGAAACCACGGTCCGCGCGGCGGTCCGGGAAGGCGCCGCCTACTTCGACGAGATCATGAAAGAATATCACCGCCTTCCGGCAGATTCCCCCGAACATGAACGGCTGGAAAACCTTCTGAATCTCCATGACGCGTGGGACGTCGACCGCAAAATCGAGGTGGTCCTCGAAAAACTCCACCTGACGGAACCGGACAAGTCCTGCGGACACCTTTCGGGCGGAGAACGCCGCCGCGTCATGCTGGCCCGGAGCATCGCGGCGGAACCGGACCTCCTGCTCCTCGACGAACCCACCAACCATCTCGACGTGGAAATGATCGCCTGGATCGAAAACTATCTGGCCGACTACCGGGGTGCCTGCCTCTTCGTCACGCACGACCGTTTCTTCCTCGACCGCATCGCCACGAGGATCGTCGAACTCGACCACGGACGCTTTTTCTCCTGCGCCGGGTCCTACGCCGATTTCCTCGCGGCAAAGGAAGAACGCGAATATCAGGAGGACGTCATGGAACAGAAGCGCAAAAGCTTTCTGCGTCTGGAAGTCGAATGGGTCCGCCGTTCCCCGAAAGCGCGCCTGCGCCGAAATCTGGGAAGAATCCATCGCTACGAGGAAATCGCCGCACAGAGCGGACCCGAACGGACCGGAAACATCGATCTGGTCATTCCGAAAGCCACGCGACTCGGAAACCGCGTGATCGAGCTCAAGGACGCCTCCCTCAAGGTCGGCGGAAAAATGCTGTTCCGGAACCTGAATTATGAGTTCACGCAGGGAATGCGGGTCGGAATCATCGGCGCGAACGGAATCGGAAAGACATCGCTCCTCCGTCTCATCACCGGCGAAATCCCCCCCGACGGCGGAGAAGTGTTCACCGCCCAGACCGTCGAGTTCAATTATGTGGACCAGAACCGCATCGCGCTCGATCCGGAAAAAACGGTTCTGGAGGAAATCGCCGAAGGACATGAAACCATCAATCTGGGCGAGGAACGGATCTCCATCTGGGGCTATCTCCGGCGCTTCCTGTTTGAAGACGACCGGATCAATACGAAGGTCGAACGGATTTCAGGCGGAGAAAAAGCACGTCTCACGCTTGCGAAAATCCTGCGGGGCGGCGGCAACTTTCTGCTCCTCGACGAACCGACCAACGATCTGGACCTCTCCACGCTCCGGATCCTCGAGGAAGCCCTGCGCACCTACGAGGGCTGTCTTGCCGTCGTCAGCCACGACCGCTATTTCCTGAACCGGGTCTGCACCCACATCCTCGCCTTCGAGCCGGACGGACGTCTGGTTCAGGTGATCGGCGACTACGACTCCTATTTTGCGGACCGGACCCGGCGCGGCGCGGAGACATCCCCGCAGTCCGCGTCCAACGTTGGAACCTCCGAAAAGACGGTCCAGCCCCGACAGAAAAACGCGCCGAAAAGCGGGCTGACCTACAAGGAAACCCGCGAACTGGAATCGCTGGAAGCCGCCATCGCGGAGACCGAACGGAAAATCGAAGAAATCGAAACCCTTTTCTCCGACCCGGAATTTTACCGGACCCGTTCCGCCGAAGCGGCCCCGCTCCAGAAGGAACTTGAGTCCCTGAAATCCAGACTCGACGCCGCATACGCCCGCTGGGGCGAGCTGGAAGAAAAAAAATCCGGCGCATGATGAGACGTACAAAACCGGACATATTTTTTTGAATTACCCGTTTCTTTCTTTTCCGTTCAAATTCCTGATCCATCGGGAATCCGGAATATCTCCGGAAACGAACAACGGAAAAGACAAATTCATGTTGAAAACGGGAACCCGCAGACTTTTTGTTTTCCTCTTTCCGATGGCGCCCATACCCCGACGGATCGCATAAAAAATTGTTTTTTCCTCCGCGGGGTTTTGAATTTTACCGGAAAAGAGTCTATATTATGTCGAAATATCTTTCTTCAATAAAGATGTAATTGTTCGTAACAGGGAGGAGACAGCCCGGGAAAATGGCAGAACACAATCCTGAATTATCCATCGTCATTCCGGTTTACAATGAAGAATTGAATCTGAAGGAACTGGAAACCCGGTGCATCGCCGCATGCGACAAGATCGGACTTCCCTATGAAATCCTTCTGGTCGACGACGGCAGCTCGGACCGGTCCGCGGAAATGATCACCGCGGCCGCGGAGGAAAACCCCGGTAAAATTGTCGGAATCCTTCTCTCCACCAATTTCGGACAACACGCCGCTGTCACGGCGGGACTTTCCCAGGCGCGCGGCAAATACATCATCACGCTCGACGCGGACCTCCAGAATCCTCCCGAAGAGATTCACAAACTGGTGGAAAAACTGGTGGAAGGCTATGACGTAGTCGGGACCATCCGCGAAAACCGTCAGGACACCTTCTTCCGCAAAATCGCGTCCAAAATGGTCAACAACATGGTCCGCCGCCTCACCAAAGGCAACACCATGACCGACTACGGATGTATGCTCCGGGGTTACAGCCGGGCGGTGGTGACCGCGATCCTCGACTGTCGCGAACACGGCAAGTTCATCCCGATGATGGCCATGTCCTTCGCCCGGAAATCCATCGAAGTAAACGTCAAGCACGGCGAACGGGCCGCGGGCGAATCCAAATATTCCGTCTGGAAACTGATCGCCCTTCAGTATGACCTGCTGACCGGAACCTCGACCTTCCCCCTGCGGATGCTCACCTTCCTCGGATTCCTCATCGCGCTTCTGGGCGTGGCATTCGGTATCGTCATTTTCATCATGACCCGGATTTACGATCCGGAGTGGGGACAGAACGGCGTCTTCACGCTTTTCGCGATTCTGTTTGTATTTATCGGCGCGCAGTTCGCCGCCATGGGACTGCTCGGAGAATATATCGGAAAAATCCACCTCAACGCCCGCGGACGGCCTCAATTCTATATTGAAAAAGTGATCCGCGGCGGCGAAGGCGAACCCAAATCCTGACCAACACAATCCAAGGGAGATCATATCAATGAAAGTTGTCGTATTCGCTTACCATAACATCGGCTGT
The DNA here is from genome assembly GCA_964581935.1 of uncultured Victivallales bacterium. Taxonomy (GTDB): domain Bacteria; phylum Verrucomicrobiota; class Lentisphaeria; order Victivallales; family UBA1829; genus SIG94. Next base: position 12,742 of record CAZORN010000036.1, read on the forward strand.
GAAGGAATCGAGGCACTGCTCGCAAACGGTTTCGACATCCAGTGCGTTTTCACGCACAAGGACAATCCCGCCGAGAACACCTGGTTCCGGTCCGTGGCCGAACTCGCTTCCTCCAAAGGCATCGAGCTCTGCGCCCCGGAAGACCCGAACCATCCGCTCTGGATCGAACGCATCAGGAAAATGGCGCCTGACTACATCTTCTCGTTCTACTACCGCAACCTCCTCGGGAAAGAACTGCTTTCCATCCCGAAAAAGGGCGCGTTCAACCTTCACGGTTCCCTGCTTCCCAAATACCGCGGACGCGTTCCGATCAACTGGGCGCTCATCAACGGGGAGAAGGAAACGGGCGTCACGCTGCACCGCATGACGGAAAAGCCGGACGCCGGCGAAATCGTTGCGCAGGAGAAGTTTGCGATCGGCAACAACGATACGGCGCAGGAAGTTCACGCCAATGCGACCGTCGCCGCCGCCAAGCTCCTCAAGAAGACCCTCCCCCTGTTCAAGAAGGGCACTTTCAAGCTCACGAAGCAGGACGACAGGAAGGCCACGTATTTCGGGGGCCGCAAGGCGGAAGACGGCCTGATCGACTGGAGCAAGAGCGCCGCTGAAATCCGCAATCTGGTGCGCGCCGTCACGCGTCCGTATCCGGGCGCGTTCAGCTTCCTCGGCGAAAAGAAATACATCCTCTGGTCCGTCACCGAGGTGAAGAGCCCGGCCAAGGCCCTTCCCGGCACCATCCTCACTACCGAACCGCTGACCATTGCCTGCGGCAAGGGCGCGCTCCGCGTGGATTACGCCCAGCTCGAAGACGGCCTTTACTCTTCCGGCAAACAGCTCGCGCAAGATGCCAAGCTGGTCGAGAAAATGACCTTCGGCGCCGGCAAGCAGACGATCAAGAGAAAAACCAGCGTGCTGATCCTGGGCGTCAACGGCTTCATCGGAAGCGCCATCAGCGAACGTCTCCTGGCCGACGGCAACTACGAAATCTACGGAATGGACCTCCGGAGCAACTACATCTCCGATCTCCTCGGCAAAAAGGATTTCCACTTCTTCGAAGGGGACATCACCATCAACCGCGAGTGGATCGAATACCATGTGCGCAAGTGCGACGTGGTGCTTCCGCTGGTCGCGATCGCGACCCCGATCGAATACACCCGCAACCCGCTGAGAGTGTTCGAGCTCGACTTCGAGGAAAACCTCCGGATCGTCCGCTACTGCGTCAAATACAACAAGCGGATCATCTTCCCGTCCACCTCGGAAGTCTACGGAATGTGCGACGAAGAGGATTTCGACGAGGACAACTCCCGCCTGATCCTCGGTCCCATCCGCATGCAGCGCTGGATCTATTCGTGCAGCAAGCAGATGCTCGACCGCGTCATCTGGGCCTACGGCGCCAAAGGACAGCTCCGCTTCACGCTGTTCCGTCCGTTCAACTGGATGGGACCGAAGCTCGACAGCCTTTCCTCCGCGCGTGTCGGCAGTTCCCGCGCGATCACGCAGCTCATCCTGAATCTGGTGCAGGGCACCCCGATCCTGCTGATCGACGGCGGCGCGCAGAAACGCTGTTTCACGCACGTCACGGACGGCATCGAATGCCTGTTCCGCATCATCGAGAACAAGGGCGGCAAGTGCGACGGCAAGATCATCAACATCGGCTGTCCGACCAATGAAGCCAGCATCAAGGAGCTTGCGGAAATCCTCGTCAAGAAGTTCAACAAGCATCCTCTCCGCAAGAAGTTCCCGCCCTTCGCCGGATACAAGGAAGTGGAAAGCGGAACCTTCTACGGCAAAGGCTATCAGGACGTCCAGCACCGCAAGCCGAGCATCCGGAACGCCTGGAAATACGTGGCATGGAAACCGGAAGTCAAGCTGGAGGAATCCATTGCGCTCACGCTGGACTTCTTCCTCCGCCAGGCGGTTGAATCCGGCGAATTCAGCGTCAAATGAAGATCGCGCTCCGGGTAGACGTCGACACGTTCCGCGGCACGCGTGACGGGGTTCCGAGTCTGTGCAGAACTCTGGACAGGCACGGAATCCGGGCGGCGTTTTTCTTCTCGGCCGGGCCCGACAACATGGGACGCCACGTGTGGCGTCTCCTGAAGCCGGTGTTTCTCTGGAAGATGCTGCGGACCCGCGCCGCGAGTCTGTACGGCATGGATATCCTCTTCAAGGGGACGATGTGGCCGGGTCCCCGGATCGCAAAGAAGCTGGGACATGTCATCAAGGCGTGTTCCGACACGGGCCATGAAATCGGCGTCCACGCGTGGGATCATCACGCGTGGCAGGTGCATATCGACGAAATGTCACAGGAAGAAGTCTACACTCATATCCTGATGGCCTACGAGGAACTGGAACGGGTCACCGGCAAGGCGCCGGTCTGCTCGGCGGTTCCCGGATGGCGCTGCGAACCGGAAGCGCTGATCGTCAAGGAGCGGTTCAATTTCCGTTACAACAGCGACTGCCGGGGCTCCGGAATCTTCCTGCCCGTGGTGGACGGAGAATTCCTGAACACGCCCCAGATGCCCCAGAACATGCCCACTTACGACGAGATTCTCGGAAAGAACGGCATCACCGACGGGAATTACAATGAACGGCTTCTCGCCACGGTGGAAAAAGGATACAACATGCTCACGATCCACGCGGAAGCCGAAGGCGGCTCCTGCGCGGAGATGTTCGACCGTTTCCTCCACATGGCGAAAGCGCGCGGAATCACCTTCTGCGCCCCGGGGGAACTCCTTCCGGAAAACACGTCTTCGCTTCCCCGCTGTTCGATCGTCAAGGGGGACATCCCCGGACGCGAGGGCTGGGTCGCTCTCAAAAGCGAAAAGATACAGATCGAAAAGTAAAGGAAAAAGACCATGCGGAAGTACTGTTGGCCCGCTCTGATCGTCCTCGTCGTCCTCGTCGTTTACATTCTGCCGATCGGAGGACGTCCGCTGGTCTCCCCGGATGAGACGCGCAACATCGAAATCGCGCGCGAGATGGTGGAAAGCGGCAATCCCTTCACGACCACCCTGAACGGAGTCCGCTACTTTGAGAAGCCGCCCCTGAGCTACTGGTGTTCTTCCGTCTCCTTCTTTCTGCTGGGCCAGAACGCCTTCGCCCTCCGGCTCCCGTGCATCCTGGCCATGCTCGGAACCGCATGGATGGTCTATCTCCTGACGGCCGGCTGCTGCGGCAGAAAAACGGCCCTGATCGCAACCACGGTTTTCGCCACCTATCCGCTGGTGTTCGTGCTCGGAACCGTAGCCATCACGGATATGTATCTCACGTTCTTCGTCACTGCGACCATGACAGCCTATTTCTTCGCGGTCCAGGACGGTGTTTCCCTCAAACGGCGTCTTCTGCTTCTGTTCCTTGCCGGAATCCTGAGCGCGTTCGCATTCCTGAGCAAAGGATTCATCGCCTTTGCCGTGCCCGCGATCTGCATCGTCCCCTATCTGATCTGGGACCGCAAATGGAAACTCATTTTCACCACGCCGTGGCTGCCGCTTCTGGGCGCACTTCTTCTTCTGGTTCCGTGGGGAATCGCGATCCATCTCCGGGAACCCGACTTCTGGCACTATTTCTTCTTTGTGGAACACGTCCAGCGTTTCTTCGGGGGAGACAAGGCCCAGCACGACAATCATTTCTTCTACTTCGTCCCCGTGTTTCTGGGAGGCATCGCGCTGTGGGTCATCATGCTGCCCGGCATTTTCAAAGGCGTCCGCCAGCAGATTTCCGGTTCGCCCCTGCTGAAATTCGCCCTCTGTTCCTTCGTCATGCCGTTCCTGTTCTTCTCTCTCTCCAGCGGAAAACTGGCAACCTACATCCTGCCGTGCTTCGGCCCGTTCGCCATCCTGACCGCCTGCGGACTTCAGAAATACTTCATTGAGGAAAAACACGAAAAGCTTTTCCGTCTCACGATTCAAGTGCTGTGGGTTCTCCTTTTCCTGACGGTGACGGGGCTCCTCGTCAACCTGATGACCGGTTTCCCGGAAATCCTTTTCATGAAACATGAAGCGTGGAAAGTCGGATTCATCGCGCTGGTGGCGGGACTCTGGGCGACCGGGATGCGCTATTCGCTGACGTTCAAAGACCCGTATCTCAAGCTGATGGTCTTCATGGCGAGTCTGTTCCCGGTTGTGATCGGAGCGAATCTGGTTTTCCCCGACGCGATTTCGGAAAGGAAGGCTCCGGTTGCGTTTCTGGAAAGCCTCCGTCCGATGATCCCTTCTGAAAACTGCATCATCGTGACCAACCGGCGTCCGTTCCAGGATGTCTGCTGGGCCTTCAAGACCCGGAATATGTATATGTATGCCTCTCCGGGGGAAATCGAATACGGGCTGGGCTATCCGGAAGCGAAGCACCGTTTCCTGAAGACGTTCGACGATCTGGAGGCGTTGATCTGGGATCAGCGGAAAAAGAAAGGGAGCGTGATCCTCGTCAGCCGGACCGATGATTATCTGGACATCGTCAAAAAACTGCCCGAGCCCGTCTGGACGCGGACGACCTTCCCCGGAAATGAGGAAGGATTTACCGTTTCCCAATTTTAGGCTCACTGAATTTTAACCGGCCCGGACTTGCAAAAAACTGATTCAAAGCTACCTTATCCTTTATTATTTTGACATCGGATCAGGAAAGGGATATTATCATGAACGATTCTCTGGCTCTGGGCATCGACCTCGGAGGAAGCAAGATCTACGCGGTAGTCACGGATGAAAACAACAAGATCCTGGCCGCGGCCAAGACTCCCACCGATTCGACCGCGGAAGCGGAAGCCATCATCCGGACCATGGTGGACACCGGAGCGGAAGCTCTGGCGAAACTGAACTTGAGCATCGCGGACATCCCCCACATCGGCGCAGCCTTCCCGTCTCCCGTCGATCCCGCCACCGGCGACTGTTCCTTCGCGACCAATCTCGGCGGACGCAACTTCTCCGCCAAGAAAATCTTCCGCGAAATCACCGGACGGGATGTCTACCTCGGCAATGACGGCGACCTCGGGACGCTGGCGGAATTCCATTCGGGCGCGGCCAAAGGTTCCGACAACGTGATCGGTTTCTTCATCGGAACCGGACTCGGCGGAGGACTGGTCATTGAAAGACATCTCCTCAAAGGCAACTGCGGACTCGCCGGCGAGCTCGGACACATGATCATCAGCAAGGGCGGACGCCGCTGCGGATGCGGACGCCGCGGGTGCATCGAAGCCTATTGCAGCAAAATCGCCTACGTCAAAGCCATCCGGAAGCATCTCAAGAAAAGCAACGAGCAGACCCTGCTTCCCCCGGACAAGCTCAACGAAAAGACGATCAACATCAAGAGCAAATATCTGGCAAGGGCTTACGCCGACGGCGACGCGGTCGTCCGTCAGGTCATCGACAAAGGCTCCATCATGCTGGGAATCGCCGCCTCGTCCGCCTGCGCGGTCGTCGCCCCGGACTGCATCGTTCTCGGGGGCGGAGTCGTCACGGCCATGGGAGATGCCATCCTGCCGGTCTTCCGGAAAAGTTTTGAAGCACATCTCTTCGGAATCCCGTCCAATAAGATCAGAATCGTCCTTTCCGCCTATGGCGACGACTCCGTCGCGGTCGGAGCCACGATCCTCGCACGCGCCGAGGGAAAGGTATGAGCCATGCCGCTCCGCAAGGATAAAAACCAGAAAATCATCATGGCGACCATCGACCTGGGCGCACACTCCGCCCGGCTGCTGATTGCCGAAGTCAACGGCGCGGACCGCTCCTTCTCGCCTCTGGAAGAACTTGAAAAACCGGTCCCCCTCGGATCGAATGTCTTCCGCAACGGAGAAATCAGCGACGAATCCATCCACATCCTCTGCGGGATTCTTTTCAACTTCCGCCAGAAAATGGATGAATACGGAGTGGCCTACTACAAGGCGATCGCCACCAGCGCCGTGCGCGAAGCCGAAAACGCCGAAATCTTCATCGAACGGATCCGCCACGCCACCGGCATCGACGTCAAAATCTTCGCCGGCACCGACGAGGCCCGGCTGGACTATACCGCCGTCCTGGAGGAAATCCCCGCCCGGTTCGGATTCCACACGCTTCCCGTCCTGATCGCGGACATCGGCACGGGCGCCTGCCAGGTCAGCGCCTACGACTGCGGAAACCTCTGCTTCACCGAGACCCTCAAGGTCGGAACTCTCCGAGCCATCGAGCAGATTCACGGCACCTATTCCGCCTCCGCCATGAACTACTACACCTCCATGCTGATCGACAGCGCCTTCAGCGAACTGAGATCCATCTCCGAAAACCTCAAGGCGGAAAGCATCATCGCCATGGGGACCTCCGCACGCACTCTGCTGAAAGTCATCCGCGACAAAAATCCGCCCGGCGGCGCCGCCAGCATCACCCGGGAGAAGTTCTTTCTCCTCCGCACGGAAATTTCCGAGTTCACCTATGAGGAAATCAGTGAAAAATACGGACTCGCCCCCGACCTTGCCGAAATGGTCCAGCCCTGCTGCATGATCCTCGACAACCTCCTCCGTCTGACCGACGCCTCCAACATCATCATCCCGATGGCCTCCACCAAATTCCTTCTCCTGCGCGATTTCATCAGCGAAATCTTCAGCGTGAAGGACTGTTTCGAAGATCAGCTCCACTCCCTGATCATGCGCACGGCCACCCGTTACCGCTGCGCCAACGAATACTGCGACCGCACCACCCGTTTCGCCAACGAACTGTTCAAGAAACTCGAAAAACTGCACGGTCTCGGACACCCCGACCTGCTGATCCTCCGCATCGCCGCGCGCCTTCACAAATCCGGGCTGTTCATCAACAATCAGGCGTATCACAAGCATTCCTACTACATCATCCAGAATACCGAAATCCCCGGAATCTCCGCGGAATCCCGGAAAATCGCGGCTCTGGTCGCACGCTATCACCGGAAGTCCCCTCCTAAAATGCTTCATCCGGAATACGCCGCCCTTTCCCGCGAGGAACGGAGCCTGGTCAACAAGCTGGCCGCGATTCTGCGGATCGCCTGCGCGCTGGCCGCGATGTCGTCCGTCCCCGAAAACATGACCGTCAAACTGGAGCCTTCCCGGGTGACCATCCGGCTGGGCGACGAAATCTCCTACTTCCCCGAATCCATGACGGAAATCGACACCGATTATTTCCGCAGCGTCTATGCCTG
>CAZORN010000037.1:0-19830 GCA_964581935.1 uncultured Victivallales bacterium
GATGTTTCTGCTGCAGAAGAAAAAACATTCTTTGCCAATTTTATTTTAGGACAGATCTATGAGAACTATGGAAAACTTGATGAGGCTACGTCATTTTTCGACAAGGCCGATAACGCTCAAAGAGGTAAGGATATTCGTCCGAAATACCGTAAGTTTACTATTTGGGTGAAAGAAAAAAATATTCCTTGCGCTACGAAAGAAATGGAAGATATTTTGAAACTGATTCAAGATCCCATGGAGAAAGAAAAGAAAAAGGACGAATATATGATGATCTTGAATAATGCTTTGAAGAAAAGATGAAATTAGCAATAGATGGGAGCGGAAAACCGAGCCGATGAAAAGATTTTTCTGATTTTTGTCATATCGATCCTCCAGCAGGTTCCCGGACGATTTAGGGGAGCAGAGAATGATGCCGGGGTTCCAAAGGCGGTAAAAAGGCAATACAACGCGACGTATTCTTCGCACAGACAATCCCACCGGGTTCCTGTATTCCCGGATGGGATTGCCTTACAACCGTCGCGAGTAACGTATTCTTGATTTTAGCCATCCAGCCATGAATTCTTGGAAACAGACAATTATCTCATTCCGAATTGATTCTGCATCCGGAACTTGAACGGAGTCGACGGAACGGAATGGCGGTTCTCTTTATCGCGCCCGACAATGAATGCGTAGAAATCCGTATCGGCGCGGAATCCGCCAATTGGTGCACCGGATTTTTTCACGTTTTTGCCCAGCAGAATTGCTCCAGAACCGTCCTGATAGAGACTGATGTAGATGTCATACGAAACGTTTCCCGGAACTTCCTTGAAATTAAAGTGCGCACGCGTTCCGTCCGCGGCAGAGTCTGGTGCAACAGCCGAAATGATTTCCGGCGCGGGGAAAGTCCCGCTCTTTTTCAGTTCCGCAATCGGATTGTTCAACCTGTTTTTCGGCGGTTCTGGCATTCTGATTTTACTCTGTGCGACGGCGGCAGGCATCCTGTTGAATTCCGAATCGTATTCCGCATAGAGGTTTCCGAACTCCACAGGAGACGCGTCCGTCTTTTCGAGTGTATTGACATACATGGCTTTCGGACGGCGCTCAATGAAAATTTTTTCCAGAATCAAAGGCAGGTCAACAATTCCATCGCCGCCCGAACATCCCCAGGAATGCGAAGAGGCTTCGCGGAACGTGTCATACGGGGCATTCGAAGGCAGGGGGAAGCGGAGCAGTCGCCACCCGTCGAAGTTGAAGAAGCTCAGGTTGCGCATGTCGTCCGAGTTCCATTCGCCTTTACTGCCGCAGCTGATCCACTTTTCGCCTTTGGCATCGCGGAGAACATAGACGATGCGTCCCCAGTCGGAATGCGCATTCACCCACAGCGCCAGCGATGAGGCCCTGCCGGGAATTCCGATCTTTTTTCCCGGATGCAGCGTTGTATAAAACGGCATGACTCCGCGGTCTTTCGGTTGTTCCGGAAGCGTGACTGCAAGAGCCTTGCCGCCATATTGCGCAGGCGCTTTCACGGTCTCGGTTTTCATTTCTGCCGGGAAACGACGGATGGCTTCGGGAAAGGCATCCGCATATTCGGAATCCGTATCCGGGGATTGCTTCGTGAAAAGATCCGCCGCGTTGCCGAGGAGCAGATAAACTTCCGCAAGGCTCGCATCGGAATGGTCGGATTTCCCCAATGTGAATTCACTCGGCTGATACACAAAGACCGGCAGATCGCTCAGGATGACGCGTTCCGACATGTTTTCATTGTCCATTGCGTCGAAAGAGCGTACGGGCGAGTTGAATTTTACCTCGCGTTTTCCCCGGATTACCCACATGGCATAAACGGTTCCGCCGTCCTTGAGGTTGCGGAAACGGAGACAATAAGTGGAAAGCGATCCTGTCGGAACGAACCCGGAAAACTCCAGGTCGCGCAAATGGCGGATCAGAGTGCCGACGGCTGAATACGCAGTATGGGGATTCAGCAGGGGCATCTGCCCGACAAGTCCGCCGCCGTAGTGCTGTTCTCCCCAGTAGTCGCCGCTGTCGGTCAGGGCCGCCAGCGTGAACTGCCGGTTGACTCCGTATGCGCCGAGGATCAGGCTCGCCCGCATCACGTGTGCGGCGAATTCCCGTTCCGTCAGCGCCCCAGGCAGAACCGGAGCGATGCACGGTCCCTCAAATGTCACATGCAGAGGCTCATCTTTGCGGAATTCCTTCCAGTAATGGTTTACCATGTACATCCGGTGGAGCGAACACTGATGCATCTGCTGCTCGGGCAAACGCTCGAAATAACCGATGTCCACGGCAATGCCGTGAAAGAGACGCGACGCCTCGTCATTTTTTTTCAGGAACGGAATTGTGAAAACCGGATCGCCGTGAGGCATCAGCAGCTTCACATCCGGGGCAAGCTGTTTGAGGGCGCGGGCGGCCAGGGTCAGCCGGCGGTGATGGCTGTCGAACACCTTCTGCTGCGCCGGTGTGAAGACGGCTTCCGGTTCGCCATAAAATTCCGGGAGGACCCCGTGGGTGCCGAGTCCGCTGGGTTCTGCGAAAATGCGCACAAGACGGGGATCCGTTGCCGTGGACGGTTTTTCCATTTTTTTGCGGTATGCGTCCAGAATTTTTGCAAAATCCTGATCGTCGTTTCCTGTCAGCTTCGCCAGATAGGAAACCACCCACAGGTCCGAGGAGCCGAATGCCAGATGAGTCTGTATCCCATAATTTTCCAGCAGTTTCACCGTTTCAGGATTACTCCATCCGTCCATGCCCGTTCCGAATGATTCCATCCCGAGGGGAGCGGCCAGACGGATGATATCCGCTCCTTGCGGGGTGCGATGTTCGCCTCTCCAGTTCCAGAATCCGAACCGGAAGCCGCGGGTGTCGAACGGGCGTTTTTCGTGCGTGCGGGGACGGAGATATGAAAGCGTCCGTTTCCAGGGATTCCGGCCGTCGACGGTCAATTCGAGGTCGTAGTGTCCATAGCGTTTCGGCGTGAAACGGAATTTTGCCTGTGTCGTTTTTCCTGACGGAACTTCGACGTCTTCCGTGAATTTCCGGCGGTCCTGACCGTCCAGCGATGCGACGGCAAGCTCCAGCTTGTGTTTCACCGGCAGTTGTGTGGTATTTGTCAGCGTTGCCGTATAAGAGACTTCGGACGGCGCACTCCAGATATTTGCATAAGAATCGGGTGTAAAATCCATCTTCACCGGCGTTTTTCCGAGGGTTGCGGCGTAAATGCGCACTCCGGACGGAAGCCCCGCGGCATGTCTGCTGTAGTAAAATGCATCGGGCCAAGCAATATAAGTCTGAACCATTTTCGTGAGTTCAAAATTCAGAAAAGGAACATCGGAAAGCCCTTTGAGCAGCGACGGAGAAAGCGGAATCCGGATGCAATGCAGATACTGCTTTTTACCATTCTTGTCTTTCACCGGGAACGCCTTTGTTCCGGGTTCGGTGAATGCCGGAACTTTCTCCGATACGAAATCAATCGGAAAACCCCCGCTCTCGCGGAAAAACTGAACGGTCAGATACGGGATTCTGTCCGCTTTTCCGTCGAATGCCGCAAGCAGATAAAGGGAGTCGTAATCCTCATTCGGGACACGGAACTGAATGCGGGTCGGATCATTGCCCGTCGCGCCGAACCAGCGTCCGCCGAAACTGCCGGTCTGCGGTTCTTCGTAGCTGGTCAGCATTCCCTCCCGGAACCAGCTCAAGGAAAGATCAATGTGATTGAGTTCCGCTTCCGGTGAAAAACGGAACGGAACTCCGCCGACATCCACCTCTTTGCTTTCGGGAATTTCCAGATCGCCGGAGGCATTGAAACGCTGTCCGACATCAAACATTCGGAATCCGGATTCCTTCAGAGGAACGGACTCTTTCCAGCTTACATTCCGCTTCTCCGGCAAAACAATCGTTTCGATTGCGGGGACCGCATTGAGTGCCACGCCATTCAGGAAAACCAGCGTTTCTCCCTTCCGGTTTTCAAGAGTCACCGACTGCGGATATACGGAAAGATCCTTCGCAAACATTTTCTCATAAACGCTGCTCCATCCGAGAAGATGATCGTTCCACACAAAATTGCGCCGTGCGAGTCCATTCGTCCGGTAAGGGATATTTTTCGATTTCCCGTTTGCATCCGTGAAGCGGCAGGAGATGTCATTGTCGCCCATTTTGAAGAAAGCGAATCCCTCCTTGCCTTTTCCTGTTTTGAACTCCACGGATGCGTCTTTTCCGAATGAAAAGGAGAGTAACGTCCGCGATTCGGGCGGCAGACGGTGGATTTCCGCCGCAAAGGACGGAAGCGCAAGAAAAAAGGACAGCAGGATTTTGATATATTTCATTTCAGGGACTCCGGTTCTCTTACTTCAGGGCAATGATGTCGCTGTCCGCAAGTTCCGTCTGAAAGGTCAGGACTCCGTTTTCCGATTTCAGTTCGGAAATACGGCTTCTGAGACCTTCCGCCTTGCGGTAATTTCCTTTGACGGAAACCGTTACCCTGCGGGGGGCTCCGCTCCAGTTCGCAAGAACCAGCAGCGTCCCCTCCGGACCTTCCAGCAGATGGGGTTCCACCAGATAATCGCTTACCGTGATTTTCGGTGCGGCGGAAGTTTCCTTCAGGACAAGACGCATGAAATTACGCCCGTCTTCCGGATATTCCGTCCAGCAGGAGGGCATCTTTTTTGCCGTGCGCTGCGCATTCTTGACATAACTGAATCCGGGAAAAAATCCGCAGGCAATGATTTTGCCTTTTCCGAGACTTGCGACACTCAAAACGTTTTCTCCTCCATCGGCCGTCGCAAGTATTTTCGCTCCGCTTACATTCTGTTTCCCGAGAATCAGCGGCAGGGTGCCGCCGGCGAAGGAAACTTTTTCGGAAGGCTTCATGGAGGCAAGATTCTGAATCAGGAACTTTTCCGTCAGTTTTTTCAGTTTCAGGTCTCCGCGTTCCACCAGCGGCGGAAGCGGTGCATTATAACGGTCGCGGGAAAGTGCTCCGGCACCGAGATAAAGGATGCCGCCCTGCTTCACCCAATCCCGGATGACTTCGAAATTCTTGGCTTCGATATGACTGTCGGCCGCAAATAAAACCGGATATTTCGCAAGTTCCGAGGAAAGACGGTCCTCATCAAGCAGATCGGGACGGATTCCGGAATGCCGGAGCAGAAGGAAGAGAAGACTGCGCTCCACTCCGAACGGATTGCCGCCCTCGACGGAATTTTTATAGTTCCAGTAGTCGCTTGTCCGCGAAAAAAGAACAGCGGCGTCTCCGCGAACCGGTTGAGCGGCAAGCAGTGTATTTTCATACGCGCCGATTGTGTGGGAGATATCGCGGATCGCCTGAAGCGCTTCAACGGAACGGTTAGAATGGTCACCGCTGGCATAATGGGGGCCATAAGCGAAGAAGTTCAAGCTTTTCGCGCCCGAACCGATATGGGAAAAAGCTTTTGCCCTGATCTCGTTTTCGCTTCTTCCCTGAAGAATGTCGTACATCCCGAATTGGCGGTTGTTCGGCGCTGTCACCATCCGCATGGCCGCCGTCTGGAAGGCGCAGAGCTGATAGGTGCCGAACAAATTGAGCCAGTCTTCCGTCCAGCCGTATGTCAGGGCGCCGGAATTGTAAATATCGAACCAGTCGTTTCCGTGACCGACCATATTGTCCACGATTTCCGTTCCGAAATTGGCTCCGGTGGACATTTCCGGCAGATATTTTTTCAGAATCTCCGTTGGGATCCGGTACATATTGGTGAGATTATCGGTGTAAAAACGAAGGGTCCAGTAATATAATTTCGGATTCGATGGATCGCCAAGCGGCCGTGCCTGATCCAGAGATACGATTTCCAGTTCTTCCGGCGTGAGATTCTGGCGTTTCAGGTATGCGGGAAAGCGGCCGATGCACGACTTGCATTCCAGCACATGTTTCAGCCCATAGCCCGGTTCATCCATCCAGCTGATGAAAGTCACCTGTCCGGCTAGATTGTATTTTTTCAGGGTTTCGACATGCTTTGCTATGCTCCGTTCCATCCCTGCGGCGTCGGGTGAGCCGTAACATCCTTTCGGATTCGTATTGGAAAACAGGAAACAGTTGCTTTCCACGTGGGCAAAACCGTAGTTGTCCAGTGCCAGACGTGCGTTTTCCGGGGAGGCGAAACTCAATGAACTTGCTCCGAGAATACGGATTGTTTCCAGCTCATTTCTACGTACTTCGTCGCACGAAGTCTGGCTCAGGGAAAGGCTGACCGCAACAGGAAATTTGACGGGGCGTTTTCCGGGCGCCGTTTTCGTTGCCTGAGCGCGGTCAAGATTCCGTTTCGATTCCTCAATATCGTTTTCCAACGTCCATTCGCCTTCGTTCTTGACCAGAAGGACGATTCCGCTGCCTTTGCCTTTCCGGGTGATGCTCTTGAAAATTCCGGATTCGTCGGGGGTGTTGGAAAAATCGATGGTGAAATGGGCGTTTTCCTGCGGACTGCCGTACCCGTGAACCGCGTCCAGAGAATAACGGACCGTCTGTCCGAGATTCGCCAACTCGTTGATCTGGAAGAAAGGCGAGACGTCTCCCGCACTGAAATAATCCTCTTTTTTAAGACCGGTATAAACCCCTTTGAAAAATCCTTTTTTAGTGACATTGAAGTGCATTCCCCAGACACCGAATCCATGAATCGCCATCGGCACATTCTGTTCTTCCCCCGCGCGGATCCTGACATAGGTTTTTTTCTGGAAGTCATTCACATGAGGCATATAAACCGGATCAGGCGTAATCACGATACAGTCGATATTGCGGGCGAGTCCGGTCGGATTGCTTTTATCCATCTTTGAAACGGACACCGTGAATTCCCCTTGTTTCAGCGGACAGGAAAGCTCTCCCCAGATGAACACCGCCCATCCTGCGCCCCATTTTTTCTTGCCTTCCGGGGTGCTGCGGACAGAAACCTCATTGTCGTCAAACACCTTTTCGGCAACCGTCTTTCCATCCTGAGCGACGGTAACCTTGAATCCGATTTTGCTGCGCAGCGAAGCCGTTCCCAGGTCAATATAGCGGACGAGAATCCGATAAGTGCCGTCCTTTTCCACCGGAAACACATCGCTCAGCGTCCCCATTTCCGCCCAGCATCCGCGCACCAGTTTTCCGCCGGACGGCATCCCGGAATAACCGGAATTGACGTGCGGAGTCACCGTCCAGCCAGGCCCGATTTTTTTGAAATCCTCCGCTTCGCGGAAGAGGGTTCCCGGAGGCGGCTCAGCCGCACCCAAAAGCATTGCACCGATGATCCATATTGCCGAAAACAGATGTTTCATGAAAAAAAATCTCCTGAATTATTTGGTTGGAGCGAAAAGACTGGCGACGGAAAAACCCTTTACATAACATTCAATCGCCGCGTCGCGGGCGGTCATGGTTCCCGCGTGCATGTCGTAATACAGAATATTGATTTTTTTGTCGTGGCGTCCGAAGTCGAAGTCCTTCTGCAAAACGGCCACGCTTGCGGTTCCGTTGAACGTCACCAGACCGGAGATGACGCGTCCCCCCGGAATATACGCTTCGTTGTTCGGGGTGCGTCCCGCGACATTCCAATAGGCATTGAACCCCTGGTTTCCGCCCGCATCAAAAGCCAGTGCCCGGTCACCCGGTTTTTTGATTCCGATGGGGAGCTTCATGCTGTTTTCCAGCGTAAATCCGTAATTCATATAGCCGGCCGGTCCGTCTTTGCAGCGCGTCAGCTTTGCCGCAGTCTTATCATACGACAGTATAAGAGACAACGTGGTGGCAACGCCATACTTCGGGGCATAGTCCCGGTAGTCCCCCAGATAGTTTGTGATGACCACGCCGAGCTGCCGGACATTCGAAAGACACGCCGCCGTCCCGGCTTTAGTGCGTGCTTTGATCAATGCCGGAAGAAGTATAGAAGCCAGAATTGCGATAATGGCAATTACCACCAGAAGCTCAACCAATGTAAATATCTTCTTCATATTATTCCTCCTAGTTTATCTCGAAGGCCTTTCCTGAAAAATGAGGCTTTATTTGATACGTTTCATGATTTGACATAAATGCGCACGGATAGTCATAGAGAACATGGACAGCCGCTTCAACAATGGATTCCGGGAAATAAATTTCACAGAAGCGGGGATCGGCATCAAATTCGTTCGGCAGAATCCGGTCCGTCTGCATTACCACAACCTTTGGCGGCATCTTGAATGAATGCTGCAGATTGCTGATGGAGAAGAAGGCGAAAACGTGATAATCCATCAGGAGCACGTCCAGTTCATTCCCATATTGCTTCATGTATTCCTGGATGGCCGCAAATGGACGTTCGGGCGGCACCTCCAGAACCCATTCTTCCCGGCATTCCACTCCTGTTTCCGCCGATTTTCTCCGAAAGAGTCCATGACGTTCCAGAGAGCAGTTCGCGGCATGAGAATTGACCAGCAGCAGTCCAAATTTCCGCTGTTTCCGGCGCTTGAATCTCTGCAGGGTTTCTTCAAAAGCGGTTTCCCAGTCGAAAATCACACGGCACACCGGATAATTATGCTGCGCAACCCCGATTTGGACCATGCGCTTGCCCTGACTCCCGAGATAGTCCAGCCATGCCGGTGTGATGAACCCGGAAATCATGAAATAATCGCATTCGGCAAACCGTTTTTCCATGGATGGCATCAGCTCGCTGTTGACAGCAAAAACAGAGTAATCGGCAAAATGAGGTTCCAGGGTCTGACGAAGCTGGGCCATCGCTTTCCCGTCGGGAAAGCAGGGATCGCAAATGCTTACGATTCCCACTTTGCTCGAATATTCAGGCACGGAAAGTTCCCGGGAAAGAAAAGTTCCTACTCCCTGAACCCTGCGGACAAGTCCCACTTCCTGAAATTCTTCGATGGCACGCCGGATGGAGATGATGCTTACGCCCAGCATTTGCGCGAATTCACGTTCAGGCGGCAGTTTATCGCCTTTCTTGAATCCACGGCTGCCGATGATTTCTGCAATCTTGTTTTTTGCTTCATTATACTTCAGAATTCGAACCATCGGGCAATCCTCGGTTATTTTTCTTGTGCTATGTTATTATTATAACAGAAGATTTTCTTTTGTCAATCGTCTTTCTAAAAAAAATGGAAAATTTTCTGGATCCACAGAACAGCAATGAAAAACGCTTGCTTCTTTCGCACAGTCCGCGGTCGGAACCTGCTGTCCGGTAAATCCATAGGTTTTTCCGCCGCAAATTGTTGCAAACAAGCCATCCTGATATCCTTTCGGCGGGTAGTCCGGACGGCGGAACAAACCATTTTCCACTTTTTCCCGAATGGAATTTTATAGATGGCCGTGAGACGCGACAGGAAATACAGATCCGCTCCAGGAGAGTCTCCTTTCATTTATTATAATATGGGGAAATCCAATATTTCCGGTTCTTTTCTATTTTCCGCGAGAAAGTATTCCGCCAAGTCAATTCCACACTCCAGAAGAGGGCTTCTGGAATAGAAGATATTGTCGTGCCGCTTTTCTGCTCCTGTGAAAAGACTTGTTCTTTACATAAAGGCTTGCTGAATCGGGCAGATATTGTGCTCTACGAAGAGAAAGCGGTTTTCAGGCATAATTTCAGATTTGATTTGATCTCGAAACGAGATTAATCACGCAGAAAATGAAATAAATCAGATTTTTTTCGCTCAAGGGGGATTGACATTTCGGGAGTCTCCATGTATACTATGTTAATAAAGAAGACAAGATTAACATGAGATTTGCCTTATGATGCAAAAATGCTGCCTGCCGATTTACATGCAGATTGTTGAAGATCTGAAGAAATATATTTCGGGCAAGCAATGGGCTCCGGGAACGTTGTTGCCGACGGAATTCGAGCTGGCAAAACAGTATGGGGTTTCCCGGCCGACTTTGCGGAATGCGATGGCGTTTCTGGAAAAAGAGGGTTACATCATTCGCAAGAAGTTCAGCGGCACGGTCGTTGCCCCCGAAGCGCTGCGGCAGAAATACAAGAAGTTGGATATCAGTTTTTTCACCCGGACGGACCTGACTCGGCCGGACGCTTATGTTCATTTGTTTCATGAGCCGCTCCAGATGGGACATGTGTTGCGGCGCGGGGTCAGACAGGGTTATTTTGTCCGTTTCTTTCCTTGGCAGTATCCGCCGACCACACCCAGTTATTATGACCTGGATGAAGTTTTGTTTCATAAAGGAGCGGATGCTTTCATCGTATCATCGCCGCTATATCTGACGGAAATACTGGACCGGATCCGTGAAAACCGGGTGCCGCATGTGGCTTTGGAGAGCCATTACGACAAACCCGGCGTCAATACCGTTATGCTGGACGACGAAGTCAGCATGAAAGAAGAAATTCGGATTTTGTATGAACTGGGACACCGGAAAATCGGTTTTTTGGGCGGCATATTGAAGCTTCCGGAACTGAATTCCCAAAACCGGCGTTTTTACCATCTGTTTTTGACCCTGATCAAACAGTATGGACTGGAAATGCACGATCATTGGATTCAGGTTTCCGGCGAGGATCAGTGGCGAAACCTCCCGGCGGAACTGATTCCCATGAGCAGCGCCATGCTGAAAAACCCGGCTTGCCGGCCCACCGCGGTCATTTGCGGAGTGGGAAAATGCGTTTCGGTATTGCAGGAGGTTGCCCGGGGATATGGTTTGGAAGTCCCGAAGCATTTGTCGGTGATGTCGCCTTTGACTTATTCCGGAGATGTTCCCGATTTCAGCTTGAGCGGACACTATCCGGACATGGAGCGGCACAGTGAGAGAGTTTATCAGGAAATTTTGGCATGGCTGAAAAATCCGGCTTACCGGCCCGCCTGCCATTATGTTTTAAAAGATTATCATCCGGGAAAAACAATTGCTTCCCCAACCCAAATCAAAGGAGGAAAAAACTGATGTGGAGAGTAAATGATGAGAACCGGGCAAGGTGCCGTCAATGTTTTACACTGATTGAGCTTTTGGTGGTGATAGCCATTGTCGCAACGCTGGCGGCAATGCTGTTGCCTGCATTGAACAAAGCGCGGGAAAAGGCACGTGCCGTCAACTGTAAAAGCAATCTCCGTCAGCAGGGGATTGCTTTTAATAATTACTGCGATGAATCCAACGGTTATGTCATCCGTTACACCTCCGTCTGGAATGGAGAAGTCGCTTGTCTTTGGAATGGATATTTTGTTTCGATGAAATACCTGACGCCGAAGACCCTGTTATGCGATTCGCTGGCCGTGGAGAATCCGGATCGGCCTCAAAATACGATTGGAAGCAAGTCCAATGACATGCCCTATTCGGGATACGGGTATGCCTATACCACGGCGGGCAGCGGACGGTTCCGGCGCGGACAGGACCAGGGGAGCACTGCGCTGGACACAACCAATCTGCATTATTCGGACATCCTGAAGCCCAGTCTGATGTACTTTGTCATGGACAGCCGTATCGTCGACGCTGCCAAGGGACAAAGCGGCTTCTATCGTGTCACCTATTCATTGAGCACTTCGACCAGCGTCGGCAATCCCCATGCGCGGCATTCCAGCGGAGTGAATATTCTCTATGGAGACAGCCATGTCGGATACCTGAAAGCCAATGTGCTCAACCCGTATGAAGGATTAGGCACGGGACGCACCCTGGTTCAATGGAACGGTTACAACTGATTTTTCGGAGACAATGCCAGATGAAACGCATGCTGATTTGCCTGATTGCCCTTGCTGCCGGCGGGCTTGCCGCCAATCCGATGCCGGATGCCGAAGCCGCCAAACTGCTTCAGGAATGGAGTCAAAGTTCTCCGCAGTTCCAGCGCCGTTCCGGCGACACGAAGATTTTTGCCCGGGCGCAATTGAAATACGGACTGGAACGCAATGATTATCTGCATCGCTGGCTTGACCGCCCGTTGATGCAGGACTCTTCATTCCGTCAGCACGGCGGTTTCAGCGTTGTTGCCGGAACCTATCAGGATAAAAACTTTATTTCACCGGCGACTTATCAGACGGAGGCCGTATTGCTGAAACGCTTCGGACTGGCCGGGTTTGCTTTTTTTCCGGAAAGTTCCGGGCGTAAGGACCTTTACAATCATTGCGGAACCCCCGGTTATGAAATCACGGTAATGCCGGAATATTTCTACCAGTTTGTCAAACCGGGAGCCTATGACTTGCCCGGACGTCTGGCGGTTGCCGAGGCGGCGTTGAACACCCCGCAGTCATTCCGGATCAACGGCAAGGTGGTGCTGACTTCTTATCCCGTGTCGGAAGACCTGGAATACTGGGCCGCGCTGAAAAAGGCGCTGACGGAAAAATTCGGCGACCGTTTCATTCTGATGCCTTGGGGAACGTTTGATTTCAAACTGCGTCCGAGCGGTTCCGGCAACACTTATACGGTGTCCGATATCCGGAAAATGCGCGAAAAACTGCGTAATTGGCTCCGGGTGGTGGATGGATTTTATTACAACAGTCCTGCTGTGTATAATCGCCGCTATCAGGCGGAATATGACCGGGAGGTGGTCATCCCGATTATTCACAGCGTGATGAACGAGCCGGAATTCCGCATGAAGTATCTTGGCTGGGGAGTGAAAGTCGGACATATGAACTGCCACCATATCGGATACTCAATGGACTGTTTCGGTACGGACATGCTGCGCGGCACTATGGACAGCGCCCTGCTGGCCAAGCCCGATTTCATCAACTGCGTGGAATGGGACGAGGAGAACGAAAACACCTGTTTCCGTCCCACCATGACCACCAGTTTCAGCACCCTCCGGGTTATACGCAATTATGCGCAGCAGTTGAAAGGGGAAGCACCGTCGATGTTGCCGGGGGATCGGCCGGAGATTCCCAATCTGGTGCTCAGTTATCGGCGTATACTCGCCGCCGGACAGCTGCTTGAATTGGAAGTTTTGAATATCCCGGACGGCACGGTCAAAACGCCGCTCGCTGTTACGCTGGTCCTGACCGACTGCCGGGGAAAGGAAGTCAGGCGTTTTCCCGCCAAAATGTTGCGTCCCGATCGGCTGGACAGTGCGGTGTCCACCGTATCGAGTGAGGAGCTGGTGAACCATCAGTTACTGTTGCCCAGGCTGGAAGTGGAAGTAAATGGTCGAAAACAGTTTTACGCCGACGGTTTTCAGCCGATTGAACTGCGAGCCAACTGGAATTGGGATTATCTATGGGTCAAACAGCCTTTGCGCGATCTGGCTTCCGGCACTCGGCTTTCGCTTGAGCTCGGTACGATCCGCTCCGACGGCCTGCTGGAAGTGAAGGGTAAAGTCAAGAGTCCCGAACCGCTCCGCAGTGTGGAACTGGTTTCCGGCGTCGATGTGGTTTATTCGCATGACGTCAAACGGGAATTTGCACGCAGCAATGACAGCGAACTGGTGATCCGGATCTCCTTTCAGGGACATGCCCGGCCGACATTGCTCAATGGATCGCTCATCTGGCATGACGCCGGCAAAGTCACCTCGTCCGGTTCCAATCCTTTCCGCTGTTCCGGCAATCGCTGGAGCCTGAAAAAATTCTCCTCAAGCCAATGGCCGATTCACGCCTTTGCGGTCATCGACCGCGCCGGGTTGGACCGGGCGGAACTGGAAGTGAACTTTCCCGGAGTGGTTCAGGGGAAAATCAAGCTGGCGGAACTGCTCAAACTGGGAAGTTACGGCTTTTCCGGTCCCAACGGTTTCAATCTGGTGGCGGCGCCGTATTACTCGCAGATTGCCATGCCGGAACCGGTGAATGCCAAAGAGGTGGAATTTACCGCACTTGTTCAGCCGAACGATCCGAGAAACGTTTTTTACCTGCAAACGGTCGACCGTAACTACCGGATCTACCGCGGCGCGGTGCAATCGCTCTACCGTTCGTCCGGCAAATCAGCGATGATGCCGGTCTTTGCCGTGGGCGACGCGCGGCCGGTGACTGTCGCTGTGGACCGGGGCCTGCTGACCGTTGCCGAGTATGATTTTTCGCCGCTGCGCGGTTCGGTATTGTTCACTCCCGCCGGAAGGGAGCTGGCCGGCATCCGAGGCGGGTATACTCCGCTGGTGACGAATATCGGCAGCGGGGAGTCTTATTACGGCAATCCGTTATACAGCTGTTTTGTCAATCAGTCAACCGATCAAGCCGCGCCCAGACCGGTACAGGAGCCCGATGGCAGTTGGTCATTGGAATTCGACGGCCGCCAGTATGCGAGCCTGCCGATGGCGTTGGTGCCGCCGTTTGCCGGATATACCGTCGAGATGACGGTCTGGCCGTATGACCTGAACGGCACCCAGACATTGCTCAGCAATGGCGGCGCGGCGTTTACGCTTCAGTTGTTCAAAGGGCGTCCGAATGTCACTGTTTTCTGCAACCAGAATTCTGAAACCGGCCGTGCTTCGGTCCGGGCGACCGGTCCCGCTCTCAAGCCGAATGTCTGGAACCAGTTGCGGGTTCGTTTTGACCAGCAGCAACTGACGGTGGAGACCAATGGCGTCAGCGGCGCACCGGTTCCGGCGTCGGGCTATCACCGTTACTCAAAATACACCGCTCTCGGAGCGCAGGAAAGCAGCGGTGATTTTTTCCGCGGCAAAATCGGCAAACTGAAAATCACCCCGGAAGTGGAGAAGGAATCAACCAATGGGAAATAAGATGAGAAAACTGCTGGTTTTATCAGGCCTTATATTGAGTATTGCGGTCGGCGCCGGAGAGGCGGAACTGAAGTCCGCCCTCCTGCCGCGTCCGGTAACCCTGCAATGGCAACTGGAACAACTGGTGTCGGGGACAACGGCTCCGGAACGTTTTGCCGCGGTTGATCCCAAAGCCATCGGAGTGGAATGCAGCGAACAGATGAAAAGGCGCGGAAATGACGTTGCCGATCTCCAGGTCCGCTTGAAAAATACTTCTTCCCAACCTCTGTTGCTGAAACTGTCCGTTACTGCCGCCATTCCGTTTCCGCAATTCACCTGGTGGAACGGCTATCTGAATCAGAATCGACTGAAATTCGATCCTGACGATAATAATCTGTCGAACTGGTTTCCGGTCAACGCGGCTTACGACGCCGGATCCGCCTTGATTCTGGGACTTGACCCGCTGATGCTCTGCAGCCGGATTATTTCCGACCGGATTCAGGAAAACGGCATGGAAAAACTGCTGGTGGCTCTGCCGGTGTATCTGGAACCAGGCAAGACCTTTGAGGCCAATCTGACCGCAGCCGCCGTTCCCGCCCGCTACGGCTATCATGATGTCATTCAGGGATGGTATGAGCTGTTTCCTGCCGCTTTCCGGCCTGCCGCGCAGATTGATCCGGATGTTATTTCCGGCGAGACCTCTTATCTTTACTGGAAACCGGAAAATTTTGATTATCACTTTACCGGCGACCTGATTCGCCGCTTTTTCGGCGGACGCGGCAGTTGGGAATGGTGCTACAAACCGTTCATCCGCGGCGGCGACTGGGCCATTTCCGAACAATGGTCCACCGGATGGGGCGGTTACACCAAAGAACAGGTCGCCCGGCACCGGGAAAATATCCGTCGTCGACTCACTCCGGCAGAATTCCAGAATGTGGCGCCGATGTGGTATCTGAACGTTTCCTGGACCGAATGGGACATGGGGAAGAAGCATTTTCCGGAAATCGCCCTTTTCCCCGACGAACAAAAGCGCCGCTGCTGGGGCCAGGACACTCTTTACGGCATTTACCCATGGGGTACGCCTTACGGCAATCTCTTTCTGGAGAGCCTGAAGCGGATTCCGCTGGAATATTCCCAAAGCAGAGGGGTCGGATGGGATTCCTGTTTCGCCCATCGCGGAATCGGTCCGGAACACGCCGGTTTCAAGAACAGCGATCCCAAAAGCTTCGAGGCGGGCAGGCCGCTGGCGCTGGAAGCGGTAGGAGTGGCGCAACTGCTGGACTACAACCACCTCCAGTTTTCCGGTCCATACCGGATGGCCAATGCGGTCAACTTCAAACTGGTCTCGCCTTACATGATCGGGGTCCGTACAGACGCCGGTTTATACGAGGGGCATCCGATGGGCCATACGGACCGCCTGCTGCGCATTGAGTCCATGCGGGCCCGCCTCGGCGCGCCGAAAGCGCTGATCTGGCACAAGGGAGCTTCGCCGGATGAGCTCCGCTGGATCGACTGGGATGACCTGACCCCGGCGGAAGCCGTCGACGCTTACCGGCAGGTTATGGACAATATCCGTTTCCTGAGTTATTACTGGGGGGCGGTTCCGGCGCCGATCATGCCGGCGCTGGGAATCGAAAATATGGTTAAAGCCATTCCGGAACTGGTGGATTTGATTCGCCATGGATGGCAGCCGTCGCCGGCGGTTGATGTGCCGGATACCATTCTGGCGGCCCGTTACGGGCAGGGACCCGGCAGCCGGATTGTCCTGATCAATCCGGAAGCCCGGGAACAGCAGTTTAAAATATTTTTTCCGCCGCATTACTGGAATGGCGACGCGGTACTGATTACCGGCGCCCCCAATCACCCCGTCTGTTCGGAAATAACCACTGAGGGTACGGAAGCCGCCATCCAGTTGCCGGCGCGTTCGGTGCTCGTCCTCCGGATTTGCGGCGTCGGAAAATTGCCGAAACATAAAATCGAAGTCACCGGTGAACAGATTGCCAATCCCGGCAAAACACCGTTTCACCGGCTGGTGCTCAAAACCGGCGTTCCGCTGCAATGGCCAGTAACGTTCTTTCGGGGAGAACCCGGGGCGCCGGTCCGGGTGAGCTGCGAGTCGGACGTCAAACGCTTCACCGGCAAGGAACCGGTTCAGTATGTCGTCGATTCCGCCAAATGGCCGGCAGACGTTCAGGCGGCCAATCTGAATTCCGGACAGCTCAATCTGGTGGAATATCCGTCGGTGACCGCCGATGAACTGGATCCCGAAACCCTTCTTGCGATGCGCCTGCCCGAAAAAGTCAGAACAGGCCAGGTGATCATTCAGGCTCCGCCGCCGTTGCTTGACGAGGTCGAACGCATTGCCGAGTGGTTCCGATTTTATACAATGGCCCTGACCGGCCGTTACTCTGAACCCGCCATCAATGCCGAACCGGGCAAAGACGCCGTGGTGATCAGTCTTGAGCTGAACCGGGATGAACTGAAAGACTGGCAGCGGGGCCGCGCCTTTGCCGGGGACAATCGGATTCGAGTCGTAGCCGCCGATCCTGCCGCCGGACGTCTGGCGGTGGTCGCCATGCTCAATCAGTTTGACGCCGCCTGGCCTTACTACGGCGTTTTGCCGAAAACCAAAGCCTTGGAACGTCTCGGATTGGCCGGCAAAACGTTGCATCCGGCTCCGGTGAAAAAAGTTCTGCATCCGACGCTTCTCGAAATGATGCGCAGCAACCGGATCAAGTGAGGTAAATCAATGCGTTATTCATGGATTCTGACCCTGACTTTTCCGCTGGCCGGTTTTGCCGCCGGATTCGATTTGAATCAAATGGCGCCCGGTCCTTTGCTGAACCCGGCG
This sequence comes from uncultured Victivallales bacterium, assembly GCA_964581935.1. Lineage (GTDB taxonomy): Bacteria > Verrucomicrobiota > Lentisphaeria > Victivallales > UBA1829 > SIG94. The sequence continues at coordinate 17,392 of CAZORN010000037.1, forward strand.
GAAAACGCCCGGCGCGCCCGGCTGTTCACCGATGCCAAACCCGTGGAAAAACAGTTGTTGCGGCTCCGCAATCCTGCCGTTCCGTCCACTGCGGTAATTGAGGTTACACAGGAACGCGAACTGCGTTTTATTCCGGTTCCCGGAACATCAACCGGCACTTTTGACCTGCTGCTGGATTTCCCCAAAAGCAAACGCCTTCAAGTGGAGTTCAGTTTGAAAACGGAAAATTTCTTCATCCGCAAAACCGGTCAGAGCCGTTTCAGTTTCAATCTCGGAGGCGTCAACCTGATGGTTCGCGGCGACACCGGCGACCTCCGCTACTTTGACGCCGCCGCCAACAATTACCAGCGGCTTGTGCCAATGCGCAACGGCGAATGGATTCGCCTGAAATTGGAGCTGGAGTGCGGAGACAGTCCGGTTTTTTCCCTGAATGACCGCAAAAATATCCCGCAGCGCGGCAAATGCGATGAAGTCAAGGCGATTCAATTTACCGGCACGCTGTCCCGGACGGACGGCGTGCCGGCGGTTTTTCTGAAAAACTTGAAAATTACGGAAAGGCAGCAAACAAAATGACACGCAAAAGAATCATTATCGCGGGAACCGGTACCCGTGCCCTGAATTTTGCCGAGGGCATCATCAACCGGTGTTCCGGGCATTCGGAACTGGTGGGACTTTACGACCGGAATCCGGAACGGATGGCCGGTTTCTGTCAATTGACCGGAAAAGACCTTCCCATGTTCACCGACTTCAAAACGATGGTTGAGGCCGTCCGCCCGGATACCGCCGTGATCTGCGTTACCGACTGCGCCCATCCCGATCTGATTGAACTGGCTTTTTCCCATGGACTTGACGCTGTGGTGGAAAAGCCGCTGGCCATGGACCGCGAAGGGATTGAGCGCATCCGCCGCGCCGAACAGCATTACGGACGGAAAGTGACGGTCACATTCAATATGCGGTTTGCTCCCTATTCGGCGGCGATCAAAGAAGTGATGATGGAACAGCCGGTGGGGAAAATCCATACCGTCAGCGCCGAATGGTTTATCGACCGCACCCACGGTATTGAATACTTTCACCGCTGGCATTCGAGATTGTCCAACGGCGGCGGTCTGCTGGTTCACAAAGCCACGCATAATTTCGATTTGCTGAACTGGTTCCTCGATGCCACTCCCGCTGAGGTTTTCGCCTGGGGATCGCTCCAACAATTTGGCGCGGCGGGGCCCTATCGCGGTTCCCGCTGCCGCGATTGCACTCACGCGAAAGAATGTCCCGCTGCCCTGAACACTTGTTTGGAGGACGCCGATCTGAATCCAAAAAGTGACGGCAATATTTTCAAAAAACTTTATTTTGAGGCGGAAAAAAGCGACGGCTACCTCCGTGACCAGTGTTGTTTTGATCCGAATATCGATATTTACGACACCATGAATGCCCTGATCCGCTACCGGAACGGCATCCAGGTCAGTTATGCGCTTAACGCTTATTCGGCATGGCAGGGCTACCGGATTGTCTTTACCGGCGATCACGGTCTGATTGAGGTCGGCACCGTCAATCATGCCACCCGCCCGGCGGATTATGTAGTGCCGGACACCATCCGCATTGTTACCGGGACCACCCGGCGCAATGTCGTCATGCGGGAAATCAGCATGGAAGAAAACACGACTCCACACGGCGGCGGAGACTGGGCCATGTTCGACCACCTGTTCGGTGGAATCGAAGCTGATCCGTTCGGTCAGACCGCCGGTTTCGACGCAGGGGCTGCCAGCGCCATGATCGGCATTTGCGCCAATGAATCCATTCGAAGCAACCTGCCGGTAAAACTTCCCGATTGGCTTTAAGTGGCTTTATGGGCGTTGGAATGTGCCGCCATGCCGCTTCTCGATTCTTTTCGGGACTTTCGCCGGAATCGCTTGGGTCATATGTTTCCTTCAGTTTCCCCACCTGACTTCGGAACAATTGCTCCAGCGATTCATTTTCTTCCATTTTTCTTTCCCGCCGATAGTCATAAATCATTCAGCCATTTCAAATTTTCTCTGTTGTTTCCGGTAATGGATACAAAGCGAAAAATCGGCAACAACCATCAAAAGATCAAGAAAATACAGCAATAGAACGGCATTGCGGTTGCCCCCGAAAGCTGGACAGGTTGGATTGGGGTAAAAATGGGTCGTAATCTGCAGTTTTTATGTTTTACATGAAAGAGGTCGTCGAAATAAAAGAAGCTACGACAACAAGTTCAAAAGTCGAGTGGTAATTGTGGCGTTGCGGTAAGAGAAGATGATCGCGGAAATCATCGGGGAGTTTCAGGAGCGTCCAAGCAGATTGTGCTTTCCTTGAGATTTTTCCCTAGCGAATACGCCCGGTTACAGCCATTTTTTCGAGACGGACCCACCGCTGACCGGACGCTATCGGTTCAAGGACCGCATTTCCCTGCCTCCCGAAACCATG
>CAZORN010000038.1:0-19747 GCA_964581935.1 uncultured Victivallales bacterium
AAGTCTTTGCCAGATACGAGAGCCAGTGGCAGGCATTCTCCATTTCGTGCTCAACATTCGTATCGTTTTTTCGGATTTTCAAGACAGTTTCCATGTCACCGGACTGAGGCGGATTATAGCGGACATACGTAGATTCCGGGGATATCCCGAGTTGTTTGGTAACCAGATGATTCAATCTCTGTGCGTGTTTCATGGCATTTTGGGTCTTATTGCCGTCCAGCATAAGACCTATGTGTCCATGCGGATTCAAGCTGTTTTCTCCCTGTTCCCGACACCATACGGCGTGCGTGTAAATGTCATTCTGGCGATTGGTTTTTAAGTAGGAATTGAGCGCAGTTGTCATAATCGAATTAGCTCTCTCCGGCGTGAACGTCTGATTTTCAGGCAAGGATACAGTCAAGTGGGCAACGGTAACTTTTCCGCGCTGTTCCAGCACATCGTTGAGGCGGTCTCTGACTCCTCGAACCATGCTTTCATAACAGGGATTAACCTCGCTGCAGTTGATGGTGATTCCTTCATACGTACTCTCTTTGATGATTTTTGCTCTGGGCATAATAAGTTCCTTTCCGTTTGATGGTTTTTTGTTTGGAAAAACACAGTTTCCAACATCACATGGAGGTGTGTCTTTTTTTAAAACAGAATCATCGTGGAAAGGATGAACAATTCTATAAAAATTAGAACGGCTGTTTTTCTTGTTAGGCTAGAGGGGGATGAGGAAAAGGATTCATATCATTGTATAAGTCGTTTATTTTCTTATATAGTTATGATTTTTGATGTTTGTTTTAATGCTCTTTCTATATACCTGAAATATGAGTCTAGAGAGACAAAGGGATTGGAACCGATAATTGTGCGTTGGAAAAGCACGACAGAAATTCCAAGTTAGGAATGCGTAAAAATTAAAAAATAATGGCCCCCGACACCCTATGCCAAAACGCATGGAGGTGGCAAATGAATGAAATTAAAATTACAGAAAATACTGTCCGCCTGATCCGCAGAATACTCCGTCCGATTGCCGAAGAAGGCGTCATTCCTCTTCCGGAATACAACGAAGTTGTGTCCCAGCTCACAAGCCTTGCCGAGCACGGCACGCTCAAGCCCGCAATTCTTCCGAAACTCATCGACCAGAGGGAAGCTGCAGAAATGCTCGGAATCTCCCACAGCAACTTTAAGAAACTGGAAGCGGAGGGAGTGTTTCCGTTTCCTCGCAAGATGGTGGGCTCAGCTGTCCGCTATCGCAATACGGAGATAATGGATTATGTTTTATTGTCAGATAAATCAGATAAGGACGCATAAGGAGATTGTTTTTTCTGATTTCGTCCTCTGGGCGATCTGGAAGGAACGCTTTTCGCCAGATTGCCCATTCGGCGCAGTTTTTTGATCAGGGGAATGCTCCAGCCAGTCAATAAAGCAATCTCACGAATTGTCCTGTCCTTGTAACGTTTGAGCATTTTAATTTTTTCTTCCGTTGAGATTTTCTCTGTTACCAGAGACCAGCGTTTTGGACCATCAACCTCAGAAGGGCCATAGGAAAAACGATTTTTTATGGGAATGCATTTCCCTCTTGAAGCATCGTTGCGTTCTACAGAAATGTCAAAGACGGCCCCGGAAGAATAATCATTTTTACGGTCAAAACGGAATATCTGATCTATCTCAAGATTCAGAACCTCTTTCTTCCCTCTCCAAGTAGGAAGCCCTGTCAAAAAAACACTATACCCGTTGTAGCGAAATCCATTTAAAAAACGTCTGAATCCGTCCCAAAACATTGGTGACCCGGAGCCTCTTTGCAGAATATCTGGAATATCGAGGATAATCACTTCAACAGACGGGATGCTTGAAACTGCCTGACGAACCAAGTCAACCCAAGCAATAAAATCTTTCTCAAACGGATCGGTTTGTAAAGATGTCCAGAAAAAATTTTGCCAGATTATCGGATCGGATGGATCAAGATGAATCGGTGAATCGCTACAATTCCTTGGAAAAGATTCTATTCCATTGTTCAGGAGTGTTACCTGTGGATGAACTCCTGTGATTGTTTTTTGAATCTCTTCCACCTCGGCTTTTTGCAGTTTCGGAAAAGCACAGGACAATGCATCTGTAAGGCATTCATTGAAGTTAAGATTGGCGACATTGTTATGAATATAAAGACATTTTTGCGGGGTGGCGTGTGACCACGCATCAACGAATGACTTCCCTTGAGAAATGGAAAATGCCATACTGACCACGAACTTGGTCAGCATGGTGTTTTGGCATCCGTAAAACAAGGTTACTGCCTGGCCAGGAATCAATGCAGGAATAAGCGCTTGTTTTTTTTCAATGGTCTGCCTTCTCAAATTCCAGTAAAGATTTTTCATCGTGATCGGTGGCGAGAAATCAGCCGGTTCACTTATACTGGAATATTCCCGCCGAAAATCCTCTACCGTCATGTGAAATGGCAGCCAATCCTTGTCAGTGGTTCCGTTGCAAACATCAGTAAGCGGTTCAAAGGTAACAAAATGAAATTCGCCAGCAATCCGTTTTTCAGGATCCTCCGGAAAAAGGACATCAAGAACAGCATGTGCCTTTTGAAACATTTCCTTCCGCGACATCCCTGAGTGTCGTTTTAAAAGATAGGAAATTCTTTTCCTGCGAAGCGGTTCCCAGTCAACGCGAGAAAGATCATTTCCGGGAGCAAAAAAGGAAACCCACTGGTAATATAATTTTCCTTCATACTGTTGCAAACTATAGTTTTGCCCGGCAATGTCAAGATCATCCGACAGAAGAACGCTACTTATGTTGGGGTGTATCTCTCTCCCTGCAAATAAAGGATATTTTTTTTGATGGGGAATAGCACAATGTTCTCCCAGGTAAAATTTCCGATAATAGATTCTTGAAAAAATAAAAAGTGAACGTTTCTCTGATTGAGCATCGGAAAAAATGTATATGGAATCTTTCCAGTTTTCATTATTTCCCAACAAATACTTCTTGCTGTTCCCAGCATCGTGAAAAGAACAACCGAAATCGAAATCGCATTCTGCGAGAGGTTGAGAAGATATTGATGGTTTCACCATGTCGAGGTATTGCTTTAGCTTTATAAAGTCCTTTCCAGCAAAGGTAAATTCTTCTCCGTTTTGAGAAAAAATGGGAGTTTTATCTCGGGAAAATTGTATTTTGATTTTCTGATCCTGTGAGGTACAGAACCCTTCTGCATCACAGTTTTTTATCATGCCTGCCAAGGTATTGATGTTTTCTTCTGCAATCTTCATACGGGTATTTTCCTCTTCGATATCTCTCGGAAGATATGCCCGGTTCGGCATAGTAAAGCCATTCTTCAAGTAATTAATTGCTTCATCCACATAAGAAAGCTGCTTGTACATAAATCTTCTCCTGAATAAGATATTTATGGATACTTTTAAGATACCACAAAATCCCCAAAATACAATCCTCTTCAAAATATTATTCCGGGACAATATGTCACATTATTTAAACAAAAATAGATGCATCAAAATGACCCATGCTAATCATGAAAAGAAAAATCAGGAAGATTCCCGTCCGGTCAGAATATCCCGCAAATCGTCCAGGAGTTTTTTCGTCGGACGAGCCTTTTCCAGAAGCTTCAACGCCTCTGCATTTCGGCGTTCGGCATCGGACTCCCTGGAGACCGTTTCCCCGGTAATAGCGGCAATAGCCTTTTCCTGTGCTTCCTCTCCGACATGGGTATAGAACTGATCGATGATTTCACTGTTGGCACCGAGGATGGAAACCACCACCGCTTTCGGGACACCCGCTTCTGCACAGAAGGAAGCAAACGAATGTCGCAAGCTATGAAAACCATATACAGTCATCTTCCGCTTCCGTCCGGGAACCTCCACCGAGGTCTCCAGCCCGGCGCGTTTGATGACACGTAAAACATCAATATTGACAAAATTGTCTCCGACGCTTTTTCCTTTGGCGTTAACGGTCAAGTACCGTTGGGCAACATTGGGGCAAACATAATTATTTGTCTTCCATTGCAAGGCATCCGTCAGGATAATTTGGAGCGGTTCCGCAATTGGAATACTAACTGCTTTTCCAGTCTTGAATTGTTTAACGAAGATACGGCGACGTGCAAGGTCAACATGATCCCACTGGAGCAGAACGCAGTCTTTCAATCGTTGTCCGGTATACATTCCGATATAGTAGACGACTTTTAGTTCCGGTTTGTTGATGACACGAAACTTGGGATCATCTCGAACCTTGCGAATCGCGTCCTCCTGTTCTTTTGTAAAGGCCAGCCGTCGAACCGTGCTGCCTTGTTCTTCACGGGACTTGCGCCGAAGGGTGTTCGATTGAAACGGATTGAGCCCGCTATAGTACTCTTTGAGAGTGGAAAATATCTTTCGAATCCGCTGGATTTTCCGATTATGGGTCGCAACTGAAATCGCGGTCGTCTTGAGATAGGAACTGTAACTCTCTGCAATGGAAGGGGTAATCGCGCTGATTTGCGTTTCTTCTCCAATATGGCGGATAAATTCCATAAAGGTGTTCTCGTAGGAAAGTTCCTCGTGCCGGGTTGCCGGGAATGCCCGATTCGGATGGACCGAATAGACCTTCCAGGCATCTTTCAGAGCCAGTGGACGGGTTTGCGCTGCCAAGTTACGGGCGACTTTGACATGGGCCGAAATAACTTCCTCTGTTTTCGCCAAAACAATCGGAAGAAGCCCTTTTGCTTTTCCAAGGGCCTCTTCCTGATTCTGGGTTTTCAGACTGACGCATTTCCGTTCATGTTTGATTTGATAGCGGAAATAATAGGTCCCGCCTTCTTCTTTCTGATAAACGGTCCCCGTTTCAAGTTTGATTCTTGCCTTTTTCCCCATTTCATCCTCCTTCAAATCAAAAATCCTGATTTAGCTACTATAAGCTGAAAAAGAGGAAATGAAAGCTGGAAATGGTAACAAATGGTAATAAATGGCAAAAAAATGAGTGTAAAAATGGTGAGCCGGCAGGGACTCGAACCCTGGACCACCGCCTTAAAAGGGCGATGCTCTACCGACTGAGCTACCAGCTCACATGAAAATGTTCCAAGCGGAACAAGGACAATACTATAATCCGGAATAGGAAAAATGCAACCCGGATTGCGAAAAAAAACGGAAAGTTCTCAGCGGATCCGGCCGGTTCCCTTGGGAACTACGATGTCAATTTTCTGGATGTTGTCGATCCCGAAGGATTCCTTGAGAATTTCAAGGGTGCGGAGCTGGAACTTTTCGGCGAGGTCCATCATGGAAAGACCGCCGGGCGCATAGACCATCTTGATTCTCAGAATCGGCTGTTTCTTCTCGCTCAGGAGGTAGATTTTGAGGATGCGCAATTCCTGGAATTCCGGTTCGAGGGAACGGACCAGGTCGGAAATGGCGGAGGCGGCGATGAAAAGGGTGCCGTGGGGAGCGGGGAGCGTGATACCGCGAATTTTCCGCGAATTGCGGATCATCAGGTAAAGCACTCCGAGCACGAGAAACAGCAGGAAAACAATGACCAGTCCGGTAAAAGCGCCCAGCAGAAATACATAAACCTGCTGTTCGTTCACGTTCGGCCAAAAGTGTCTTACGATTTCTTTCATGATTCCGCTCCCGTATGAAAATTATTTTTGAGGATCTTCATCCTCTTCTTCGGTTTCCTGGTTTTCTTCTCCCTTTTCGGCTTCCAGATCGACGACGATCACGTCGATGCGGGGGACGTTCATTCCGGTGATTTTCCCGATTTCGTCGATGACCGTTTCCTGAATGTTTCCTGCGATTTCCGGAATGAAGGTTCCATAGGAAAGGATGACCTTGACTTCCACTTCCACGGAGTTGTCGCCCATGGTGATGGTGATGGCGCGGTCATAGATTTTTTTGCTTCCGACGAATTCGGCGATATTGTCCATGAGGATGTTTCCGGCCAGGCGGACGACGCCCGGAACGGAGCAGGTGGCTTTCCGGATGATGGCGGCCACGACGCTTTCATGGACTTTGACAACACCCGGAACGGAGGAAGGGACGAAGGTTCCGTCCGGGAAAACGCTGCGGCTGGTCTTTTCGTTTTCAGATTTGTTCATGTCAGGCTCCAGTTGAACGGGGGAGGAAGGCGTGAATCATTTTTCGGCGGACTCCTGAATATCTTCCATTTCACGAATGGTGACGTTAACCCTTTCGACGGTCAAGCCGGTCAGGTTCTGTATTTCGGAGGAAACGTTTTTCTGGACGTTTGCCGCGATTTCGGGAAGGGAAACCCCGTAACAGATGTTGATGGCCAGCTCGATGGCGACGGAAGAATCCTTGATCTGGACCTGAATGGAACGGTCCTGGATCTTCTTGCTCCCGACGAACTCGGCGATATTGTCGACGATGCTGTTTCCGGTGATGCGGGTGACCCCTTCGACGGAGCAGGCCGCTTTGCGGACGATCGTGGCGATGGCGCCGCCGGTGATGCGGATGATTCCATGGGGATGATTCCCCGAAACGATCGCATCCGGGCAGAAGGACGCCTTGGATGCGAAGGTTTTTTCTTTGAGTTTAGCCATGGAGCAGGTCTCCTGATTTTTCACGAAGGCCGTTGTTATTTCGGTTTGACGAAATGTCCGCCCTTGATGACGCGTTCGATGAATCCCGTATCGTAGCGGCCCTCGATGAATTCACGGGTGTCGAGCAGGAACAGGTCGAACGGAATGGTCGTGCTGACTCCTTCGATCATGAATTCGGAAAGGGCGCGGCGGCAGCGTGCAATGGCTTCTTCGCGGGTATCGCCGTGAACGATCAGCTTACCGATCATGCTGTCGTAGTGCGGCGGAATCCGGTAGCCGTTGTAGGCATGGGAGTCGACGCGGACGCCCGGGCCTCCGGGGGGATTGTAGAAGGTGATGCGTCCGGGCGAGGGCGAAAAACCGTTGTAGGGGTTTTCCGCGTTGATCCGGCACTCGATGGCATGTCCGTTGAAGTTGATGTTCTTCTGCTGGAAGGGGAGCTTCTCGCCCGCGGCGATCTTGATCTGTTCCTTGATGATGTCGATTCCCGTAATCATTTCGGTGACAGGATGTTCGACCTGAACGCGGGTGTTCATTTCCATGAAGTAGAACTGTCCGTCGGCACCGAGGAGGAACTCGATGGTTCCGGCGCTGACGTATTTGACCGCCTTGGCGGCCTTGACCGCGGCCTCGCCCATTTTCTTCCGGAGGGAAGGGGAAAGGACGGGGGAGGGCGACTCTTCGATCAGTTTCTGATGACGGCGCTGAAGGCTGCAATCGCGTTCGCCGAGATGAAGAACGTTGCCGAAGGAGTCGGCCAGGATCTGAATCTCGATGTGACGGGGATTTTCGATGTATTTTTCGATGTAGACTTCGCCGTTGCCGAAGGCGCGTTCCGCCTCGGTCCTTGCCGCATGGAAGCCCTGAAGAAGGCTGGCGTCGTTATGGGCGATGCGCATGCCGCGTCCGCCGCCGCCGGCGGAAGCCTTGATGATGACGGGATATTTCAGGGAATGGGCGACCTTGAGGGCTTCGTCCTCGGTATTGATGAGTCCGGTGCTTCCGGGGGTGACGGGAACGCCCGCCTTGCGCATGGTGGCACGGGCATTGGCTTTGTCGCCCATGGCGCGCATCTGGTCGGGTCCGGGGCCGATGAAGGTGATGTTGCAGCTTTTGCAGACTTCCGCGAAATGCGCGTTTTCAGAGAGGAAGCCGTATCCGGGATGAATCGCGTCGACGTCGCAGATTTCGCCGACGCTGATGATGCGTTCGATCAGGAGGTAGCTGGAAGTGGAGGGCGGTGCGCCGATGCAGACGGCCTGATCTGCGAGACGGACCGGCAGGCTGTCTTCGTCGGCCTGGGAATAGGCGACGACGGTTTTGATGCCCATTTCCTTGCAGGCACGAATAATGCGGAGCGCGATTTCCCCGCGATTGGCGATCAGAATTTTATTAAACATAGTGACTCCGAAGTCGGTTCAGGAGCTTATTCGAGAACGAAGAGCGGCTGACCGAATTCGACCGGTGCACCGTTCTCCACCAGGATTTCTTTGATGATGCCGCTTTTTTCGGATTTGATTTCGTTCATGACCTTCATGGCTTCGATGATGCAGACGGTCTGGTCCACTTCCACTTTGGCGCCGACCTTGATGAAGGCTTCGGCGCCGGGGGTGGCGGAACGATAGAAAGTGCCGACGATGGGGGATTCGATGACTTTGGATTTGTCGGGCTTGGCAGCCGCGGGAGCGGGAGCCGCCGGAGCCGGCGCGGGAGCGGGAGCCGCCGGAGCGGGTGCCGCTGCGGGAGCGGGTGCGGCCGGAGCGCAGGAGGTTACGACGGGAGCAGAGTTGGAAGAGCCGCGGCGGATGCAAAGGTGCATGTCTTCGGCTTCAATTTTGAATTCGGTCAAGTCATTTTCGGACATCAGCTTAACGATGTTTTTAATTTCCTCAATCTTCATCTCTCAGCCCTGTTCTTTTGTTGTGGTTGTTTTTTTGATATGTTTGACCAGCGCGCGCAAGGCCCATTCGTAGCCGTCCGCACCGAGGCCCGCGATCTGTCCGATGCATACCGGAGCAGTCATGGATTCATGCCGGAAAGTTTCACGGGCGTGGATATTGCTGAGGTGGACTTCAATCGCGGGGAGGCGGACTCCCTCGATGGCATCCCGGATCGCAATGCTTGTATGGGTATAAGCGGCTGGATTCATGACGATTCCGTCACAGCCGTTGACGAAGGCATCGGCAATCGCGTCCACCAGGTCTCCCTCGTGGTTGCTCTGCAGGAAGGTGATCTCCACCCCTAATTCCTGCGCGACCGTTCGCAGGTGCTTCTCGATGTCATCAAGAGTCACCTTTCCATATACTTCCACTTTCCTGCGGCCCAGCAGTTGCAGGTTTGGCCCGTTCAAGATTAAAACTTTCATGTGCATACTATATCACGCTTCCGGAATTTTTCCAGAAAAAAACCAAAACTTCTCGAAAACGGGCTCGGCGTTCCGCGTTGCTTCCTCTCTTTTTCCGTGAAAAAATACCGCCGCGCCCAAGTCCGGAAGATAAAACGTTTCCGTGGGGCCGTCCTGCGTTGAGGTTGTGTGCCGGAGCGGAAAGCACTTGAAAAGAAATGCCAATCGGTCGGGAAAAGCCGGGACTGCGTTATCCTCTCAATCATCCCCTAACCGTTGGAATGTTTTTTGCAACTCGTCAGGAATAAATTACAATTGAATTCGGTTGTCAGAAGCTCTTTCCATAGATATATTGAAAGTGGAAGAGATCCCATGGGGGGACCGTCTTTCCAGTAAAAAGTTCCAGCCGGACAGAATTTGGAGGTGATTTCGAAAATCCGGAGTCAGGGAAGCCGGAGCTGTTTTTCTCGGGGAACCGTTCTCTCCGGTCCCGTGGGAAAGTTTCGATTGCATCCTGTAATCCGAAAAGTATTTTTTTCAACAACAGATTTCTCTTATGAACCACTTTTTTGATTCGGATATGTATTATAAAAACAGTTTTCTTTTCAGAAAAAATCATGAATATTTGAAAAGAGTATTGAAAATATCCGAAAAGCTTTGATTTTATAATGCAATGGAAAGGTGAAGCCGACCGTGCGTTTTGTCCGGTCCGGCAGAAAAAGAGAGGTATTGTTATGACGAAAACGCAGACGGTGCTGCCGGTCGAGATGGCCAAACAGCATCTTTCAAAACTCCAGCAGTGCTACGAACTGTTATACCGGATCATGCCGCCGTATTTTTTCAAGACCTTTCACGAGGCGGACATCCAGGACCTTCTTCCCCTGTTTTTCGATCTGGAAAGGAAAAACGGAATCCAGATTCTGGAACGCGAAGACTCCCGCATCATGGTCTATCTGAAGGACGAGCGCCAGAATCCGGTGCTGACCAGCCGTGAAATGGCGGACCCCCGCATCCTCCGTTCCGTCGTGTATGAATCCGCGCCCCTTCCGGAATCCGGACGGCGCGTGGTCGTGGAGCAGGTGACCTACGAATCCCGCGATTCGCAGACGTCCATTCCCCCGCTTTATTCCAATGCGGAACTGAAAAAGGAATACCGCCGGCTTTTCGGCGCGGCTCCGGAAAAATTCGACGACCTTTATGAGCGCATCAACTGGCGCGAGGTGGAGGACCTGGATATTTCCCGTATCGCGGCCCGCATCCATCTGATTCTGCAAGTTCAGGACCAGGAACATTCCGTGGTCCATGTGGAGAAGCTGAGCCGCAAAGACTACCGCCTGTCGCTGGCCTGTTCGACGGTCGCCTTCCGCCGGAAGGAATACTATCCCCGCATCCTGACCCTCCTTCAGGCCTCCGGCTTCGAGGTGTCGCGCTCCTATCTCCGCGAATTCACACGGGACGGCGCTCCCGGAGATTTCAGTTCCAAAGCCGTGCGGATCAACACTTTTTATATTACGCCCGTCTCCCGTGGCGCGGACTCTCCCGCCGCCATGGAGAAGCTGGAATGGGAACTGAACGAGCTCTGCTGGAGTCCCGATTTCGACCTCTTCGAGCAGGAATTTGTTGAAAATCAGGGATTCTGCGGGACGTCCGCCAACCTGCTGCGGGCCATTTCGGAGTTCGTGCATTCCCAGCTTTCGTTCGTCGACCGCAACGCTTACACCATGAAGGACATCTGCCGTTTCATGGCTTTGTATCCGCGGATTCTCCGCAGGATCATCATCGCGTTTGAGAAGAAGATCGATCCGAAATCTCCGGAGTCGCCGGAGAAAACGGAAGCCGTGTTCCAGCGCGTCGAGAAGGAGATTCTGGAGGTCAACACCGGTATGCAGGAAAAGGACGAACGCATCCGCATGGTCCTTCTCGGGGCGACCGATTTTCTCCGCCATGTCCTGAAATGCAATTATTTCAGCAAAGGCAAGTCCGCTCTGGCTTTCCGTCTGGATCCGGCTTTCATGCACTTCTACGAAAGCCGTTCCGAAAACTACCGCAACGCGTTCCCCCCGGAACGTCCTTCCGGCGTCTTTTTCTTCTACCGCCGGCACGTCACCGGTTTCCATGTGCGGTTCTCCGAAATCGCGCGCGGCGGCTGGCGCACCGTGGTGCCGCGTCCGGCCAAGAACCTGCTGGAGGATACCGACAACTACGATTTCGCCAGCTGCGAGCTCTTCCGGGAGGCCTACGTGCTGGCGCATACCCAGCACCGCAAAAACAAGGATATTTACGAGGGCGGTTCCAAACTGGTGACCCTGCTCCAGCTCACGGCGGGCGGAGATTTCCATACCGAGCTGTGGTCCGCCCAGCGCGCCGTGTTCGACGCGTTCCTTTCGCTGATCAACTATGACGCCAAGGGACGCCTCCGGAATCCGGCGATCGTCGATTATACCGGGTTCAAGGAGATCATTGAAATCGGACCCGACGAAAACATGTTCGACGAGATGATCTGCTGGATGGGCAAGCGCGCCGCCGAAGCCGGATACACCCTTGGCGCCGGCATCATTTCCGGCAAACCCGAAGGCGGTTTCAATCACAAGCATTACGGCGTGACCTCTTTCGGCGTCCACCAGTATCTGCTGCGGACGTTGCGCCATCTCAAAATCGATCCGTCCCGCGACGCCTTCAGCGTGGTGCTTTCCGGCGGTCCCAACGGAGACGTGGCCGGAAACGAGATCAAGCTCCTGAACGCGAAGGACGCCTCCGGAAACTATCTGATCCCGAATGTCAGGATTCTTGCCGTGACCGACGGCCCCGCCGCCGTGTACGATCCCGACGGGCTGGACCGCGCGGAGCTGTCGCGTCTGGTCCATACGGCCGATCTGGATTCCTTCGATCCGTCGAAACTCCGCGGCGAGGGAGCCGCGATGCTGTTCAGCCGTCCCATGATCGGCGAACACGAGGTCGAGACCTACCGGATGGTCGCCTTCCGGCACGGAGCCCTCCATGAGCACAAGCTCGGGCGCGACGACTTCATGCGCGCCTTCCAGACCAACATCTGCCGCCGGGCGGACGTCTTCATCCCCTGCGGCGGGCGTCCCTCCACGCTCAACGCGGCCAACTGGGAAATGTTCGCGCCGGACAAAGTCCCCTGTGTGAAGGCCATCGTCGAAGGAGCCAACTCCTTCCTCACCCCGGACGCACGCGTCGAGCTCCAGAAGCTCGGGACCGTGATCGTGCGCGACGCCTCCGCCAACAAGTGCGGCGTGATCACCTCCTCCTACGAGATCCTCAGCGGTCTGCTTCTCACCCCCGAGGAGTTTAAAAAGGAGAAGGAGGAACTGGTACCGGAAGTCATGGAAATCCTGCGGGGCGCGGCCTGCCGGGAAGCCGACTGGCTGTTCGATGAATTCGAGCGGACCGGCACGTTCATGACGGTTCTCACGGACCACCTCGCCACGCGGATCAACCAGCTCAACGAGGAAATTTTCCAGTTCCTCGGGACGCATCCTGAACTGGTCGCGGACAAGGTGATTTTCGATCATCTGCCGCCGCTGTTCGCCTCGCGTTACGGGGACCGTCTTTCGCGGATTCCGAGCCAGTACCGCCGGGCCATCGTGTCGGTCGAACTGGCATTGCGGATCGTCTTCCGCAAGACCGGTTCCCTCGAAAACGAGATCCGCATGGTGATGTGATTCTTTTTTCGGACGATTCACGGGAGACCGGAGGAGAGGCTGCTTTCTTCCGGTCTCTTTCTTTTCGCGGCAGACTTGATATTTTCTGCGGGACGGCTATTTTATGGGGAACATCGGGAAGGAGTCTCCGTTTATGAAGAAGTGCATGGATTCCGACAGTCTCCGGCTGCGGATACGCAAAGTTGTCGGACAGCTCAACGCCGTCGAGAAGAGACTCGACACGGATGTCCCCTGCGAGGATATCCTGATCCAGCTCAACGCCGCCAAAAGCGCTCTTCACAAGGTCGGACAGATCATTCTTGAAGGACATCTCAGGCATTGCGTCCGCGACGGCATCGAGAACGGCGATCCGGAAAAGACCATCACCGATTTCATCAAATCCCTGGAACATTTTTCCCGCATGTCCTGATTCTTTTCAGACATACCCCTTGACAGTTCCCTTTTTTTGAATATATTATATACATATACGGGTATGGGTATAAAGAAGAAAGGAGCTATGAAAAATGAGAGACGCACATAAAAAGGAATTGGAAAAGGAACATTCGGGGTGCTCCTGCTGCGGAGGGCACGAGGAGAAAGCCGGTTTTGCCGGGACGGCGATCCGGCTGGGGGCGGCTCTGGGAATCATGCTCCTTCTGCTGAGGACGTCTCCGGGGGAAGGCGTGAAGTTCGCCGGATATGGAGCGGCGTATCTGCTGGCGGGCGGACCCGTGCTGTATTCCGCAGTCCGCAACCTTTTCAAAGGCAGGGTCTTCGATGAAAATTTCCTGATGACTTCGGCTTCGCTCGGGGCGTTTGCGATCGGCGAGATGCCGGAGGCGGTGGCGGTGATGGTCTTTTACGGAGTCGGAGAACTCCTTCAGGACGCGGCGGTCGCGAAGTCGAGGAAAAACATCGTGCAGCTGATGAATCTCCGTCCGGATTTTGCCCGTGTGAAACGGGGAGAGGCCGTATCGACGACCGACCCGGAAAAGGTTTCCGTCGGCGAACTGATTCTGGTCCGCCCCGGCGAGAAGATTCCGCTGGACGGAACGGTGGAGTCCGGGGAATCCTTCCTCGACACGCGCGCGCTGACGGGCGAGTCCGTTCCCCGGCGCGCGGGGCCGGGAGATCCTCTTCTTTCCGGGATGGTGAACATGGATTCCTCGCTGGAAATCCGGGTGACGAAGCCATTTGCGGAGTCCACCGTCTCGCGGATTCTCGATCTGGTGCGCAATGCCGGGGAAAAGAAGTCGGAAAGCGAAAAGTTCATCACGAAATTCGCACGCTATTATACGCCGTCCGTGGTGGGGCTGGCCCTGCTGGCGGCCGTGATTCCCCCGCTGGTCGGGGCGGACACCTTTTCCTCTTCGATTTACAGGGCGCTGTGCTTTCTGATCATCTCCTGTCCCTGCGCCCTGGTGCTTTCGATTCCCCTGAGTTTCTTCGGGGGGATCGGCGGCGCGGCGCGGAACGGGATTCTGGTCAAGGGCGGCAACTATCTGGAGCAGTTGAACCGCGTTGGCACGGTGGTGTTCGACAAGACCGGAACGCTGACGAAAGGGGTGTTCAAAGTCACCGGGGTTCACCCGCAGCCGGGCGTGTCCGAAGAGGAACTGCTCCGCTGGGCGGCTTTTGCGGAGTCGTCCTCCAACCATCCGATTGCGAAATCCATTCTGGAAGCCTGCGGGAATCCGTCGGCCGGGGAGCACCCGGAAATCCGTGAAACGCCGGGGCTGGGAGTCGCCGCGAAAAGCCGCACCGGTTCGCTGGTTTACGCCGGGAACGCGCAATGGATGAAACGGATCGGGGTCGGAGACGTTCCGCAGTTTGCGAAAACGACGGTTCACGTGGCGCGGGACGGCCAATATCTCGGGTGTCTCCTGATTTCCGATGAGATCAAACCTGGAGTCCGCGAGGCGCTTTCGGAATTGCGTTCGCTGGGGGTGTCCAGACTTGCGATGCTGACCGGCGACAACGAAGCCATCGCGAGGGAGACCGCCGCGGAACTGGGGCTGGATGTCTGGAAGGCCGGACTTCTCCCTCAGGACAAGGTATCCGAACTGGAAGCCCTGATGAGGACGGAGACGCCCGGACGGATTACAGCGTTCGTGGGCGACGGCATCAACGACGCGCCGGTACTGACGCGCGCCGATCTCGGAATCGCGATGGGCGGACTCGGTTCCGACGCGGCGATCGAGGCGGCGGACGTGGTCGTCGTGAGCGGCGATATCGCCCCGGTTGCTTCCGCGATCCGGATTGCTGGGAAGACGAGAACCATCGTGTATGAAAATATTGTGATGTCGCTGGGATTCAAGGCGGTCATCATGCTGCTGGCTCTGTTTGGATATGCGTCCGTGTGGTTTGCGATCTTTGCCGATGTGGGCGTGGCTCTTCTGGCTCTGGCCAACGCCGGGCGCGTCCTGGCCGTCGGAAATATATCCCGCAAGGAAAACACGCGGACCACGAATAATTCCTGCTGCACGTGCTGCGGACACGGATGATCAGGGGGCCGTCGTTTTGCGGGGACCGGATGCCGGAGCTTCTTTTACGGTTTTTTCGGGAATGCCGGCTTCCTTCAGGATAGCCTGCTGGTATTCCTCGACGAAGAGGGAGCCGAGGTGTCCGCCGCAGTCGAACCAGATGATTTTCGGTCCGAGCGCATCGGAGAGGAAGCGTCTGTCATCCGCGGAGATCAGCGGGTCGTCGGTATTGTGGATGACGCGAATTGCCGGATTGTTCCGGAGCGTGTCCTCGATGGCGCGCATTCCGGATTCGCGGTTCATCTTTTCCAGCGTGGCGGACGGATTTTTCTTCAACTGCTGGGGGAGGACGCATTCCTTGACATATTTCATGCCGGAAAAGGTGTCCAGCTCGCGGTAAAGGTTGGACCGGCTCCACCAGTTGAATTCGGTCTTGATTCCGGACTGTTCTCCTTGGTTCCGGCGGGCGGAAAGAAGGAGCTCCCGGAGGGTCAGCCGGAAGGAAAGTCCCGCCATGAAGGAGGCCTGTTCCTTCGAGAAAGGAAGGATGTGCTTGTTCGTGGCGGTTTCCCGTGAGGAGAGCGTCGGGTGCTTCTGCGCGAGGATGGCCATGTATTTCATGATGATGTCCCCCATCTGGCGGGAACATTCCTCGCGGGTCCATTTTTTCGATACTTCCGTGAATTCGTCGAACCGCGACAAGGCGTATTGGAGGTCGGCGGGCGGATTCAGGGCGACGTAACGGCTGATGCCGAGGGTCGGATCCTTTTTTTCCATGTCCGCGATGAACAATGCGTGGAGTCCGCCCAGCGAATAGCCGGCAAGAATGATTCTGGAGGGCTTGAGTCCGGCATTGTCCCGGACATCCCGGATTACTTTTTTGAGCACCTCCCTCAGCCGCGCGGAGTCCTCCGGGGTATAGCCCGGATAGCTGAAGTCCATGGTTTCCATGAAGGACTTGTTGAAGGCGCTGCTCAGGACGAGCGCGGAACAGCCGTTGTCATGGAACAGTTCCGCCAGCGCCCGGAGTTGAGGCGCCTTGTAATAGCTGCCGACGCCGGGGAGGAGAATCACCAGCGGACTCTCAGGATTTTCCGTCTTCCACAACTGGTAACGAAGTTCCGGGGCGCCTTCCTTCATCCGGATGGAGCGGGTGGAGGCGGAGGACACGAAATCCGTGTTCCAGAGGGAGGACTTCACCCACCAGCTGACATCGTTTTTGCGCATCCCGAAAAGGGTGATTTTCAGGGTGTCGACCTCGCCTCCCTGCGGACGGTAGTAGTCGGCTATTTTCATTGTCCGGTTGCCCGCGGATTCTTCGGGGAGCCACGGTCCCGGCGGAGGCGTCGCGGCCGGCGGAACCAGCGGTTTGTCCGTCAGTTCGTTGATCTGCACATACCTCATCGCCACAAAGCCCATCTTGAGATAGTCGTAGGGATCCGCGGCGGTTTCGGTGATGATCACGTAATCGTCATACAGGTTGACGGCGCGGTTGACTCCCGCCACGGTTCCCGCGTAGGGAATGATGATTTTCAGGTCCAGCAGGGAATCGAACAGGAGCCCGACCTGGTCCCGGAAATTGATGGAGGTGCTCAGGGGAATCAGTAGGACGAAGCCGGGGCCGATTCCCCAGCTTGCGAAAGCCTGTCCCATATTTTCGTTGCGTGTCGGCAAGCCGAGCCAGGCGTCGGCCGGATCGAACAAACCGGCGACTCCCACCGTGGAATTCATGACGAAACGGGTGATGACGATGCCGCTTCCCGTGAATTTGGCCTGAAGCAGACAGCTTACGAAGCGTCCAGGAAACGCCAGGTTGTCGGACGCCAGCTGAATCCGCTGGATCGCCTCCTTGGGCAGCAGCGAACCGTAGACCCACGAGAAAGGACGGACCATATAGTGCATCAGGGCGTCGTTGACTTCGAACATGGCACGGTTGAAGGGTTCTATGGGGTCATGTCCGCCGAAATTTTCGATAATGTCGGATGGGGTCCTTACCTGACCGGGACGCGACGACGGATCATCCATTTCTGTTCCCCGGGCTTCATCCCCCGAAAACAGAAACGGCAGAATAATGATCAGTAGCAATATTTTCTTCATTCGCGACCTCGATTTCAGGACCCGCTTTTCACGCTGTAAAAATACATCTTCAAATATGGAAAAGCAAGGCGGCAACAGCTTTTTCACATTCCCTATTTCCTGCTTCCGGATTCCCGGACGGTTTTTTCCGGGAAAAGAGATCCTCCCTTGATAAAATCCAATCGGGAAGTATAGTAAACGGGTCGTTTTTTTGCCCCCGGACGGGAAACCGTTCCGGCATCCCGGATTTTTCTTCCTCTGAAGAAGGGCACTTTTTTGCGGAGTTTGAAATGTCTTATTTTCTGCGTACGGTTCTGAAAAAAAGGGCGGAAGTTTATTTTCTGCTGCCGGTTCTCCTGTTTTATGCCATCAGCTACTTTCAGCGGACCGGAATCCCCGGAACGATTTTCGACCAGCTTCAGGCGGGACTCGACATCAATGCCGTCCAGGTGGCGGCCTTCGGCGCGGCTTTCATCTATGTCTACGGAACCACCCAGCTTTTCATCGGCATGTTCGTGGACAAATACGGCGGTATCCGCGTCCTTACGGCGGGAGGCGTTCTGTTCTGCCTCAGCTCCGTCCTGTTCCCACTTTTCAACAACCTGATGGTTCTCTATCTGCTGCGCGTGGTGATGGGGCTGGGCGCCAGCACCATCTATCTGGCGCTGGTCAAGGAGGCGGACTACCGTTTCGGCCATAAAAATTATTCGATCATGCTGGGGATCTTTCTGGTATGCGGCTATCTGGGCGGACTCTTCGGGACGCTTCCGTTCGAGCAGCTTTCCGCCGCCTTCGGCTGGCGCAAGGTCCTGATTGTGATCGGCATCATTACCGTCGTCACTTACCTTTTCATGCTTCTTATGAAGCGCACCATCCCTCCCGAAAAAATCAAGACCGACCTGAAACTCTCCCTCCGCCCCTTCCTCGCCGTCCTGAAAAATCTTCTCTCATGGCAGATCAGTTTTTCTTCCGCGGTGAACTTCTCGATCTATTTCGTGATCCAGACCGTGTTCGGAAAGAAGTTCCTCGAAGACTATGCGAAGATGGACTCTGAAACCGCCGCCGCGTGCATCTTCGCCCTGACTCTCGTCAGCGTGGTCATGCTGCTGGTTTCCGGCGTGCTTTCCCGCATGATGCGCAACCGCCGGAAACCCCTGGTCATTTTTTCCACGGCTCTCTGTCTTGTAAATACCGCGCTCATGTTTGTCGCCATCTGGTTCGATTTTCCCGCATGGGTGTTTGCGTGCTGCTATATGGCCTATGCCGTCATCGGCGGAATCTCCGTGATTTTCACCATTCTCATGCAGGAGGTCAATTCTCCGGAAACGATCACCCTTTCGACGGGCCTCCTGAACGGTTCCAACTACATTTCCGTGGCGGTCACTTCCCTGCTGATCGGAATGCTGCTGGACTGTTTCGCACCGGAAAATGTCGTTGCCGGAAAGGCCGTCATCTATCCGAAAGAAGCCTACCTGACCCTTTTCGCCATCCTGATTCTTCCCGCGCTGGTTTCCTTCATCAACGTGTTTTTCATTCCCGAGTCCAACGGCAAATTCATTGCCGGAAACAAGGATTCCTCCAGAAAATCTACCTGAACGGACATTTCCGGACTCGCTGTCGGCAAAAAAACAACCCCGGCTCCGGAGACCTTTTGGGATCCTTCCGGAATCGGGGGTGCGCCGTCCTTTTTTTCAGGAACAAGGATGAAAAGACAATCGAACGGAAATCAGCGGGAATATCCCTGAAGTTCCGCGTCGAGAAGCGCGCGGAGGAGTTCGTCCGTCACTCCTTCCGGATACTTGTCCAGCGCTTTCGCGGCCTTATCCCAGGCAGCCTTGTTGTTCACGTTCAGCAGAGCCTCTTCCAACCGGATTTCCGCATCGAGGTATTGCGCTTTTGCCTTGCTCATGTCTCCCGGAGGAATGGTGTTGCTGTTATATAAGCCTTCCGTAAGCTGAAGAAGGACTTTTGACTTTTTGGCATTGATGAAGGCCTCTGCTGCGCCTTTGTCCGGATGCAGGTTCTTTTCGCGTCTCCAGTAAGCGAGCTTCGCCCCGTCGCGGTCGGCATAAGCGAGGATCGCCTCTTTCTGGTCCACGGTCGCCGCCTTGACTTCCTGGCGAATGAAGTCTGCGGTTTTCTGATACTCTTTGACTCGTTCCTTGTACAGGGCGAGGAGTTCGGGCGTCGCCGGACGCAGCGCGGCGGGAGAGTTTCCGCTTTCTCCTCCGAAAAGCTGTCCTCCCGAAAAAGACGGGACGATGAAAGAATAAGCCGATGCCGCCAGAAATGCCGTGAACAATAATTTTCTCTTGCCGTTTCGGGTCATGATAAACTCTCCTTGTTGTTTCTGCATGGGTTACGGTGATAGGTCGCGTCCAAATGATTGCCCGGAAAGTCAGCGCGGAGTCTGGGGTTGTTCGGCGGCGAGAAGAGCGCGTATCTGTTCATCCGTTGCGCCGTCCGGATAGTTTTCCAGAGCCTTTGCCGCTTTGTCCCATGCGGCTTTGTCGCGAACGCGCAGAAGGGCTTCTTCCAACTGGATATGGGCGTCAATCAAATCCAATTGGGCCAGATTGAGTTTATCCAGTTTAAGGGCTCCGGCTCTGAACAGGTTTTCCGAATAATTCCGGAATCTTTCGGTATATTTGTATTGGAGGAACGC
>CAZORN010000039.1:0-19475 GCA_964581935.1 uncultured Victivallales bacterium
TGCGCACCATTCTTGCCGAAAACATCGACTCCGACGGCGACGGGATTCCGGACAAGGAAGAAGCCGCGCTGGGCATGAACTCCAAAGATCCCACCGACGCCTTTGTCGACAACGATGATGACGGCTTCACCAACTATGAAGAATATGTTGCAAAAACCAAGATCAATGACCCGAAAAATCATCCGCCCTACTACGAAAAAATACGGGTGGCCAGTATCGTGCGCGCGCGTCTTCCATTTATGCTGAAGAATATTTCTTTTACGGATAAAAAGGACAAGAAGAGCGCCACAATCCAGATCGAGATCAAGATTCGCCGGCCCAGCGGTGAAGGCACCAAAAATGAACTCCTCCGCGTCGGAGATCCTTTCCTCACCCTGGTCGGCCGTTTCCAGATTCTGGATATCATCCCCGAGTTCACCACCAATGCCACCGGGCTGGAAGTCAACAACTCGAAAATCATTGTCCAGCGGGATGACACCAAAGAAAAGCTGACGGTTGAAATCGGAAAACCGGTCGACGAACCGCGTGAAAAAATCATTCTGCTCTCCGAAGGCAACAAACAGGAACTGGAGCTCTTCGTGGGTTCGGAATTCGCTGTCGGAACCCTCAGAACCAACGTGGACAAATACAAAGTCGTCTCCTGCGATCAGTCGGCACGGACAGTTGTCCTGCTCTATGACCAGGATGGAAAAGAATATACGATCGGTCCGAAAACCATCATGCAGTCCAGACTGGATGCCGTCAAGAAACCTCCGAGACCGCCGCAACCTCCACGGGATGAGAACAGAAGATAATATAAGGATTGCCCATGAGAACATTATTTTTAAAATGCGATGGACACGTCATCGGAATGATGCTCGTATTTCTGATGGCCATGACGATATCGAATCCGCTGTATGCGCAGACCGCCGCCGGCGGCTCCGGAGAGCTGAAACTGGACGCCTTCGAATTTGAAGTTCCCTCCAATTTCCAAAGCGAAGAGCTGAAGGGACGCAAGGCCGTCCTCGAGAACAATGTCTTCCCCCAGGTGAAGCTCGGCGACAAGTTTTTGCAGCAGAAAGACTTCCAGAGCGCCTACCAGTCCTATGAAAGAGCGGCGGGCATCCTCGCTAAGAGCAATCTCGGAAGCGGTCCTTATCTGACATCGGTTCAGAGCCGCATATCCGCTCGCATGCTGGAAGCCCGCAAACAGTGGGGTCTTTCCATCTTCAACAGCGCAAAGAAGGTTTACCTCGCCGCACTCGTCGCGCCGAAACATGAGGATGCCATAGAAGGATTCAGGACCGCTGAGAAGATCGCACTCTCGTCCCTTCCCGCCTATTATGCGGGAAAGACGGAAAAAGAGATGGCGCCGTCGGTCGTCGGCCCCCTGACGAAATCGAATCCAGCCTTCAACGACAATGTCCAGGCCTTTGTAATGGACTGCAACAAAATGTCCGCCGCTTACGATTTCAAGAACGAGACCTCTCTGGATGCCGTCGATCCGGACTACAAGCGCCGCACGGAGGAAATCGGAGTGCTGCTGAAACAAGGCGAAATCTACTACAACAACAAACAGTATGAAAAAGTCCGCGCCAACATGGAAAAAATTCTGGTGCAGGACCCCTACAACCAGAAAGCGTTGACGCTCCTCAACAAAACCTACAAGAAATTGTATTTGATCGGAATCGCCAGATCGGACAACGACGCGATCGAGCGCATGGCGGAAGTGGAATGGAAATGGAATGAACCGATTCCTCCGGTGGATTCCATCAGCGCGGAAAACGCACCCAAAGAAATATCGGGTTCCCGTGCCGCCCTCTACGACAAGCTTCAGAAAATCATTGTGGACAAGGTCGAATATGAATCCTCGGACATTCAGTCCATTCTGGAACATCTGGCGAAGATCAGCAAACAGCAGGACCCCGAAAAAATCGGCGTCAGCATCATTCCGCCTTCCAGCGCCGATCTCCGGACAAGAAAAATCCAGTATCTCGAACTGGAGCAGATGCCACTGCTCGACATCATCAAGTATGTCTGTGAAATTGCCGGGCTGAAATACAAGATCGACGACAAGGCCGTCATCGTAGGAGTCAAGACCGCGGGCGACATGGAAATTGCCTTCTTCCCCATCCGGAAATCCATGATCCAGCGAATCGCCGTGGAAGGGGAAGGCCCGGTGACCAAAGAAGAAAAGAAAACAGGAAAACTTTCCGACGCCACTGAGAAATTCGCCGACAAAAGCTTGCTTGAAGAAGTGAAGGAAGAGCGCAAAACTCCGGAAGTTACGCAGGAGATGCTCAAGAACTACTTCACTCCGATGGGAATCACGTTCGATGAAGGCAGCGCCATTTCCTACGATACGAAAACAGGAAAACTGATCGTCAAAAACACCCCGGAAAACCTCCGGAAAATGGAAACGCTCCTCAAGGAAATCGACATTCCGCCGCCATTGGTCCTGGTGGAATCCAAAATTCTGGAAGTGACCATGGGAACCCTGGAAGAACTCGGTTTCGACTGGGTCTTGACCTATACGAACACGGACACCAACCACCAGACCACCTTCTCCGGACTCAGTTCAGACACCTTCTACAGAACCAACGGCTCCCATTATGTTGTCAGCGGACTGAAACTGATTCCGAATTTCGGCAATGACAATCAGTTCGACCTTTCGCTGTCCGTCCGGGCGATCGACCAGAAACAGCGTTCCGAAATGCTGGGAGCGCCCAGACTGCTCGTGGCTTCCGGATACACCGCGAAACTGGAAGTCGCCGAAGAACGGTATTTCCCGGACAGCTGGACCGACCCCGAAGTGGAAATCGTCAACGGAACATCCTATACGTATACGCCTCCCACTCCTGAATTCGGAGATTCCACCCCTGTCGGAACCATTTTCACGGTGACTCCCACCGTCGGCTCCAACAACTATACCATTGTGCTCAACATCGAAACGGACATCACCCGCATGACCGGCTGGTCGAATTACGACTACAGCATCATCATCGGCGGCCTGATGACTTCACTGGCGGACCGGAGTGCAACAAACCTCAATCCCAAGATGAAGATGCCGGAATTCTCGAAGCGCTTCATCAAGTCGACCGTGAAAATCTACGACGGTGAGACGGTTGTCATCGGCGGTATCCTCGAAGACATTGCGTCCAGAAAAGACGACAGATGGCCTATCCTGGGCGACGTTCCTCTTGTCGGGCGGCTTTTCACCGACGGCAACAGCGCCAGCGTGAAGACCAACCTCCTGATATTTGTGACGGCAAGACTGATGAAAGGGAACGGACTCCCTGTCAGAGAAGCTCGCAAACAGGGGCTCTTTGAGTTCGGAAACCGCTAATCTGGATGATGAATTATGAATGAAAACAGCTGCTATAGGATAAAGGAGGCCGCAATGCTGAAATGGCTTCGTTTGAGGTTGATTCGATTTACCGTGACATCATTTCTTCTGCTTGCCGCCGCGTCCGCCTTCTCCCAGCAGGCGGGTCCCACTCCGCTCGTGACTCCTTCCAAAGCAGGAACGGCGCTCACCCCCGAGGTCATGCAGGCAAAAAATGTTTTCAGAAGCAAGGAAATCGTTCTGCTGCAGAGTGCAGAGAAGAAAATAGACCAGACGGTGGCCGATGCTGTACAGGCGTATCAGAAAGATGAATTCGAGAAGGCCATCGACCTGTACCTCGATGCGAAAAAACGTCTCGAGGAACTCAACGAAAGCCACCCGCTCCCCCGGCTCCGCGACAAGATCGACAACTGCGCCCTGTCCATTTCCAAAGCCTACTACTACTGGGCACAGAAAATCTATTTCGATGCTGAAAAATCCGCAAAGGCGGCTGAATTCGACCAAGCCATAGACAAGTGTGAAAAAGCGATCCGCATCTATCCCCCCTGCAAGGAAAAGATGGAGAAAATCATCGCACAGTACCGTCTGATGAAGGAAGGCGTCCAGAACAAGGAAAAAGTGAATGAAGCCAATCCGAATCCGCAGGACCTTTATGACAAACGGGTTCTGCTCCGTCAGGCCGAGACCCTCTACAATGCCCGTCAATGGGACAAAGCCCGTTCCAAGTTCGAGGAAGTGATCGCCATCGACCCCTACAACGAGACGGCGGTGGATTATATCCGGAAAATCAACTACAGGCTTCTGGAAGCCGCGGAACTTCGTACAGGAGTCACCAGAAACACCCGTATCTCCCAGGCCCAGTGGGAAATGGTCACCCCTCTTGTAAAGCAGGACGCTTCCTCCCCCTCCAACGTTCCGGAATCCGGAGTTTCCAAGTCCTCCAACAATGACCGCATCATCAAGAAGCTGAAAGACATCATCATCGATAAAATCAGCTTTGAAGAAGTTTCCATCGCCACCGCAGTGCGTTATCTGCGCCAGTGCAGCAAGGAAAAAGATCCTGAAAAAATCGGCATCAACTTCGTTCTGCGCGGAAAGATCAACCAGCCGCTCAGTCCGGAAGGCGAAACGCTGAATGTGGGCGATGGCGGCGCGACGGCGAAAGCCGCGGGCGGCAAGGATGAAGCGACCGATGTTGAACCGCTGACCATGATGCTCGAAGAAACTCCTCTGGAAACGGTTGTCAAGTACATCTGCAATCAGGCCAACCTGAAATACCGCATTGACGACAATGCCGTCATCATTGCCTCCAAGGATGTCCCTCTTGATGACGTCCAGACCAAAGTCTATCCCGTGGAAAAATCGGCGATCAAGCTCCGCGAAGGGGAAAGCATCGAGGACTTCTTCAAGGAACGCGGCATGACCTTCGATGCCGGCGCATCCGCCGTATACAAGGAGTACATCGGACGCCTCATCGTCACGAACACGCCCAAGGAGCTCCAGATCCTGGAGAACATCCTCAAGGAAATGAATACGGTCGACCCTCAGGTCCTGATTCAGACGAAATTCGTCGAAGTCAAGCTCAACGACCTCGAAGAGCTGGGTTTCAAATATGAACTGTCCAGAAGCAACTCCAACATCGCGTATGAGTCCGCCACGAATTCCAGCCTGGTGGCGGTGGCTCCGGGTGGAACCTTCAATTCAGGAAACATTTCCAACGTTTATACCACGAACACCTCCGATCCAAACTGGCTGAATTACAGTTCAACGGTCGGGGCGAACACCACCTACACGAACACATCCTCCTCTACAGTCTACTATACGAAAGCCCCCCTCCAGCAGAGCAGCACGTCCTTCGTCGCAGGCGGCACGGATCTTGTCCGCACATTCAGCAACGCAGGCACTCTGGAAAGCAACACCACCTACGGAGAGGCGGCATCGGTCTCTACCTACAACAACAACGGGTATAAGCTCAACGCCTCCGTTTACGCGCTGGATCAGTCCGATTCAGCGGACGTTCTTTCCTGCCCCCGCGTCACCACCATGAGCGATTCCCCCGCAACCATTCAGCTCGTCACGGAAAAATATTATCCTTCGGAGTGGGATGAAGCGGAATATACCCTCATGGGCAACAACGTCCCCGTCTTCACGGGCTCCGTTCCGAATCTCGACGAGGAAACCCAGGAAGGCATCTCCCTGACCGTCACTCCGATGGTCGGTCCCGACAACTATACCATTTCCCTTCTGATGCGCCCCCTGATCCGCACCTTTACCGGGTGGGACGACTACAGTTACACGATTCCCATGCAGCTGAACACCAACAGCCCCACGGTCAACGTCCCCAACACGGTAATCATGCCGCGCTTCGAACAGCGCACAGTGGACACCAGCGTGGAATGCACCGACAACGGCACGATCGTCATGGGCGGACTGATCCGCGATGAGGTATCCGTTGTCGACGACCAGTATCCCATTCTGGGAGATCTTCCCCTCGTCGGACGTTTCTTCCAGTCCAAGGGCCGCGACTCATCCAAATACAACCTGCTGATTTTCCTCTCCTGCAGACTGGTGAATCCGGACGGTTCGCCTCTCCGCGAACGCGAAAACCGCGGCATTCCTCCGTTCAAGAACTGAACGTTACAGGGCTTATCGGAAACGGTACGGGAAATCACATCCGTACCGTTTTCTGTGTACGGACGGAACTTTTTGAACCCGCGCGGACGCACCTTTCCGACGGCTTGATTATTCGTTCCGGCGAATTCCCTGTTGAGGGGATTATTCTTCAGGCACGCCGTTCCGGGAATTCGAAGGCAGTCTGATCTTGTGAAGGGGAACGTTTGTCAGCGGGGGAAGCGACGCAAACCATTCCGGAGCAGCCCGGAAGACCAGCTCCGCGCTGTTTCCGCGGAAGCGGAGCTCGGCAATCGGACGGTCCGGAGATGTGAGATCGTAGAACGCAAACGGGGAGTCCGCTCCGAGGGACAGCGTCACCGGCTTGAGGAGCTGTTCCAGATTGTCTTTATCCAGAGAGCTGGTGTAGTAAAAAGAAAGCCGGTTCCCGGACATGGAACAGAACAGCGGCGGAGTCCTGGTCACCTGATACAGATCCGGATAAGGGGTGTATCCCTGGCAGGACGCGGCATCCGCGATCGCGGGACTCCGGTCCGGACGGATGTCCATCACCAGCTTGGCGGCAGCCTGATCAAAATTCCTGTCGAGGCTGAGAACGGCAAAACCTGTAATCGCAGGAGGCAACATGGGCAACATGGGATTCTGGTGACGGAAGAAAAACGCTTCGCCGTGCTTGTACAGGGATTCGAGAGGGGGCAGACGGAAGACCAGCAGGGATTTCGCCCCCGCATACGTTTCGACGGGTCCCTTCTGGGGAAGCGGCGAGGAAAGGTATTTTTCCAGTGGAGAATCCTTCCGTGCCTGAACGGAAAGTTTTAAGACCAGCGAACCGCCGTCCGCCCCGAAGGAAAGGCGAAAGACCTCCACTCCCGGCATCAGCTCGTCCAGCGCCCGGTAAAGGATCTCATGTCTGTTTTTTTCGTCGTTCAGGGAAGAAAATTGAAAGTCCGTCTTATCCGGCAGCGCTTCCATGACCAGAAGGGAACCGGCGAGATTTTTACCGGGTGCGGATACCGGAGGGGGGGCGGCGACCAAATCATCGGTGGAAAGCGTGACCAGTTCTTTCTCGAGCCGCGCATGGAACTTCATATTCCACAGGGAGACGGTCTCCCGGATGTTGCGGACATTCGGAACGGCATAGGCTGTGATCCGCATGGAGGGTTTTTCTCCGATTCTGTAAAATACAATGGAGACGGGCCGGGTCGGGTCCATGCCGAACGCGGTTCCCCCGACGGACAGTGCCACCGTGAAAAGAGCGACAGTATCCTGGAAGTTGGGCGCGATGCAGTTTCCAAGCTGCGAAACAGCGGAGGAGAGTCCGATGACGGAGGCCATTTCAAAACGAACCACTTCCGTCCTTTGCGGCGCTGCCGCTTTCTCCGCACAGAAAAGAAAACACGCGGAAATGTTGGCAAGACAGAGGGCCAGCGAGATTTTTGAGAATCGGTTCACAGTTCGATATCCTTTCTGAAACGGGCGGTGAAGGAGGCGTCGCAATCGGCATCCTGCGGCAGAATTCTGCAGGTCCCGTCGGTAGGAGTCCCCGTAATGGGGTTTGCAAAAGGCTCCAGTGAAAATTCAGGATGGTCTTTCAGGAAGAGCTCGACCCTCCCGCGGTTTTCGCACTCAAACAGGGAACAGGTGGCGTATACGAGCACCCCCCCGGGTTTGACGGCGCCTTGAGCCATTTCCAACAGGGCGGCCTGCGTCCGGTTCAGTTCGCGGAGACGTTTCGGGGTCAGGGTCCAGCGGGCGTCCGGATTTCTCCTCCAGCGGCCGGAGGAACTGCACGGGGCGTCCACCAGAACGCCGTCGCATTTGCCCGCCAGCTTTTCCGGAAGGACGGTTCCGTCCCAGACCTCCGCATGGACATTGGAAAGCTTCGCGAATCCGGCGCGTTTGCGCAATTCTTCCAGAGCTCCCGGACGGATGTCCGTCGCGGTGACAAGTCCTTTCCCGATCATCAGGAAGGCCAGCTGGAGAGACTTCCCCCCGCCCCCGGCGCAGGCGTCCCACCAGCATTCCCCCGGAGACGGCGCGCACGCCAGCCCGATGCACTGGGAAGAGAGATCCTGCACTTCGATCCGACGCTGGCGATAGGCCTCCATGGTCAGGAGGTTCACATGGGAGTCGCGAACCATCAAGGCGTTCGGTATCCGGGGATGCGTCAAAGTCTCCACACCTTCATTTTTCAGCTGTTCCCTGACTTTCTCCGTATCGCCCCCCTGCACCCGCAGCCAGAGAGGCGGACGCTTCTGCATGCACGCGCCGAATGTCTCATCCACGGGAAAGGAAATCTCCTCCCGCACCCAGTCCGGCAGAACGCATTCCCAGCCGGAAACCATCTTGCCGTATCCGGAAAAGGACAGAAAAGCGTCCAACCGTTTCAGAGGGGAATCCAGCGACATCAGCGCCGCGAAGGCATCGGGATTCACCCCGGCCGTTTCCAGCCAGACGGAACACACGGGATCCGCGAGGCCCTCCGCCGCCGCTCCGCCGAGGGCATACCATTCCGGCGCATGGGAATGCCCCTCGAACGCCTCGCGGAGCGGTCCGAACCACCTCAGGACCGCAAACACGATTTCCCCGTACAGACGGCGGTCCCGCGATCCGATCCGGCGGTCGTTCCGGAAATGGTTCCGGAGCCAGGCGTCCGCGGGAATCCCGTCCGTGAAAACAGCGTGAAGCGTGCGCTCCAGGATTGCAAGACACATGACCCCCTGGGTTTTCACCCGTGAATCCCTCATCGTTCCGGCATTCATTTGATTTCTCCCGTATTACAGCCAGGTCAGACAGGACGCCGCAGCCAGAAAATCTCCCGGTATCTTGAACCAGAGATCGGAAAGATAGAGTTCAAGGTCGAACCCCGTCGGGGGGTTGCGCCTCATCTTTTCCTGCTCTCCCTGTCGTTTTGAATTCTCATGAACAGTACTATATGGGGTTGAATCGGGATTTCAAGAAGGAAACGTCCAACCTTTCTTCAAAAACGAATCTGCCGAAAGAAAAATGAGAGTTCTTTTCCCGAACAACTTGAAAACGGTTATTTATATGTTATTTTTATAATGGTAAACAAAATACTAAACATTCTCTTTTGAAGGCATGGAGAAAATGGAAAACTATGATGTGGCAATCATCGGGGCGGGCGTAACAGGGGCGGCAACCGCCTATACGCTGTCGCGCTACGAACTGCGGATCGCTCTGCTGGAAAAGGCGGCGGACGTCGGATTCGGGGTGTCCAAGGCCAATTCCGGAATCGTGCACGCAGGATTTCATTATCCGCTGACCACCCTGAAGGGGCGTCTGGAAATCCTGGGCAACCTGATGTTTGAAAAACTGCAATACGAACTCGGATTTCCTTTCCGGCGATGCGGAATCGTGGTGGCCGCGTTCTCCGAAGAAGAGAGGAAGGAAGTCCGCAAACTGTATCAGCGCGGACTCAAAAATCATGTTCCTCGGATCGAGCTTTGCGACCGGGAACGGATGCTGCATCTGGAGCCGAAACTGTCCCCGGAGGTCATGGGCGGGCTCTACGCCCCGAACGGCGGCGTGGTGGAACCCTACCGCTATGTGTTCGCACTGGCGGAATTGGCGAAACTGAACGGCGTGGAGGTATTCACGAACTGCGAAGTCATACGGGCGGAACGGAGGGGCGAACTGTGGGAGATTGCCGATGCCTCCGGGCGCCTCTTCCGCGCAAAATATGTTATCAACGCGGCGGGACTATACGCGGACGAGGTTTCCCGGATTTTCGGCGCGGAGGAGTTCAAAATCGTCCCGCGCAAAGGGGAGGAATTCCTGCTGGACCGCAATTCAAATGCCTACCCGTCCAAGGTGATATTTCCGGTGCCGACGGGACACTCCAAAGGGGTGCTCGTGATCCCGACGGTCGAAGGGACAACCATGGTGGGGCCGACCGCGGAAATCGTGGAAGACAAGCAGGACGCCTCGACTACCCGCGCCAACTTCAAACAGGTGTTCACCCTCGCGAAAAAGATGGTCCCCGCCGTTTCCGAACGCGACCTGATCACCAGTTTCAGCGGTTCGCGTCCCAGCATGGCGGGGGAAGACTTCCTGATCGAACCCTCGAAAAAAGCGCCTGCCCTGATTCACGCGGCGGGCATCCAGTCGCCCGGACTGACCGCCTCCCCCGCCATCGGCGGATACATCCGCGACCTCCTGAAGCAACAGGGCCTCGCACTCCGGGAAAAAACCAATGTCGTCCGTTCCCTGCCGCCCATGCCCGCCGTCCGCAATCTGAGCCCGGAAGAGGCGGACCTTCTGCACAAAAGCGATCCGGCGTGGACGCGCATCGTCTGCCGCTGCGAAAACATCTCCGAAGCTGAAATCGTGAATGCGATCCGCAAGGGACACACCACGCTCGACGGCATCAAATTCTACACCCGCGCCGGAATGGGCCGCTGTCAGGGCGGATTCTGCTCCTACCGGATCATCAAGCTCATCGCGCGGGAAACCGGCATGACTCCGGAAGAGGTCACCCGGCGCGGACGCACCGGCACGATTCTCCGGGGACGCATCGGCGGGGAAGGAGACAAGAAATGAATACGGAACATGTGGATATCGCAATCATCGGCGCGGGCGCGGCGGGATTGAGCGCAAGCGCGGTCTGCGCGCAGGCGGGACTCCGCACAACGGTGATCGACCGCGAGGAAAATCCGGGCGGCGTCCTCCTCCAGTGCATTCACAACGGGTTCGGGCTTCATCATTTCCACGAGGAGCTGACCGGGCCGGAATACGCCGGACGACTCCTCGAAAAGGCTCGCGCCGCCGGAGTCGGATTCCGGATGGAAGCGTGCGTGATGAAGCTCCGCGACCTCGGAAACGAAAAGGAGCTGACCGTTTATTCGGGTGCGGACGGCGTGACCGTCATTCGTGCAAAAGCAGTGATTCTTGCCATGGGATGCCGGGAGCGGAGCCGCGGAAACCTCGCCATTCCGGGCGACCGCGTGGCCGGGGTCCTCACCGCCGGACTGGCGCAGAGATTCATGAACATCGACGGTTTCCTGCCCGGTTCCTCCGCCGTGATCGTAGGTTCCGGCGACATCGGCCTCATCATGGCGCGGCGTCTCACCTGGTGCGGAATCAAGGTCAAGGCCGTGGTGGAAATCCTGCCCTATCCCTCCGGCCTGAGCCGCAACATCGCCCAGTGTCTCGACGACTTCCACATTCCCCTGCGTCTTTCTACGACAGTCACGGGGATTCACGGACGCGACCGCGTGGAAAGCATCGGCATCGCCCCGCTGGTGAACGGAGAACCGGACCTTTCCCGCGAAGAGATCATTCCCTGCGACACCGTGCTTTTCTCGGTCGGCCTGATTCCCGAAAACGAACTCTCGCGCCAGTGCGGCGTCGAGATCAATCCCGCCACGAACGGAGCCTTCGTCGACGGTTCCCTGATGACCGGCGTACCCGGCGTTTTCGCCTGCGGAAACGTGCTCCACGTCCACGATCTGGTGGACTTCGTTTCAGAGGAAGCCGAAAACTGCGCGGCGAACGCCGTCGCCTTCGTAAAGCAGGGACCGCGCCCGACGGAAAAACAGCTCCGGACCCTCGCCGCCGACAACCTTTCCTACGTCGTCCCGAACGCCTGCCGCCCCGGAGTTCCGACCCGTTTTTACATGCGTCCGAAAACGCTTTGCTCCCGTGCCGGACTCCTGGTGAAAAGGGAAGACGGAACCGTCCTTTTCCGGAAGGATCTCCGGTATGTCAAACCGGCGGAAATGATCACCGCGGACCTCCCGGGCGAGCTCACGGAAAAATGCCCGGAAACGGCGGAACTCCGTTTCGAGCTCCAGCCGCAAAAGGAGGAGACGCAAGCATGAAAAAGCATACAAGAATCTGTATCGGCTGTCCCGCGGGCTGCCATCTGGAAATCCTCGAAGACGATCACGGGGAATTCACGGTTTCCGGCAATGCGTGTCCGCGCGGAAAAGCATACGCGCTCAACGAAATGAAAGACCCGCGCCGGGTCGTGACCGCGGTCGTTCCCGTGAACTCGAAAAAAACGCCGTGTCTGCCGGTCAAGACGGACGCCCCGCTTCCAATTCCGCTGATCGGACGCCTTCTGGAAAAATTGTATTCCATGCGTCTTGAACTTCCGGTAAAAGCGGGTATGGTATTGCTTCGCGATTTTGAAGGAACCTCCGTGAATGTCGTGCTCACGCGCGGCGCGGATGAATAAGGAAGAATTGCCCGTGGAAATCGACTTGCCGCGTCTGAAAAAAATCCGCCATGTGGTCATGGACATGGACGGCACCATTTATCAGGGGAAACGTCTTTTCCCGACAACCCTGCCGTTTCTGGCGCTGCTGCGCTCCCTCGGGATCGGCTACACTTTTCTCACCAACAATTCCTCGCGCGGGATTCCGGAATATCTCAGGCATCTGGAGGAGTTCGGAATCGAAGTCGAACCCCGGCAGATGGTTTCCTCCACCATCAACACGGTGGACTGGCTCCGGCGGAACCGTCCGGAAATCAGACGCCTTTTCCTCCTCGGAACGGAGAGTTTCCGCAGCGAGATTTCGTCCTATGGTTTCATCGACGTGCCAATGGAGGAAGAGCCCGAAGCGGTGATTGTCGCCTTCGACACGAGTCTGACGTTCAAACGTCTCTGCAAGGCCGCCTGGTGGATCAAGCACGGGAAACTCTGGATTTGCACTCACCCCGATCCCGAATGTCCGACCGAGCTGGACACCACGCTGGTCGACTGCGGCTCGATCGCCGCCTGTCTGCGGACGGTCTCGGGAAAAGAACCGGTCGTCCTCGGCAAGCCGAACCGCGAAATGATGGACACGATCCTTGCCGCCAACCATGTCCGGGCGGACGAAGCCCTGATGTGCGGCGACCGCATGGGCACGGATATTCAGCTGGCCGTCAATTCGGATGTCGCGAGCGTCCTGATCTCTCCCCTCCCGCATGAAGAGGTTCCCGGCAATATCGCCACATGGACGGTTCCCCATCTGGGCGTCCTCGGAGAGTGGCTTTCCCGGGCCAGGTCGGTATAAGCGTCAGAGTTCCACGGTAAGGATGTTCCAGCCGTTGCGACGGACATAATGGACGGACTTCGAGAAATTGCGCACCAGATGGAGTCCAAGTCCCCCCTCCTTGCGCTCATCCACCGGACGCGTCAGGTCCGGTTCGGGCTGTTCCCACGGGTCGAATTCGGCGCCGTCGTTCATCAGGGTGAAGGTGAGCTGCCCGTCCGCGTCCTCCAGAATCACTTTGATGGAGTGTGGATTGCCGTCCCGGAACCCGTATTTAACCACATTGGTGAGAAGCTCCTCGTAGACGAGATCCAGCTGGTAGCTCTTCCGTTCGGAAAGGCCCGACTGTTCGGCGAACCGCCGTACAAAACAGGACGAACGGGACACGGACTCAAGCGTATTTTCAGTCGTGAATTCCAATCTTCCGGGCATTTCACAGCCTCATTTCTGACATAAGCCGGAAATGCTCAGTCTTTTTCCTGAAGAAGTGCCAGAGCCTTGGAAAAATCGTTGGCGATCGGCATGATGGCGGAAAATCCGGCGGTCTCCAGCGCTTCCAGAATCACCGGCTGGGGATTGTAAAGGACGATTTTCGCGTTGTGGGCGCGAAGGCTTTTCGCCGCGCTGAGAAGCATTCTCATACCGAGGGAAGCGATAAAGCCGACTTCTGTCATATCCACGATGGCGGAATGGGGTTTCCCTCCCACCACCGATGCAAAACTCAACTCTATGGACTTCACCCCGTCGATGTCCAGGCGTCCCGACAAGGCTACGTGCGTGTAGTCTCCATTCGTCTTGATAATCTTGAGTTCCATTTCCTCTCTCCCTGGTTGCGCCTGTTTCATACCTCGAGGTCAGCAACTATAATTTACAGCAGAATTTTGAAAAAAGCAAATCATTTCCGCAAAAACATGACCGCCTCCGCCGCACCGCTCAAGGTTCCAGCACCCGGTCCAGTCTCTGACACCCGCTTTCCAGAACCCGTTCCGTCGCCTTGAACCCGAAACGGTCCTTCGTCCGCTGCAAATCCGCATCGTCGCCGCTGATGATGTATTTCGCTCCCGGAAACTCCTGAAAACGCAGGATTTTCGGACGGTTCAGCGTGTCCATCAGGAGTACACCCTCGGGAAAATCCATCACCGAGGACGCGAAGATCAGCGAAGGCGCATCCGCATCGAACGTGACAAAGGCGTGCAGGTCTTCCCCGTCCTTGACCTTCCGGTTCAGGAAAGACAGAATCTTCTGCGGCCTGAAAGTCTCACGGACATAATACGGCGAAAGGAAATCGTCCTGTTTTCCGCTCTCGCCGAACAGAGCCCGGCTCACGACCTCCGCGTGATCTTGAAAAAGAAAAACGCACAGGATTCCCTGAAACAGCACGGGCGCCCAGGAATAAACGCGACGTCCGGCGCGAACCCTCCGGAGATAGGCGCAAAGCATATAAGACAGCAGGAAAATCCATACCGCAGTCAACGGAAAAAACACCCTCGGAAACGGAGGCGTCCGGAAAAGACAGTACACCCCTGCCGGAATCAGGAAAATCAGTCCTCCGCAGATACAGTTCAGGCGGAGTCGCGGTATCTTTTTCCAGATCAGGACCGCACCCGCGAGACAGAACGGCAGGAGTCCCCCGAAAATCAGAACGGTCACCCCGTAAAGATTCAAGGCCGCCGCACCCGCCGAATGCCAGCCCTCCCCCAGCCGGATACAGCCCAGAAACTTCTCCAGAATCGGCAGGTAAAACACTCCCAGAGCCATCGCCGGAGCGAAAAACAGGAAAAGACTCCGCCGGATTCCGCAAGTTCCCCGCCGCACCAGCGAGGGAAAAAAGAACAGCGCGACCGCTTCCATCGCCGCCAGATTCGTGGGCGCCGTCCCCGCCGACAGCACACAGAGCGCAAAATACCACACATAATCCCGGAACCGCGCCCTCTTCAGGATTCTCTCCCCGGAAAGCATCATCAGGACCGTCAGGAAAAAACCGAGGCTGTAGCCCCGCACCCCCGTCGCGAACAGCGCAAAGGTCATGCTGACTCCGAAAAAGGCAGGAACCGCCGTCCCCGCCGCGATTCCGCATGACTTCAGCAGTCTCCGGCACACAAAGAACAGCGCCGCCGCTCCGAAGATCATCGGGGGGATCCGGAAAAAATAGTAGGGATAGTTCGTCACGCTTCCAACCGCGGAATACCATATTTTTTCTACAATCGTAAAAACAATGTGGTTGTTCGGAATTTCATACGCGAAATAGATCCGCTCCAGCGGCAGTTTCATCAGCAGCTGGACCGTCAGGACCTCGTCGAACCAGAGCATCCGGAAGAAAAGCCAGAAGGATGAGAGGACCGCGACCGCGCACACCAGCCACGGAATCACCTTTTTCCAGTGGGCGTATTGGACATCGATTCTCATCCCGGAAGGCTCCCTTCTCCGGCTCTCTTACGGCACCGGAAGCTGACGGTCGGCGTCCACCCACAGGATGTTCTGCGCGATTCCGCTGTGGAACAGCCGGATATTGTTGTAACGGGAATTGATGACGACCAGATTGTACGGCGAAAACAGGAAAATATACGGCGCTTCCTCGTGAATCAGCCGGTGGAACTCATGATACAGTTTGATCCGTTCGGAAGCGTCGAAACACACCCGGATCCGCTCGATCAGCTCATCCGCCTGCTTGTTGACGAAACCGATGTGGTTGCTCGACGCGTTCTGGTTCGCGCCCGAGGAATGCCAGAGCTGCGACGGATCGGGCTTCAGCGTCCCGGTCCATCCCAGAGCGCAGGCGTCGAACTGTTTTTCTTCCAGACGCTTCACCAGCACCGACCACTCGATTCCGAGGAGTTCCATCTGGACCCCCGCCTTCTTCATGTCCTCCTTGATCACCGGAAGCATTTTCTGGTAAGTGACGCTCGTGTTCGGATAGATCACAGTGAAACGGAGCTTCCGGCCGTCCTTCTCCAGAACCCCGTCGTTGTCGGCGTCTTTCCAGCCCGCTTCCGCCAGAAGCGCGGACGCTTTCTTCACATCGAAGGAATACGGCAGGACGGCCGGGTCGTAGGACGCGCTCTGTTTCGCGAAAGGCCCGGATACGGGTGTGGCAAGATCAAAGAAAATCTCTTTCAGAATCTTCTCGCGGTTGACCAGATGGCTCAAGGCCTGACGGACCTTTTTGTCCTGAAAGATCGGGTTCTTCTGGTTGAACCCGACATAGCCGTAGGCGGAACCCGGATAGGTGAACTTCTTCAGGAATCCCTTCGGACCGAACTCGGGGGATGAGGTGCGGTTGACCCACTGGTCGGGCGTCAGGCTGTCCATGTCCAGTTCCTTGGAAAGCAGCGACTGAAGACGCGTGTTCGGATGCTGGATGATGTCGAATGCGACCGTTTCGATCGGCGGCATGATCCCGAGCTTCCGCCCGTAATAATTCTCGAAACGGCGAAGAAGAATCCGTTTGCCCTTCTCCCATTTGTCGAACCGGTAGGGACCGCATCCCACCAGCATCCGGTTCCGCGCGTGATCGTCGTTGAATTTCTTCCCGTCGAAAGGACCCTCATACGCATGATACAGATGACGCGGCAGGGGCTGGAGGGACAGCGTCATGTCTTCCATCAGGAAATACGGCTTGCCCCAGACCGCCTCGAATTCGTAGTCGTTGAGGACATTCACCGCGTCCAGATCCTTATAGTAGCTCCGCAGGGGAGCGCAGTCGACATTCGGATCCTTGACCACGTCCACAAAAAACTTCACGTCGTGCGCCGTGACTTCCTGATTTTTCCATTCCTTTCCCGAAACCGGATCCTTGAAGTCGTGCCACAATACGCCCCTGCGCAATTTCACGCGAATCCGTTTCCGGTCGGGGGATATTGTCCAGGATTCCGCCAGAAGCGGCTTGAACTCGCCCTCTCCCGTATCCTTGTAGTCGCGTTCGGCAAGGGTGTCGGTCACTTTCGACCAGATGACCGAAACATACGCATCGTTGGTGACCAGCATATTCATGTTTCCCACATCCGCCCCGAAAGCCGTGATCAGGCGTCCTCCGGACACCGCCTTCGGATCGTAATACTCCGCGTTCGCGGCAGGAACCTGATCCCGGTCAGCCTGAAACGTCTGCGGAACGGATCCCGGATTCACCGACGCGGAAACACTCCCCGACATCATTTTCGACTCCATCCGCTTCACCGTTTTCGTGAGCTCCTCCATCGCAAAACGGTGACGGTCCAGCGCCGTCACCAATACCACGCTCATCGCCAGCGCAAAAACAAAAAACAGGGTCATGACCACATTCAGATACGTATTCTTATTCATCGTCTTTCCTTTTCGCTTCGGGTTCCGTTCACAGCCCCGTTTTTCTTCAAAGCCGCACGGCGCAAAATGAAAACTAAACTTCATCCGGTTATTATATTCCTTTTTTACCTGAAAACAAGCAGCCGGAATACAATCTTATCCGGATATTCTCGAAAATCGGCATTTTTTCCAACCGGTACAGCCATTTTCCCGTATCTGAACTCAATTCCGCCCTCGCAATCCGGACAACGTCTCCAAGCTTCAGGAATTGCCTTCCAGACGGCTCCTGCTCGGACTCTTCCCGAAGACTTTTTTGAACGATCGTGAAAAATAAAACACATTCGCATACCCCGTCGCCTCCGCCGTTTCCTTCAGGGAATGGCCCGTCGCCAGCAACGCCTTCGCGTCCCGCATCCGCTTGGTCTCCATGTAGGAATGCGGCGTAAGCCCCGGGAAAACTTCCTTGAACTTCCTGTGAAAATAGTTCGGCGCCATGTTCGCATGGGCCGCAATAACCGAAAGAGGAGGATTACGGAGATACTCGCGATCCATGAAAAGCAAGGCGTTCTTCAGACGGAGCAAAAAGACGTCGTCTCCCGGAGGCTTTTCCTCCAGAAGATCCGACAGCAGATAGAGCAGGAAAGATTGAAGCCGGTAATTTTCCGGACTGTTTTCCGGCAGGGGAAAATCCTTCAGTCCCGTATACACCGACTTCCAGCAGTGCAACTCCTTCAAAGGCCAGACGCGCACCTCCCGGTAGCGGGAAAGAAAATATTCCAGAGGCAGAGACTGCGGTGCAAAATGAACCCAGTAAACCTCCATGAAGTCGTCGCACCGGTTCCGGGACAATATCCCGCCCGGCAGGAAATAGGCGTTCCCGCTCCGAAGTTCGAAATCATGGTCTCCGATCGTCGCAACCCCTTCTCCTCCAGTCACCAGGTACAGACGACAGAACGGATTGAGGAAGCGCCCCTGATTTTTTCCCCAGTCGCTCCCGCAACGGTTGAAGCCGCCCGTCAGCGGTTTAATAGGAAACCATTCCATTTCATCTCCCCATTTTCTTAAAAAGTTAAGAAAGGATATGTCTTTCATAATAATCTGAATGGCAGAAATTGCAAGAAACAATTATAATATATATAGAAAATAACAGATTTCGCGGGTCCTTTTTCACCTTCCACCTTTTTTTGAATGGAGATATCGGATATGAAAGCTTCACAGCACGACATCGACCTCATCCGCCGCCTCGGAGCGGCCATCGCGGCCATCGCGGACAATCCCGTCAACGAACAACGGAAAAAACTCTGGACGGCCATGAACGATCTGAAAAAAGTCAGGCCTCTCGTTTACGTGATGGAATCCGAAATGCCCTGGAAAGAACTCGAAATCGAGGACGAATTGACTTTGCGGTGCGAAAACAGATACCTACGGGATCTCGAATGTCAGTTCCGCCGGACCCTCTACCTCTGGAATCACGCACAGGGCGACATGGTGGTGGAAAACGTCGTGCATATCCCCCTTTCCATCCGCGACTCCGGATTCGGCATCGCCGTGTCCGCCGAGGCCATGGGCGTCTCCGAGCCCGGCGTGGTCAACTCGCGACACTTCATTCCACAGATCACGGATGAAAAAGACATCGAAAAAATCAGGATGCCGGAAGTCTCCCTCAACCGGGAGGAATCCGATGCGATTCATGAAATCTGCCGGAATGCCCTCGAAGGAATTATTCCCGTCCGTCAAAGCGGCGTCCGCGGCGCCTCCATCGCGCCCTGGGATTTTCTGGTGATGCTCACCGGAATCGAGGAAATCCTCATCGATATGTATGCGCGCCCCGAATACGTCCACAAGCTGATCGACCGCTGCACCCGGGCGTTCATCGCCCGTTACGACCAGCTGGAAGCCCTCGGATGTCTTGCGCTCAACAACGATAACTCACGCACCGGCGGCGGTTACAATTACACCGACGACCTACCCGGAAAGGATTTCGATCCGAAACACGTCAGACGCAACAATATGTGGGGTCGCGTCATGGCACAGATCTTTGCCGCCGTCTCCCCGGAAATGCACATGGAATTCGCTCTCCGGTATGAAATCCGCTATCTGGAAAAATTCGGGCTCAATTACTACGGCTGCTGCGAACCCCTCCACAAGAAAATCGACATCCTCCGCAAGATTCCCAATCTCCGCAAAATCTCCATGAGTCCGTGGGTCGACGACGAGGAAGGCGCGGCCAACATCGGCAG
>CAZORN010000040.1:0-19341 GCA_964581935.1 uncultured Victivallales bacterium
GCTCCGGCGAACGCCGCCGGAACCAGCAGCGCGCCGTATTGCGGAAAAGCCAGAAAAACGAGGATGCCGGCCAACCCTCCGCCCGAGGAGATCCCGATGATTCCGGGCGACGCCAGAGGATTGTGCATGACCCCCTGCAGAAGAGTCCCGGAAACCGCCAGTCCCGCGCCCGCCAGAACCCCGAGAAGGATTCGCGGCAGACGGATGTCCCAGAGAATCCGGAACTGAATCGCGGGCTCCCCGGAGAGG
Organism: uncultured Victivallales bacterium; assembly: GCA_964581935.1. Lineage (GTDB taxonomy): Bacteria > Verrucomicrobiota > Lentisphaeria > Victivallales > UBA1829 > SIG94. The sequence goes on from CAZORN010000040.1 coordinate 250, forward strand.
AGCACGCCCGCAATCCGGAAGGGGCTCAATTTCAACGCTCCAACGCAAAGACTCAGAAAGACTGCCGCAACCAGCATTGCCAGCAGAACAGCACAGACCAGGACGCGTCCGCGGGTTGTCTTCAGGAAAGCGCGGGACGTCATTTCTCCGCTCCTTTCCCCGGATACAGAAGATCGGCCATATACCGGAACGCCTTCGGATAATCCGGCCCCGGCTGGAATAGAAAAAGGTCGGACGGCAGGAAGTGGACGCGTCCGGCTTCTGCGGCCTTGAGTTCCTTCCAGACCGGGCGGCTCATCCATTCGGACCGGACCTTCTCCCGCAACGCTTCGGCATCACCCATAGTAACGATTAAAATGACGTCCGGATCTTCCAGAAGGAACTGCTCGAAACTGAAAGGAACCCGAAGATTTCCGGACGTTTTCAGGATATTGGCCGCGCCCAGCATGGCGGCAATCGTTCCGGCGTTGGTACCGTCCGTCTCCAGCGAAAAACCGGACGCGGAGGCAAAGAGAATCGCGCACGAAGGACGGGGGCGTCCGGCGGTTTCACGGCAGACGGCGGCAACCTCGTCCACGGTCCGTTGCGCGTCCGGAAAATCACGGACGGTCTTGCCGTGGAGACGGCAGAAAAGATCGAGGATTTCCAAGTAGTCCCGGTAATGGGAATAGGAAAGGCAGACGGCGGCGATTCCGGACTCCCGGAGCTGCCGGGCCGAGGCGCGCTGGCGTTCGACGTTCGCGGACAGAAGAACCAGATCCGGTTCCAGCAGCATTACCTTTTCGGCATTCGGAGTCATGCCCGTCCCGACCTTCGGAAGATTACGCATGGAAACCGGAAGCGCGCTGTCGTCTTTCGAGCCCAGCACGCCGACCGCCTTCCCTCCCGCCTGCTCCCATACCTTCGCAAGGGAAAGATAGGCAATGACCGTCCGCTTCGGATTCTTCGGAAGACGCACTTCCTCGCCGTCCGCCTGACGGTAGATCACTTCCGTATCGTTTTCACGCACGATGCCGGCAAAAGCCGACAGCGTCAGAAACAGCAGAAGAAAAACGTTTTTGCACATACCTTTCCGGCTCCCATGATTCCGCCGGACCCAGCCCGGCGGAACCTCCGAAGAATTTCATTCAGATGGAATAATTCCACGCATGATAATCCGGAAGATATTGCTTATTCACCAAAAGTCCAGCGATCTTTTCGAGTTTTTCCTCTGTTTTTTCCCGGGAGCCGAGTTTCAGGTCGCTTTTTTCCAGAGCGTTGTCGATGGAAACGGCCAGAATGTCTTCCCCGACGAACACGTCTTCGCGTCCCGAAGGCAGAGCCGTGATGAAAATGGCTCCGGCGTCCGCGAACGCACGGGCGGTCTCGAGAAGCGTCTCCCGTTTCCGTTTCCGGTCAGCCGCGTGGTCGGAGACGCTGAGGGCGTAGCTCAGGATGTGAAGCCCGAAGAGTTTTTCCTCCAGCGCGGCGGCCAGCACCGCCGAACCTTTCCCCGAAATCAGCAGGATGCCGCCGCGATGTCTCCGGGCGGCCGTGCGGAGTTTCGGGGCGACGTATCCGTTCCAGTGGTCCGCGATCCGGGACGGCAGGAAGTCCTGCGGATTGACGGCGTCCAGAATCATGCCCGCGCCGGAAGTGGCGTTGGTGACCGGATCTACCAGAATGAAACGTCCCGTGGCGCGGTTTTTCGCATAGGGGTCGAAATAGATCGGCAGAGTCGATTCAATGACCGCTTCGGCGATGCCGTTCAAGGCGAGGGAGTCCGCCTTTTTGCGCTCCAGCGTATTGACGTCGATCTGCCGGGTGATTTCCCGGACGCGTCCCTTGAGGAACGAGGAGCCGTGACGGATGAGGCAGGTCTTTCCGGGAACCAGCTCCTCCCCGGCCATCCAGATCAGATGGGCGCGGAAAACGGAACTTTCCAGCGGAAGGTTGTCCGGCTTGACGATCCAGTCGCCGCTGCTGATGTCAATTTCATCGGTCAGAGTGAGCGTGACGGCCTGCGAAGCGAAGGCATAGTCCAAATTGCCGTCGGCCGTGACGATTTCCTTGATCCTTGACCGTTTCCCGGAGGGAAGGATGAGGACCTCGTCATTCCGGCGTATGACGCCCGAGGCCACGGTTCCGGCAAATCCCCGGAAATCGAGGTCGGGACGGATCACATACTGGACGTTGAAGCGGAAATCGTCCAGATTGCGGGAGTGTCCGGTATCGACCTCCTCGAGATATTCCAGCAGGGAGGGTCCCTTGTAGTAGGGCGTCAGTCCGGGCGAACGCGAAACGACATTGGCCCCTTTGAGCGCGGAAATCGGCATGAAGTGGAGATTCGGAATCTCCAGTTCGCGGGCGAAGGAAAGGAAGTCGTTCCGGATCTCCTCGAAACGCTTCTCCGAATAGTCCGCAAGGTCCATCTTGTTGACCGCGACCACCACGTTCCGGATGCCGAGGAGCGACACGATGAAGGAATGCCGGCGGGTCTGCGTGATGACGCCGTAGCGGGCGTCGATCAGGATGATGGCGAGGTCCGCCGTGGAGCCTCCTGTCGCCATGTTCCGGGTATACTGTTCGTGCCCGGGGCAGTCCGCGATGATGAACTTGCGTTTCGGCGTGGAAAAATAGCGGTAGGCGACATCGATGGTGATGCCCTGTTCCCGTTCGGCCTTGAGGCCGTCGAGAAGCAGCGCGTAGTCGATTTCACCGGCGCCGACGGTTCCGTTTTTGTCGCTGTCCTTTTTGAGCGCGGCGAGCTGGTCCTCGAAAATGAGCTTGCTATCGTAGAGGAGACGCCCGATCAGGGTGGATTTCCCGTCGTCAACCGAACCGCAGGTCAGGAAACGGAGCAGGCTTTTATTTTCGTGAGCATTGAGATAAGCATTGATGTCCATCAGAAGTAGCCCTCCCTTTTTTTCTGTTCCATGGAGGAATCGCCGTCATGGTCGATCACCCTTGTGGAGCGTTCGCTGAGGCGGGTTTGAAGCATTTCGGCGACGATCTCCTCGACAGTGGTCGCCGTGGATTCGATCGCGCCCGTCAGCGGGTAGCACCCGAGCGTGCGGAAACGCACCGTTTTCAGCTGAGGCGTCTCGCCGGGCAGGAGCCTCATGCGTTCGTCGTCGACCATGATGAGCGAACCGTCCCTTTCGACCACGGGCCGCGGCTTGGCGAAATAGAGATCGACAATCGGGATTTTTTCGAGGCGGATGTATTGCCAGATGTCGGTTTCGGTCCAGTTGGACAGCGGGAAGCAGCGCACGCTCTCGCCGGGATTGATCTTTCCGTTATAGAGGTTCCAGAGCTCCGGACGCTGGTTCTTGGGGTCCCACTGCTGGAAGGAGTCGCGAAACGAGAAAATGCGCTCCTTGGCGCGGGATTTCTCCTCGTCCCGGCGGGCGCCGCCGAACGCGACATCGTATTTTCCGGCGCGGAGCGCCTGAAGCAGGGCCTGCGTCTTCATGATGTCCGTGTATTTGCGGCTTCCGTAATCGAACGGATTGACCCCCGCCTTTTTTCCTTCCTCGTTGGTGTGGACGGTCAGCTCGAAACGGTTCTCATGGCAGAACCAGTCGCGGAACCGGATCATCTCCTTGAACTTCCATGTGGAATCGATGTGCAGGAGCTTGAACGGGAGGCGTCCCGGATAAAAGGCCTTCCGTGCGACATGCGCCAGGACGCCGGAATCCTTGCCGATCGAATATAGCATGACGGGCCGCTCGAACTGGGTGACCGCATCCCGGAAAATCTGGATGCTTTCCGCTTCCAGCTGACGGAGCTGGCTCAGATTGTATGATTCTGACATATTGACTATTCCTTTCCTGATTTTTCCTGAGAATGAACGTGAAGGCCGCATTCACGGTGTTCGGGGGCCTCCCAGTACCAGCGCCCGGCTCGAACATCTTCGATACGCCGGACGGCGCGTGTACAGCAGGCGCATCCGATGCTGGGAAAGCCGCGGTCGTGGAGGACGTTGTAAGGGACATTGTGCGCGCGGATGTAATCCCAAACCCGTTCCTCGCTCCAGTCGGCCAGCGGATTGAGCCTCAGCAGACCGTTGGCGGGATCGTCTTCCAGAACCCCGATATCCGAACGGGTCACCGACTGTTCGCGCCTCAATCCGCAAATCCAGAGTTTGCTTCCCGCCAGCGCCCGTTTGAGCGGGGAGATTTTGCGGACGCGGCAGCAAAGTTTCCGCAGTTCCACCGACTGCCGGAAGCAGTTGACCCCGTGTGCGTTCACACACTCTTCCAGCTCCTTCGCGTCGGGTGAATACACACGGATGCGGATGCCGTAAAACTTTTCCGTTTCCGTCAGGAGATCAAGCGTTTCCTCGAAAAGGCGTCCGGTGTCGAGCGTGACAATGGGGATGTTCAACTTGCTTTTCACGATGAGGTCGGTCAACACCTGGTCTTCCGCGCCGAGCGACGTGGCGAACACAAGGTCCGGACCGAATTTCTCCGCGGCAAACGCGAGAACCTGTTTCGTATTCTTCCCGGCGATTTCCGCCTGAAGAGCCTTCAGCTCATACTGACTCATTTCCGAACCTCCTTCAGGCTCCTGTTTCCTGTTTGACTTCCGCGATCGCGCGCAGCAGCTTCTCCCGTGCGACGATCCCGGTGAGATGACGCAGAACCTCGCCGTTGAATTCAATCAGGGTCGCCGGAACGGAACGGACATCGTATTCCGCGGCTTTTCCCGGATTCTCCCCGACATCGAAGCGGATGAACGCCACTTCGGGAAGGTCGCTTTCGATTCCTTCCAGAAGCCGTTCCAGAGTCCGGCACGGCCCGCAGTCCGCGCGGGAAAAACGGATGACTGTAATCTTATTCTGCAATGACATGGATTCTCCCTTCCTTCAGATGATGTAGTCGCCGTTCCAGTCTTCCCCGTTGCGGAAGATCCGGGAGGCTTTCGGAAGAAGGAACACCCGGTCCGGCACGCGGACCGGGTTCTTCTCGTATTCGCCGTGCGACAGATGGACATAGAGGGTCTGTCCCTGCTGATCGAGCAGTTCCAGCTTGACGACCGCACCGGCGGTCAGGACGCGGACGATTTCCGCGGGAATCCCGCCCGATGTTTCGACGCGGCTGAGGATGAAATCGTGCGGGCGGACCAGCATCCGGGCCTCCCTGCCGATGTTTCTGCCCCGGTCGAAAACCGCCTTGTCCGCCTCGAAACGGCCGTGAAAAGTATTGACTTCTCCTAAGAAGTTCATCACAAACTCATTGCTCGGACGCCGGAACACGCCGTTCGCGTCGCCGGACTGTTCGATGTTTCCCTTGTTCATCACCACGACCTCGTCCGCGACCTCAAGGGCTTCCTCCTGATCGTGCGTGACGAAAATGCTGGTCACGTTGATCGTGTCGTGAAGCTGGCGCAGCCAGCGGCGGAGCGAAGCCCGGACTTGCGCGTCGAGCGCGCCGAACGGTTCGTCCAGCAGCAGGACGCGCGGGCGGATGGCCAGCGCCCTCGCCAAAGCCACACGCTGACGCTGTCCCCCGGAAAGCTGATCCGGATAGCGGTCCCCGAGACGCGAAAGCTGAACCAGCTCCAAAAGACTGTCCACCGTCTTTTTGATCTCATCCCGGGACGGACGTTCCCGCCATGGTTTGACCCGGAGCCCGAACGCGATGTTCTCGAATACGGTCATCTGGCAGAAGAGGGCATAATGCTGGAAAACGAATCCGACACGGCGGCGGTTGACCGGACTGCCCAACGCGGAAATGCCGTCGAAAACAATGTCCGCCCCGGAGACCGGATCGGGCGCCTCGAGACCGGCGACGATCCGGAGAAGCGTGGTCTTCCCGCAGCCGGAGGGACCGAGAATCGCGACCAGTTTCCCCGTGGGGATATTCAGGTTGATGCCGCGCAGGGCCTGAAACCCTCCGAAGGTTTTGCTGATATTTTTTATCTCAATGCTCATGGACTGCTTCCTTTTCGTTCAGACGTCGTTCCAGAATGCTTTTCACGATGATGGTCGCCACGGCAACCAGACTCAGCAGGCTTGCCGCGGCAAAGGCCGCCGTAAACCTGTATTCGTTGTAGAGGATCTCCACATGGAGCGGCAGCGTGTTCGTTTCGCCCCGGATGTGTCCGGAAACTACCGAAACCGCGCCGAACTCCCCGATGCTCCGCGCCGTACAGAGGATCACTCCGTAGAGCAGTCCCCATTTGATGTTCGGCAAGGTGACGCGCCGGAACATCTGCCAGGGCCCGGCCCCCAGCGTCAGGGCCGCCTGTTCCTCTTCCGTTCCCTGCTCGCGCATGAGCGGGATCAGTTCGCGCGCCACAAACGGGAAGGTCACGAACAGGGTCGCGATGATGATGCCGGGAGTCGAAAACACCAGATGGATGCCCTTCGTCTCCAGCCACGGGCCGAACCAGCCGTTGCGGGGACCGAGGAGCAGGATGAAAATCAGGCCCGCCACGACCGGGGAAACCGTGAACGGCATGTCGATCAGGGCGATGAGGAAGGTGCGTCCCCTGAACTGGAATTTCGCCAGCGCCCAGGCCATGATGATCCCGAAAACCGTATTCAGGGGCACGACGATTGCGGCGGTCAGCAGAGTCAGGCTGATGGCGGAGACCGTATCGGAATCGGAAATGCTCTCATACCAGACCGCGACGCCGCGCCCGAAGGCTTCCTTCATGATGACCCAGAGCGGGAGGACCAGAAAGAGCAATACGATCAGGAGGGCGGCGAATCCGATCAGGAACCGGAAAAGGGCCGGAGTGTCGCTGAGTTTTTTGAACGGTTGTTGAAAATCCATCTGTCACACTCCCGCTGAATGGTGTTTGCGGTTGAAGAACCAGTTGATGCCGAAAATCAGGACCAGGGAGATCGCCAGCATGGTGACGGCAATGGCCGTGGCGCCCGGATAATTGAACTGTTCCAGCTGCGTGACGATGAGGAGGGACGTCACCTCCGTTTTCATCGGGGTGTTGCCGGCGATGAAGATGATGGTTCCGTATTCTCCGAGTCCGCGGGCGAAGGACAGCGTGAAACCCGTCAGCAGGGCCGGCCCGAGGGTCGGAACGATGACCTTCCGCCATGCCTGAATCCGGGTCGCGCCCAGACTCATGGCGGCGTCCTCGAGTTCATGCCCCAGGTCTTCCAGCGCCGGCTGGAGGGCGCGGACCACGAACGGCATGCCGATGAAGATCATCGCCAGCGTGATGCCGAGCGGAGTGAAGGCGATTTTGAGCCCGAATTTTTCGGCAATCGCGCCGACCGCCCCTTTCGGAGCATACAAGGTCGCCATCGCAATGCCGCAGATCGCGGTCGGCATCGCGAACGGGAGATCGACCAGCGCGTCGATGACGCGTTTGAAGGGAAGACGGATTCGCACCAGCGCGTAAGCCAGGATTCCGCCTAGAAACAGGTTCAGGAACGCCGCCGCGAGGGCGGTTCCGAATGTGACCCGGAACGATGCCAGGACACGCGGAGACGTCACCATTTTCCAGAACGCGGGAACCCCGAGGCGGATGCCGCTCCAGAGACGAGTTTTCAGCGGAGCCTCGATATATTCAACCTCGGACGGAGGAACTTCCTTCTCCGCTCCGTCAACGGAAACCTTGACGGAAGGAGCGTCCAGACGGGCGTCCGGCTTCGCCACGGCGTGGTCCCCGATGGAGACCGCCGGAAGATATTGGAGCTCTCCGGTCTTTCTGCCGCCGGCGACTTTGAAGCATGGAATCTCCTGAAACCCGATTGTCGCGCTGTTGACGAACAGCGTGCTGACCGGGAGAAGGACAATCAGCGTCAGGTAAAACAAAGTCAGCCCCAGCGTCGGCAGAAAGCCGGGGAGTATGCTGTGTTCTTTCCAGGAGGATTTCATTTGTATGGTACCTTGTCATTCGTAATGGGCTTCTTCGGACGAGGGATTGCTTCTCCGAGCCCCCGGAGTTCCGGAGGATCGGCGAAAACGGACGTTCGTGGGGTTATTTTTTGCCTTGGTAAATCTGGTCGAAGGTGGCGCCGTCGCTGAAATGATGCTTCTGCGCGCTGATCCAGTCGGGTTCCAGATCGGAAAGTTTGATCAGGTTGGCTTTCGGAAACTTCTTGATGTCTTCCGGGTCGGCGTACTGCGGATAGACCGGACGGTAGCCGTAGGAGGCGATGATCTTCTGAGCCGCCGGAGAATAGAGGTGCTTCAGATACTCCTCGGCCACCTTTTCCGTCCCTTTCTTCTGAACGTTCTTGTCCACAACGGATACCGGGGGCTCCGTCAGAATGGACACCGGGGGGACCACGATGTCGAAGGAGTCCTTGCCGAGTTCCTGAACGGAGAGGATCGCCTCGTTTTCCCAGGCCAGAAGGACGTCGCCGAGCTTGCGCTGGATAAAGGAGGTTGTCGACCCCCTCGCACCGGAATCCAGCACGACGACATGCTGGAAGAGATCGGCGAGGTAACCGCGGGCGGCTTCATCGGCCTTTTTGACCTCTTCGGCGTATTTGGGATCGCGCACCTTCCGGAGGTCGCCCAGTTCGCGCTGGAGGATGTATCCGTAAGCGGCCAGATAATTCCAGCGCGCGCCTCCGGAAGTCTTCGGGTTGGGCGTGATCACCTCCACGCCCGGACGGACCAGATCCTCCCAGGTCTTGATGTTTTTCGGGTTCCCCTTGCGGACGAGGAACACGATGGTGGACGTATAGGGCGCGCTGTTTTCAGGCAGACGCTTCTGCCACTCTTTGTCGACCAGCCGTTTGCCGGTCAGCGCAATGGCGTCGATGTCGTATCCGAGCGCCAGCGTCACCACATCGGCGGAAACGCCGTCGATCACGGCGCGGGCCTGTTTCGCGGACCCCCCGTGCGACTGTTTGACGACCACATCCTGTCCTGTTTTCTCCTTCCAGTATTTCTGGAATTCGCTGTTGTACGCACGATACAGCTCACGCGTCGGATCGTAGGAAACGTTGAGCAGCTCAACGGTTTCCGCGGCATACGCCACGGAGCTCAGACCGAGAAGAAGGCGAACCGCCGCCCCTCCGAGGGTCCATTTGAAAATCCTGTTCATTCTATGAAAACTCCATTCTTTGAATGTCTGTAACTATGTTCACGAAAAGTCCGAATGCGTTGTCGCGTCATACCGGTCCGGAATCATACCCGGCGGCTTGTTCCCTCACCGGAGCATCGGGAAGCCGCCGGCTTCAACATCGATGCGTGGAACGCTCCCCTCCGTAGGCTTTCACGCCCCGGGGCGGTCCATAGTAGGGGACGGCGAAAATATCGACTGCATCTGGAAAAAAGTTTTTTTCTTTCATCTTTTTATCCTTTCCGGTTCATCCTGGGGAGCGAGTTTTTTTATGCGGCCGGTATGACGCAACTTCGCATTCAGAGCTCTTTTTCTGTTCATGACTACTTTCATCACGATTAAAACCATTAAATACTACTTTTTTTATCGTGATTCTATAACATAGCCCTATTGAGCACAAAATACAAGACGAAACCGTAAAAAATCCACATTTTTTTATTTTTACGCACGAAAAAACAGGAGAGGATATAATCTATTCTCTATAAAAATAGTAGTCTAAATAACCGCCAGAAGTCGAGCGCTGGAAGAAGACGTTCCGTTCAGCGCTTTGCGGGGGGAGGATCCTAGGAATCGATTTTGAGGGAGTCGTTCATGCTGCCGGTCCGATACCCGGCCAGATCGAGTGTCACATAGGAAAATCCGAGTGCCTTGAGCGTCCGGGAGGTTTCGGCTGCCAGTCCGTTTTCGAGGAACCGCCGGAATTCTTCCGGTTCAACCTCGATCCGCGCGATCCGCTGATGAATCCGGACGCGCACCTGATGGAATCCGCGGTCCAGCAGAAACTGCTCGGCCCTGTCGACCATCGCCAGTTTCTCTTCCGTGATGGATTCGCCGTAGACGAACCGGGAGGAAAGACAGGCGAAGGAGGCCTTGTTCCAGGTGGGAAGCCCCAGCTTTCGGGAAAGGGTGCGGATGTCAGCCTTGGACAATTCCGCATGACGGAGGGGACTCAGGACGTTCTGTTCCCGTACGGCGGTCAGGCCGGGGCGGTAATCCCCGTTGTCGTCGAGGTTCGAGCCCTCGGCGACATGGGGAATTCCCTCGCGCCGCGCAATCTCCCATATCTTAGTGAACAATTCGCTCTTGCAAAGATAGCAGCGGTCGGGGGGATTCTCCGAAAACCCTTCGATCTCCAGTTCCTCCGACTCGCAGACAAGATGCCGGATTCCGTGCTGTCCGCAGAAGGCTTTCGCCTCCTTGAGTTCCCTTTCCGGGAAGGAGCAGGACCGCGCGGTGACGGCCAGAACGTTGTCTCCAAGGACGTCGTGCGCGGTTTCCAGCAGGAAAGTCGAATCGACTCCGCCCGAGAACGCGACCGCCACACTGCCGAGACTTTTCAGATAATTGCGCAGACACTCGTATTTTTCGTCCAGCACTTCCATGTTTTCAGAATCCTTTTCATTTCAGGCGGAACCGCCTCAGATTTCATAGTTCCAGAACTCGCCGTCCTGAAACTCGACATTGTTGTTTCTCTTGAACTGGAGCTCCGGCATTTTCGCGCTGACGCGAGTCTGTTCCGGAACGGACCGCGTGACAAAGGAGTTGCCCCCGATGACGACCCCTTCGCGGATGACCGTCTCGCCGCCAAGGATGGACGCCCCGGAATAGATCGTGACGTTGTCCTCGATGGTCGGATGGCGCTTGCGTCCCTTGAGAATCTGGCCTCCGCGCGTGGAGAGAGCTCCGAGCGTGACGCCCTGATAGATCTTCACATGGTCCCCGATCCGGGAGGTTTCGCCGATGACAATGCCGGTTCCGTGGTCGATAAAGAAATATTTGCCGAGCGATGCACCGGGGTGGATGTCGATTCCGGTGACGCTGTGGGCGTGTTCCGTCATGATGCGCGGAATCAGCGGGACGCCGAGCAGAAAGAGCTCGTGCGCGATCCGGTTGACCGTCGTGGCGTAGATTCCGGGATAGGAGAACACCACTTCCTCCCGGCTGAACGCGGCGGGGTCGCCTTCATACGCGGCTTCGAGGTCGGTGGCCAGATACTCCCGTATCCTCGGGATCGACGCCAGAAACGAGTCCACGATTCCGGCGGTCTGCGTCCGGACGGCGGACTCCGTCACATCCCGGTATTCCTCCCGGGAACGCAGGGCTTTTTCGATCTGTTCCAGCAGGCATTCCCGGATTTCCCCCAGAATCTGCCCGACATAGAACCGGATATTGTCGGCCTTCAGTTCCTTCTGGTCGAAGAAACCGGGAAAAATGATGAATTGCAGCCGTTTGAGGACGCCGAGGATCCGGGTCCGGTTCAAAAGTTGCTTTTCATCGATTTTCCGGATATGCGGATGACGTTCATAGCTCTCCAGAATCGCATCCGCCGTATCGCTCAGTTGATTGTTCATAAAACCGTCTCCATCCTACCCAGCCAGATGCTTCAGCAGATCCGTCAGGATATCGATTTCCTCCGGTGTGTTGTAGAGGGCCAGGGAAGGACGCACCGAACCTTCCAGACCGTAATGCCGCAGGATCGGCTGCGCGCAATGGTGTCCGGCGCGGACCGCGATTCCGTGGTCGCTCAGATACTTTCCCACGGACGGCACGTCGTACCCGTCCAGAACAAAGGAAAGCGCCCCGGATTTTTCTTTTGCCGTGCCGATGAGACGGAGTCCGGACACAGTTGCAAGCCGGTCCATGCCGTATTGCGTGAGCTCATGCTCATACGCCGCGACGGAAGGCATCCCGATCCGGAGGAGATATTCCAGGGCCGCTCCCAGTCCGACGGCGTCGGCGATGCTGCCGGTTCCCGCCTCGAACTTGTTGGGAGCGGGCTGATAGACCGTCCGCTCAAACGAGACATCGGCGATCATGTTTCCGCCGCCCTGCCATGGCTCCGACTCCTCCAGCGCATCCGTTTTGCCGTAGAGCGCGCCGATTCCGGTGGGCGCGAAAATCTTGTGTCCCGAAAAGATGTAGAAATCGGGATCGAGAGCCGCGACGTCGACCGGGAGATGTGCGACCGCCTGCGCGCCGTCGACCAGAATGCGGACCCCGAAGCGGTGGGCGATCTGTATGAGTTCCGCAACGGGCGTAATCGTGCCGAGAACATTCGACACATGCGTCACCGAAACGAACTTCGTCCGGGAATTGAAAAGCTTCCCGTATTCCGAAAGGAGAAGCTGTCCGTCCTTGTCCACCGGTATCACCCGGATTTTCGCGCCGGTTTCCGCCGCGATCATCTGCCACGGAACGATGTTCGCGTGGTGTTCCAGCAGGGAAAGGATGATTTCGTCGCCGGGCTTCAGTTTCGGGCGCACATGGCTGCGGGCGACCAGATTGATGCCCTCGGTCGTTCCGCGCACGAAAACGATGTTGTTTTTATCGGGCGCGCCGAGGAATTTCGCCACCGTGGATCGAGCCCCCTCGTAGGCGTCGGTCGAACGCGCCGCCAGTTCGTGCGCCGCGCGGTGAATATTGGAGTTCTCGTGCCCGTAATAATGGCTCAGGCGATCGATCACCTGACGCGGACGCTGCGTCGTGGCTCCGTTGTCGAACCAGATCAGCTGTTTTCCGTTGCCCACTCGTTCCTGGAGGATCGGAAAGTCCGCGCGGATGCGGTCGAGCGGAATATTCCCGATCAGTGCTTTGGAAGACCGCGGCGATTCCTGCCCGGATGGCTTTGCAGCGGCCGCATCCTTGTCCGTTTCCTGCGAAGAAACTACGACCGGCGAATAAGACGGAACGGATTTGGTGTCCAACGTCGCCGCTGCGGCTCCCGGGACGGGTTCCTCCGCTTCCCCCGCAACGAACGGGCTCCGCCCCGGCGTTTCGGATTCGCGCCGGATTTCTTCGATCACCTGTACAAAATTCTGTTCTCCGAGGAGGAAACGTCCGACGTTGAGCTCCACCGGGGTTGCGGCGTCCGACGAAGGAACGGACTGGACCGGAGCGTCGGATTCCCTGCAGAACTCCGAAGCCCACTCCAGCATCTGCCGTTCGTCGGGAAGTCCCGCCGACACGGAAGAAAGATCACTTCTGGTTGTAGTCATAATATTCGCCGACCTCCACATCTTCGAGAACCGCGATGGCATCGTCCGCGAGAATCGCGGCGGAGCAATAGAGGGAAAGCAGATATGAGGCGACGCCTTTGTCGTCGATGCCCCTGAAGCGGACGGACAGGCCTCTGGATTGTTCGCCGGGGAGTCCGGCCTGATAGAGGCCGATGACGCCGCGTTTCGCCTCGCCCGTGCGGATCAGCAGGATATGGGTCTTGCCGCTCGGGGATTTCGGATTGCGGAGTCCGTCCACCAGCAGTTTGTCGGAGGGGATCAGGGGAATGCCGCGCCAGAGGATGAAGTTTCCGCCGCCGATGTTCGCGGTGACCGGAGGAACGCCGCGGCGGGTGCATTCACGCTCGAACGCCGCGATGGCGCGGGGATGCGCCAGAAAGAAAGACGGTTCTTTCCAGACCTTGGAAATCAGCTCGTCGAGATCGTCGGGCGTGGGAGCCCCGTTCCGAGGCTGAATGCGCTGGGAATCCGCCACGTTCTTGAGAAGGCCGTAGTCGTCGTTGTTGACCAGCTGGCTTTCCTGACGCTCCTTGAGGCTCTCCACGGCCAGATGGAGCTGTTCCTTGATCTGGTCGTAGGGGGCGCTGTAGACGTCGGAGATTTTGGTATCGACGTTGAGGATCGTCGAAATCGAGTTCAGGACATATTCACGCGGCTTGGTTTCGTAATCCACGAAGCCCTGCGGGATGACGTCGGTCTTCGCTTTCGAGCTGCAAAGGACGTCGAGCGGAGTATTGCCTTCCATCACCTTGTTGACGCGGTAGACGCCCGCTTCCAGCCCCTTGAACTCCAGAAATCGCGGGAGCCATTTCGGGGTCAGCGAGGCGAACTGCGGACGTGTTTTGGTAACATTTGCGAGCTGATAAGCGGCGGCTTTTCCAAGGGCATTGATCTTGTTTTCTTCAGACATGACTTTCTTTCCTTTTTTGTGAACCATCAGAATTTTGTGAATCAAAGTTGTTTCAGGGTCGGATCGACCTCATTGATCCACCCCTGCACTCCGTCTGCGAGATTCATCGCGCGTCCCTGATATCCGGCCTCCCGGAGAGAACGGATCGTGAGGATGCTGCGCTGTCCTATCTTGCAGACGAACACGGCGTCGACGGCTGGATCGAGCTCGTCCATTCTCCGGACGACCTGCCCCGGAGGAATCGGTTTCGAGTTCGGGAACTTGAGATAGGCGCGTTCGTGCGGTTCCCTCAGATCGATCACCTGAATCGGCTCGCTGTTGTCGAAACGGGCCTTCAAGGCGGTCGCGGAAATGGATTCCACCGGAGTCTCCTCCCGGACGGGCTTCACATTGCAGAACTGCTCGTAGTCGATCAGTTCCGTGACGGTCGGGTGTGCGCCGCAGATCGGGCAGTCCGGATCTTTGTCGAGGCTCAGTTCACGGAATTTCATTCTCCATGCGTCATAGAGCAGCAGACGTCCGATCAGGGTTTCCCCGCCCCCGACAATCAGCTTGATCACCTCGTTCGCCTGAAGGAGGCCGATGATGCCGGGAAGGACCCCGAGCACACCGCCCTCGGCGCAGGAGGGGACCAGCCCCGGAGGAGGAGGCTCCGGGTAAAGACATCGGTAGCACGGGCCTTCCCTGGCGTAGAACACGCTGGCCTGCCCTTCGAACTGGAAGACCGAGCCGTAGACGTTCGGTTTTCCCAGAAGCACGCAGGCGTCGTTGACCAGATAACGGGTGGGATAGTTGTCCGTGCCGTCCGCCACCACATCGTATTCCCGGACGATGTCAAGGGCGTTCGCGCTCGTGAAGGGCTCATTGTAGACGACAACGTCGACCAGCGGATTGAGGGCGCGGATGCGGTCGCGCGCGGATGCCACCTTGGGCCGTCCGACATCGCGGGTTCCGTGAATGATCTGACGGTGGAGATTTGAGGCGTCCACGTTGTCGAAATCGACCAGGCCGAGCGTTCCGACGCCCGCCGCGGCCAGATACAGTCCCAGCGGCGCGCCGAGTCCTCCCGTTCCGATCAGAAGGACTTTGGAAGCCTTCAGCCTCTTCTGTCCCTCAATGCTGATTTCCGACAGCAGCATCTGGCGGCTGTAGCGGAGCAGTTCGTCGTGGCTGAGTTCCGCCGTGCGATCGTCCGGGACAATGCTTTTCAGGGGAGTGTCCGGCATGGACTCACCGTCCTCCGGCAATCGCCGGGACCAGCATGATCGTGCCGCCCTCGCGCACGGGGGTTTCCGCCCCGTTCAGCTTCTTGATGTTGACGCCGTCCAGAAAAACATTGATGAAGCCGCGGAGGGTTTTCTCGTCCGCATAGATCTGATGCTTCAATTCGGGATAGGCTTCGGCCAGCGCGCGGACCGCTTCCCCGACGGTGTTTGCGGACACCTTCACCTCATTCTGGCGGTCGGTAAACCCTCGCAGGGCCGTCGGAATCAGTATCGTGACATTCATATTCCACAATTCCTTTCGGTTTTGAATTCAAATGACTTCAATGGATTCCCGGCTGAACTTCTCCCGGCTGTTTTCCAACAGCCAGCTCGCCAGCAGTTCCGCCTTGCCCTTCCCCACGGAGAGAATGACATAGGAGTAGAACGGAAGCGCATGGTCGCGGTCATATCCGGAAGGTTCGGCCGGATGATCCGGGTGCGAATGATAGAAGCCGACAATATCCAGCCCGCTTTTCCGCGCCTCCATCTCGGCAAGAACCATGTCGTCCTCCGTGATCAGAAAACGGTGGTATTGCTCCTCCTCTTCCCTCGAATTGACGACGGGACGCAGGGAGCGGACCGTTTTTCCGCCCTTTTCGTCGAGCGTGCCGAGAAGGATGCCGCAGCATTCGTTCGGATACGCCGATTCCCCCGCGGAACGGATTTCGGCTTCCAGCTTGCGCGTCAGCTTCAGCATGGTTCATTCCTCCCAGAAATGTTCGGACAGATAGCGGTTGCCGTTGTCGCAGAGGACCGTGACGATCACGGAACCCGGCGGCGCCGTTTCCGCAAGCTTCAGGGCAGCGGCGACATTCGCCCCGGAACTGATTCCGGCCAGAAGACCTTCCTCGCGCACCAGTCGGCGCGTCATCGCGAAGGCGTCCTCCGTGCCGACTTCAAGCCGGACATCCGCAATGGAAGGATCGAAAATTCCCGGCAGGATGGTCGTCGCCATGTGCTTCATGCCTTCGAGGCCGTGGAGCGGGGAGTCCGGCTGCATCAGAACGGACTTCACGGCCGGATTCAGCATCCTGAGACAGCGGCTGGTTCCCATGAAGGTTCCGGAGGTTCCCGTCCCTGCGACGAAATGCGTCACCTTATGCCGGGTCTGCTCCCAGATTTCAAGACCGGTTCCGTTGAAGTGGGCTTTCCAGTTCGCCTCGTTGTTATACTGATCCGGGTAGAAATATTTTTCCGGATTCTCCGACACGAGACGCCGGCATTCGTTGTAGGCGCCGTCGGAACTTTCGAGGGGACTGGTTTCGATGATTTCCGCGCCGTAAAGACGCATCAGCTTTTTCCGTTCCTCCGTGGCGTTCGCGGGCAGACACAAGGTCACCTTGAACCCCAGAATCGCGCCGATCGCGGCGTAGGCGATCCCGGTGTTGCCGCTGGTGGCGTCGATGATGGTCTTCTCCTTCGTCAGACGCCCCGTGGCGATCCCGTCCAGAATCATCGCCTTTGCGGCACGGTCTTTCACGGACCCGCTCGGATTGAAATATTCCGCTTTCGCATAAATCTCAATCCCGTCCGTTTCCCGGTCGATTTTCGTCAGACGCAGAAGCGGCGTATTTCCAACCGTGTCAAGTGCTGTCAAAGCGCTTCCGTAATTCATTTCAGCCGTTCATCCTCCAAACCTTCCGGAGCAACACCCCGGAAAACCGATTTTCATATTGTCTACTTTTTAAGTTGTGTTTATTGACAAAAAAAAGAGATTCAGAAATATGAATATAAAAAACAGGAATCCTTTCCCGAAAAATTCTCTAAAACCCCTTCTGAAAACACTATAATATCATTTTATCTACTTTTCAAGTAGTGTTTTATAAAAAAACAGAAAGGTTTTTGTAAAACGTAAGTTCCGCCCCCATTCCGAACCCTTGCAGTCATCCCCCCTGCGTTATAAGAAACACATCGAAAGAATCGCCTTCGGACACCGGAACCGTCGAAAGATCAACGCCCCGGTGGAGGATTTCCCCGTTGCGCGCAATCACCTTGCCCCGGATATCGAACCCGAGATCCGCGAGAAGAACGGACAGGTTTTCCGCCGTCGTGGAAATCTCTTTCTCATTGATTGTGATTGTCGCCGCCATCTGCCCTTCTCTTCGTTCCGCTCCCCTGAATATATTCCCGGAATCCTCAAAATCAAATTGAAAACCAAAAGAATAGTCTATTTTCAATAATAAGATTTTTTCCTGCTGAAATCAAAACACTACTTTTATGCTTGCATTCATATTCATTCCATGCTATTTTAAGAATACGCGAAGGCGCATGCGGACTTCAAACGCCCGAGGTTGCATGAGGCCCCCCGGTTCCATTATGTGAAACCCTCGATGAATCAGGAGACCACGCTTCATGAGAAAAGATACCGCCTGCATACACGCCGCCCGTTACAAGGATGATTACGGAGCGATCGCCACGCCCATTTACCAGTCCGCCACTTTCGTCCATAAGGGCGTCGAAGAGGAATCCCCCTTCAGCTATTCCCGGGTCCAGAATCCCACCCGCGCCGCGCTGGAAGCCCGGATCGCCGCCCTCGAAGGCGGCGCCGACGCCATCGCCTTCGCCACCGGAATGGCCGCGGAAACCGTCATGATGACCCTGTTCGAGTCCTCCGGGCACATCATAGCCGGAGACGATCTCTACGGCGGCAGCATCCGTCTCTTCCGGCACGTCTCCGCGCCGTCCGGAATCCGTTTCGACTTTGTCGACACCTCCGATGCGGACAAGGTGAAATCCCTGATCCGCCGCGATACAAAGGCCATCTACATCGAGACGCCCAGCAACCCCGTGATGCAGGTCACCGACATCCGCGCAATTGCCGAAATCGCCCATGCGGCGGGAGCCCTGCTGATCGTCGACAACACCTTCCTGACCCCTCTTTTCCAGCGTCCGCTGGAACTGGGCGCGGACATCGTCATCCACAGCGGCACCAAATATCTCGGCGGACACAACGACACCCTTGCCGGCTTTCTGGTCGTCAACACCAAGGAACTCGGGGAAAGACTGCGCTTCTTTGCCAAAACCGTCGGCGCGTGCCTCGCTCCGTTCGATTGCTTCCTTGTCGAGCGCGGCATCAAAACCCTTGCCGTCCGGCTGGAAAAACAGGCGGACAACGCCCGGAAAATCGCTTACTGGCTCCGCACTCGTCCCGAAGTCCGCAAGGTCTATTACGTCGGCTTCCCGGACCATCCTGGGTTTGCGGTCACCTCGAAGCAGTGCACCGGGTTCGGAGCCATGATCTCCCTTGAACTCGACAGCCCCGAAACGGCAAAGAAAATCCTCCGCAACGTCAAGGTCCTTCAGTATGCCGAGAGCCTCGGAGGAGTCGAAAGCCTCATCACCTATCCGATGCTCCAGACCCATGCGGACATCCCGGAAGCCGAACGCAACGCGCGCGGCATCAACGACCGTTTCCTCCGCATTTCCGCCGGCATCGAAAACGCCGACGATCTCCTCGAGGACCTCGAACAGGCACTGGGAAGGAGCTGAAGATGGATTACGATTTCGGCAAGGTCATCCCGAGAAAGCACACCAACAGCCTCAAATACGACTTCGCCGTCCAGCGGGGACGTCCGGCGGACATCCTTCCGCTCTGGGTCGCCGACATGGATTTCCAGACCCCGCAGGAGGTCATCGACGCGCTGGTCGAAAAGTCGCGCCACGGCATCTTCGGCTACTCCGAGCCCGACGGCGAATACTTCTCGGTCCTCTCCGACTGGTTCCGGATTCAGCACGGCTGGAACATCGATCCGGCCCACATCGTCAAGACTCCCGGAGTGGTCTTCGCCCTCTGCACCCTGATCCGCACCCTGACGCAGCCCGGAGAGGCCGTCCTGATTCAGGAACCCGTGTATTATCCCTTCCGTCAGAG
>CAZORN010000041.1:0-19119 GCA_964581935.1 uncultured Victivallales bacterium
GGATATCCCCGTTCCACATGGCGAGCGCGAGGGTGCTGGCGTTCGGAAAATCGGCGTGGTAGCGTTCCAGATATTTTGCGGCCAGATCTGGCATTTTTCCGAGGACGAGAGCGTCCAGCAGACGTTCATACGCGTCGCGAATGGCCGGGAGGTCTTTTTTCTGGATGCACTCCTCCAGCAGTTTCGTGTAGAAACTGACCGCGACCGGGTAATCCTTGGCGGCGAACGCATCGTCTCCGGCGCGTTTGGAGGGGTTTTCCTTTTCCTGAGCGGCGGGAGGCGGCATGACGGGGGAATCCACAATGTTCTGCGCATTCCCCGTCCATCCGGCGAGTCCCGCCAGAACGAGGGTGGAAAGGAACCGTTTTTTTGGCACGATGAAACTCAAAAAAGCCTCCTTGCACCTCTCCGGACGACGGACCGCGCACGGAGAGGGAACCCCGTGCGGAGGGGTCGGCCGGACCTGTTACTGCTCCGATTCCGTTCCGGCTTCCGCGTCGGCGGCTTCCGCGGGTTCCTGACTTGCCGCGGCTCCGCCCAGTCCGGCGGCGGCCTTGCGTTCCGCGAGAACGGCCTTGACTTTCGTCAGGATGCGTTCTTCGAGTTCATGGTTTTCCTGAAGGAGCGCCTTGACGGCTTCCCGGCCTTGAGCGAGCTGTTCGTTCTCGAAGGAGAACCAGGAGCCGCGCTTCTCGAGGAGCCCGAGGTCGCTGGCGACGTCGATGATCGAGCCGATGCGGGAGATGCCTTCGTTCCACATGATGTCGAATTCGGCGACCTTGAACGGAGGCGCGAGTTTGTTCTTGACCACCTTGACCTTGGCGCGCGCGCCGACGGCTTCTCCGGAGCCGTCCTTGATCGTGTTGATCTTGCGGATGTCGAGGCGGAGGGAGGAATAGAACTTCATGGCGTTGCCGCCCGTGGTGGTTTCGGGGTTGCCGAACATCACGCCGATTTTTTCGCGGATCTGGTTGGTGAAGATGCAGCAGGTGCGGCTGCGGCTGACCGCGCCGGTGATTTTGCGGAGGGCCTGCGACATCATGCGGGCCTGGAGCCCCATGAAGGAATCGCCGACCTGACCTTCAAATTCCGCCTTGGGAACGAGGGCCGCCACGGAGTCGATCACGATGATGTCGACGGCGTTGCTGCTGATGAGGGTGTTGACGATGTTCAGGGCGTCTTCGCCGCAGTCCGGCTGGGAGATCAGGAGATTGTCGATGTTGACCCCGATGCGCCTGGCATACTGGGGATCGACCGCGTGTTCCGCGTCGATGATGGCGGCCACGCCGCCGGCCTTCTGGGCGTTGGCGATCACGTGCATGCAGAGGGTGGTCTTACCGGAGGATTCCGGACCGAAGACCTCGATGATGCGTCCGCGGGGGAAGCCCATGATTCCGAGCGCGATGTCGAGGGAGAGCGCACCGGTGCTGATGACCGGGACGTCGACGACGGTGTTGTCGCCGAGGCGCATGATGGTTCCCTTGCCGTATTCTTTTTCAATCTGCCCGAGGGCGATGCCGAGATTCTTGGTGCGTGCGTCCGCGACGGGATTCGAGGCCGGGGCGGCTTTGGCGGCCGACCGGGAGGACTTTGTTTCTTCTTTGTCTGCCATGTTCATGACTCCTTACGTATTGTGTGTTCTTGTGCCGTCAGATGTCCAGGTCTTTGACGCCGGCCGCATGTTTTTCGATGTATTCGCGTCTGGGATCGACGTCGTCGCCCATGAGGAGGGTGAACATCCGTTCGGCTTCGACGGCGTCTTCCATGGTCACCTGAATCATCTTGCGGCGTTCGGGGTCCATGGTGGTTTCCCAGAGCTGGTGGGGGTCCATTTCTCCCAGACCTTTGTAACGCTGGATGCGGAGTCCCTGCCTGCCGTTCTTCTTGACTTCCTCGAACAGCCCGGAGAGCGAGTTGATCTGGATTTCGTCGTCGTTTTCGCGCACGATGAAGAGGGGTCGGTCGCCGCGGAACAGGTTTTTCGGATCGTAGGAGGCTTCCTGAAGTTTATGACAGAGTTCCTCGCAGGCGATGGACTCGAAAATTTCCGTCACGTCGATGGCGGGATGCAGGCCGCGCGGGGCGGGAGACTGACCGGCGCCGTCTTCGGCGGGGGCGGAATTCTCTTCCGCGACCGGGGGCAGGGTCTTCTCGATTTCCGCAATGCGGGCCGCTTCTTCCTCGCGGGAGAACACGAAGGATTCGCTGATGGTTCCGTCGGGATTGCGGACGGCGATCTTGGCGGTCGGGAACTTGCAGTCGCGGCTGGCCGCGAAATACTGGTCCGGCTCGATGCCGTGGCGGTGGAGTCCCTGCACGATCTGGTTGGCGGAGGTGACGAAGGACGCGATGCGCGCGATCTCTTCCGCGGTGACCGGGGTCAGGCCGTCGGCCTTGACGACCGTGAGGTCTTCGCAGCCGTTCTGGAGCAGATAGCGGTCCAGCTGGTCGTCGGTGTCGATGTAGTTCTCATTCTTCTTGCGGGTGACCTTGTAAAGCGGGGGCTTGGCAATGAAGATGTGCCCGGCGTCGATCAGCGGCTTGAGTTCGCGGAAGAAGAAAGTCAGCAGGAGGGTCCGGATGTGGGACCCGTCCACGTCGGCGTCTGTCATGATGACGATGCGGTGGTAGCGGAGGCCGGTGATGTCGAAGTCCTCTTTGCCGAAACCGCATCCGATCGCGGTGATGAGGGACTGGATTTCCTTGTTTTCCAGAACCTTGTCGATCCGGGCCTTTTCCACGTTGATGAGTTTGCCTCGGATCGGGATGATCGCCTGGAAGCTGCTGTTGCGTCCTTGCTTGGCGGAACCGCCTGCGGAATCGCCCTCGACGATGTAGAGTTCGCTGCGGATGGGGTCCTTTTCGGAGCAGTCCGCGAGCTTGCCGAGGAAGGGGGAAAGACCGTCCAGCGCGCCTTTGCGCTGCACCAGTTCGCGGGCCTTCTTGGCGGCTTCGCGGGCGCGGGCTGCGACGAGGGCCTTGTTGACGATCTGCATGGCGACGTTGGGATTCTCCTCGAGGAAGGAGCCGAGGCAGTCGTTGACGACGGAGTCCACGATTCCGCGGACTTCGCTGTTTCCGAGCTTGGTCTTGGTCTGGCCTTCGAACTGGGGTTCCGGGACCTTCACGCTGATGACCGCCGCAAGGCCTTCGCGGGTGTCGGTTCCGCTCATGCCGTTCTTGTCGCCGCGGAGGAGGTTGGCTCCCTTGGCGTAGGTGTTGATGCTGCGGGTGAGGGCGCCCTGGAAGCCGGAGAGGTGGGTGCCGCCTTCGATCGTGTTGATGTTGTTGGTATAGCTGAAAATCGTTTCGGAGAAGCCGTCGTTGTACTGGAGCGCGACCTCCACGTCGATGCCGTCCTTCTCGCGGTGCATGTAGATGGGTTCGTGGAGGACGACTTTGTGGGCGTTGATGTGCTTGACGAATTCGATCAGGCCGCCTTCGTAGTGGAACACCTCGGTGCGAGGCTGTTCGCCGCGTTCGTCGGTCAGGGTGATGTGGACTCCCTTGTTCAGGAATGCCAGTTCGCGGAGACGGTTGGCGAGAATGTCCCAGACGTATTCGGTGGTGGAGAAGATGGTCGTGTCGGGCTTGAAGGTGACCTTGGTTCCGCGTTCGGTGGTCGAGTGGAGCTTGACCAGGGGTTCGCAGGTGTTGCCGCGTGCGAACTTGATGGCGTAGACGAAGCCGTCGCGGCTGACTTCGACCGCGAGCCATTCGGAGAGTGCGTTCACGCAGGAGATGCCGACGCCGTGGAGACCGCCGGAAACCTTGTAGGAGCTGTGGTCGAACTTGCCGCCCGCGTGGAGGATCGTCATGACGACTTCGACCGCGGGCTTGTGCTCCTCCTGGTGCATGTCCACGGGAATGCCGCGTCCGTCGTCCTTGACGGTGATGCTGTTGTCGTGATGGATGACGACGGCGACCTTGGAGGCGTATCCGGCGAGCGCTTCGTCGATGCTGTTGTCGACCGCTTCGTATACGAGATGGTGCAAGCCGCGCTGGCCGGTGTCGCCGATATACATGCTGGGCCGTTTCCGGACCGCTTCAAGACCTTCCAGGACTGTAATCTGGCTTGCGGTATATTGCGAGGTGTCTGGCGTCTTCGGATTCTCCGGCGCGGCGGGGGTGTTTTCTGCCATTTTATACTCCAGTTGCTTGGTAGGTTGCCATGAAAAAAACTCTATTCAATATATAATAAAGTAATATACACGGACAGGGGGTTTTTGTCAATCGGACGGAAGGCTGAAAATCCGTTTTTTCGTCTTCATTTTCCGGAATCGTCCGCCAGGACCGCTTGCTTTCCGGAAAGATCGTGCTATTTTACCTTTCGGGGTCGGGATATTGTCATCACAACTGGAACGAATGGAAAGGTTGCCGCATTGCGTTTTTTACCGGTTTTATATATTCTCGCCTTTACCGTAATGCTCCCGGTCGAGCTGTTGATCTGGGGAAGGGCGCTTGATTACGCCCTGGAGGATTCCTTCCTTGCCAGACGTATCCTCATGAGCCCCTTTTTCGAGCTGCCCGCGGTCCTCCTCTGGGGAATGACCGCCGCCGGTGCGCTTTGCATGGTCCGCGCCTTCTTCTCCATCTGCAAAGGCTCACGTGCCTTCGACGCACTCCTCTACAGCGGCTTTTCCCTCTTCATGGCGGGGCTTTTTCTTCTTTTCCGGATGCCGGTGGCGGCCGCCCTCGGCACCCCCCTCGTGATCCTCGGTTCCATCGCCGCCTGGTTTGCCTACCGTCACCCGGAACGGATGCCGTTCCTGATTCCGTCGGACGCTCAGCGCCCCTCGTTTTACGAGCGGCTCCTGGCGGCGTTCCAGCTCCTTCCGGTGGTCTGCGGCGCCTGCCTCCTCTTTCAGGACGGATACCTGCTGTGGCTTTCTTTCCGTTTCACTCCCCTCCTGATCGCCGTCCCGTTTCTCGGGTGTCTCCTCCCGACCCGTGAAAAGCTGCGTTCCTATGTGAGCGGATCGGTGTATGCGCTGATCCTCTGCGGCATTGTTTTCGCCGTGATGTCCCTGTTCGGGGAAGGAATTTTTCTGCTGGACCTCTGCATCTTCATGGCCTTCCTGTTCCTTGAGCTGGAATGCTCTCTGATGCTCCGCGAAGTCCTTCCGAAGTTCCGGAATGTTTCCCTTATCATTCTCCTGCTGAGCGCGGCGGCGACGCCCTTCCTCATCCCGCCCGTGATGGAGCCCTGGATCGTGACCCTTTCCATGTATATGATGTATCTTTTCATCGACAACCGTTCCGCGATCCGGAAAAAACTGTTGTCCCGAGCCCATTTTTCGAGTCCGGACATCCGGTTCATCACCAAGGAGGAATACGCAGCCCAGGCGTGGGGCTTCGGCGCCATGCTGGTCGCCTGGCTGGTGGGAACGGATGGCATTCTGGTGGTCATCGCGGTGGTTGCCGCGGTCTTCGCCGGCGCGTTGTGGCGGACCCGCATTCTGTGCCGGGACGAGGATCATCTGTTTCTCGGCAATTTTCCCTATGCGATTGAAACGGGGGCTCTTCTGCTCGCCGTCGTTGCATTCTCTCCTTCCCGTCCGGCCACGATGGTGATGCTTGCCGCCTGCGCCTGCGCCGCGCCGATGATGCGCGCCATCTGGCAGACCGGCGCCTTCATCAGCAAATTCGGGGATGAACGTCCCACCGCGCTCTTTTATATGGCGCTGGCCAATGCCGGACTCTTTTTCCTGCTTCTGGTCATGTATCTGAGCCGGGTTTCTCCCGCGATCCTTATCGGGACCTTTTTCATGCTCGCCGGAATCCTCCGCATCGGCGCGGCGTCCTATACCCGCGGGGGCGGAGAGCTCAAACGGGCTTTCGGGTGGGTCCTGATCGTCATCGGACAGTTCATTTCCGTGGTGCCTCCGGAGGCTCCCCTCCCGGCCCCCGAATGGAGCAACGGCGCCGTCATCTGCGGCGTCATCGCTTTCGCCGCCCTTTATCTTTTCCGAACTTTCGACTTCAGAAACCGCTTCACGCGGGAGAATGACAATCCATGAGCCGCAACGAATCCAATCTCCGTCTTTTCATCGCCCTTGAAATTCCTTCCGATCTGGAAAAGGCGATCCGGCGTTATGAAAAGGAAATCCCTTACTGGCGTTTCTCCAAAACCAACCACCTGACCCTGCGTTTTATCGGGGAGACCCCTTCCTCGAAGCTGAACGCCCTCACGGAAGGGTTTGAAACCGGCCTCCGAGAACCCCGCAAAATCCGCTTCACCCCGGTCGGATACGATTTCAATCCCAGCGAGAAACGAGCCTCGAGCATGTGTCTGAAATTTCAGAGCTCCCGCGCCATGCAGGAGCTCAAGGACAAGGTGGACGACGTGGTTCTCAACGCCCTCGGACTTCCGAAGGAGACCCGTTCTTTCCAGCCGCACATCACGCTCATGCGTTTTCAGAAGCCGCTGAATTATCTGGACCTTACCCGGCTGAAGAAATGGGGTGATGCTTTTCCCAAGCTCCCGGAGCCCTTCGCTTCGAAAATCACCCTTTTCAAAAGCGAACTGACTCCGGACGGTTCCGTCCACACCCCGCTCTCCGAACAGGAACTGGACTACCTATGAGTTCCGATCTTCCGCCGGTTCCGGAAAAGCCGTCCCGCAACTTCCGCATGGAAGTCAGTTTCGACGGAACGGATTTTCACGGCTGGCAGCGGCAGGCCAACGGAATTTCCGTTCAGGAAGTGATCGAGGACAAGCTTTCCCATCTGTTCAATACGGACCGCATCCGCATACAGGGGAGCAGCCGGACGGATTCCGGGGTTCATGCGCTGGCGATGTCCATTTCCTTCGAGGCTCCGGAATCTCCGTATATTCCCGACTGGAAAATCAAGAAGGCGCTCAACCGGCTTCTTCCTTCCAGCATCAAGGTCATGAATGTTGAATACGCCCCCGGCGAGTTCAACGCCCGTTTTTCCGCCAGGGGGAAGGCCTACGTCTATGTGGTCAACAACGGCGATCTGAACCCGTTTACGGCCCGCTGGAGCTGCTGTCAGCCGGAGTTCACCCGTTTCGACGCGGTCCGGGAGGGAATGGCACTTCTGGAAGGGACCCACGACTTTTCCGCTTTCACGATCGAGCTGGACCCCTCCAAGGACCATGTCCGGACCCTCTATCGCGTGGAATTGAAAACCTTTGGTCCGCTGGCGTGCATGTGCTTCATCGGCAACGGCTTCCTGTATAAAATGGTGCGCAGCATGTCCGGGGCGCTTCTTGAAGTCGGACGCGGCAGGATGTCCGCTTCGGTCATCGGGGATATGCTGGCGTCGCGTTCCCGCACTCTCGCCAAGGACACGGCTCCCGCCTGCGGGCTTTTCCTCATGAAGGTTTTTTACGAAGACGAACTGTGGCGGTCTTTTGAGTTTGACCGTCCGCCTTTCCACTTCCTCTGATCCTTCTGCAATCTCCGGAATCAGGGGAAGTCCGCTCTTACTTTTTCAGCTGGAGCAGCGGATAGGCCGTTTCGGCAATGCTCCCGGCAATGGAGAGCACCGCTTCAGGCGTGTAGCTCTTGAGCTTGAACTCGCCCAGGACCGCCTTTTCGGAAACGAGGGTATATTGAATCTGGGCAAGGAGGCAGCGCCGGAAGGCATAGGCCTGTTCCTTGGTCAACTTCGGATTGACCTTGCGGGCGAATTCATTGAGTTTGTTTCTCGCCGGATCCTGACGTTCGTCCAGAATTTTCTGGACTTCCGCGGAGCCGTCGACCAGCAGCCGGGCGCAGAACCGTGCCAGAAACGAGACTTTCTTATTGCAGTGAATTTCACGGAGATAGCCGAAAACAGTTTCGGAAACGGCGGCAAGAATTTCTTTCCGGGACGAGCGTGCGCCCGCCTGTTCGAGAGGGGACACGATTTCCATCAGTTTTTCCGCGGACGGATAGAAGTGGGATACGGTCGCCGCGTAAAGATTTTCCTTCACTCCGAAATGGTAAACCAGAGAGCCGAGTCCGATTTTCGAGGCGCGCGTGATATCCCGGAAGGACGTTCCGGAATATCCGTGCTGGGAAAACAGCTGGGCTGCAGTACGAAGAATGTTCTTTCTGGTTTCAATTCCATTGATATTGAACCGAATCCCGGGACGCTGTCCTTTGCCTTTTGCCAGTTTCTTCATAATGATGCTCCGTTGACTGTTTGCGAAAATTCAGCTGCTCAATGCACGGATTTTCTCTCTTGGATTGTCACAGAAAAATTATGATTTTTCTCTCTTCAAAATTTGCATATCTCATTATATTATAACATCTCTATAAAAAAAAACAAGGCGTTCTGAAAAAAAACAGTCATAATTTCGGAACGGATCGGGTCACATGCTTTTCCGGACTGTTTTTTCAGCATGAAACACAGTTTTTCCAAAAAATAAATTGATTCATACGAATGAGATGTTATTGTTATAACAATAAAACCTGAAAGTTTTCCTGTTTCTGTTACAGATTTCATAACAATTTGTTTTTACCGCTTTTTGGTTTCATTTTTTATATTCCGCCGTAATTGGCGTCCTGTGAAAAATGGATGTGTTTTTCCGCATTATTTTGCATATTTCCTTTGAAATAATCCTCTTTTGCTGATATAATTACTGCGAGTTGCGATAAGCTGGAGTTTTGACACATGTATCAAGAATCTCTTTCGTCCATTTCTTCCGGAACATGCGGAAAAGAACGTTTCCGTCTTTTCCGCCCGATGCCCCGTGCGCTTTTTTTCCGCACATTTTCTGCCGGACATCTCCTGAAGGAGCTGAAATGAATCTGATCCTTTTGACGGAGGACGACCGGACCTCTTCCACGGAATTCACGGTTTCCGGACGCCGCGCCGAGCACATCCGCGCCGTTCTCCGCGCGAAACCGGGCGATCTCCTCCGGGCCGGGCTGCTGCACGGGAAAACCGGAACCGCGCGCCTCCTGTCGCTCGACCGCAACGCGGCACTTCTCGAAGGCGTTTCCTTCGATTGCGAACCCCCTCCGAAAATCGGGATTGTCCCCGTGATTTCCCTGCCGCGTCCGCAGAGTTTCAAGAAGACCCTTCATTTCATCGCCTCCGCCGGAATTCCGAAAGCTTTTTTCATCGGTTCGGCCCGGGTCGAAAAAAGCTACTGGAAGAGCAGCGCGATGGAACCCTCCGCCATCCTTGACGAACTCTGTCTCGGACTCGAACAGGGGATGGATACGGTCCCTCCCGTATTGGAGTTCCAGCCCTCTTTCCGGGGATTCCTCAAACAGCTGGAAACGATGGATTTTCCGCGGAAGATCATTGCGCATCCGGCGAAGAATGCGCCGGAGTGCCCCCACGCTGTTTGCGGGGCAATCTGTCTGGCGATCGGTCCGGAGGGCGGTTATGTTGAAACGGAAGTGGAGGCGTTCCGTTCGCTCGGTTTCGAGTGCGTTACGCTGGGACCGCATATTTTGCGCGTGGAGTTTGCACTTTCCGTTTTATGTGGTAGATTGTGTCCTTGAATTTTCTGATCGGAATTCCGTTGTTTTGAACATAGAAAGGGAAACGCTATGAAGAAAGTTGCTTTCGAGGGTTGGAAAAATTGCATCGAACTGCTCAGCGGCGATTTCAAGATCATTGTGTCGACCGATGTCGGTCCGCGCGTCATGGGCGGATTCGTCGGGAAAAGCAAGAACATCTTCAATGTGGACCCGAAACTGGCCGGAACTTCCGGCGCTGAAGAGTGGGTCAACTACGGTGGACACCGTCTCTGGCATTCGCCCGAAATGATGCCCCGCACTTACGCTCCCGACAATTCCAAAGCGACCGTCAAGGAAAACAAGGACGGTTCCGTGGCCTTTACCGCGGGAACCGAAAAATCCACCGGCATTTTCAAGAGCATTACGATCAAGCCATTAGGCGACAACAGCTTCCGGATCGAGCACCGTCTCCGCAATGACAATCCGTGGGAAATCGAACTGGCCGCGTGGGCGTTGAGCGTCATGGCTCCCGGCGGCACCGCGATCGCTCCGCAGAACCGCGACCCCTTCGATCTGCTCCCCAACTCCTTTTTCTCCGTCTGGCCCTATACCGACATGTCCGACCGCCGCGTCACCTGGGGCCGCGACTACATCCTCCTCCGCCAGATGGCCGGAACGGAACCTTTCAAGATCGGATACAACTGCAAGGCGGGCTGGCTCGCCTACGCCAACAACGGCACGATCTTCGTCAAGAAATTCGAGACGCTTTCCGATGTGGAATATCCCGACAACGGATGCAGCGCCGAGCTCTACACCAACAAGGACATGCTGGAAGTCGAAACCCTCGGTCCGCTGTCTCTTCTCTCCCAGGGCGAGGAACTTTTGCATGTGGAAGAATGGTCCTGCGTGGTCGGTCCCGAAATCAAGACGGAAAAAGACGCGAAGAAACTTTTCTGAGTTTGTAAGTTGGTGAATTCGTAAATTTGTAAATGGAGAACCGGAATTCTCTGACAGCGGACTGTTCCCGTCTGAAAACAAAATCTCAGAAATCATCCCTCAACTTGAAAACTTCCCCATGACGACTCCCCAACTTGCAAACTTACAAATTTACAAACTCCCAAATTCTCCCCTGCTGGCGCCCATCGCCGGACATACCGATCTGCCGATGCGTCTTTCGGCGCGGCGGCACGGCTGCCGTTATGCATTCACGGAGATGGTGGACGCCGGGTCCCTGGTGTTCGGCAACTACAAGACGAACTGTCTGCTGATCGCCCGCGATCCCTCGGAAGACTTTCTGGGCATCCAGCTGGTCGGTTCCGAACCGGAGGTTTTGAAGAAAGCCGCCCGGATTGTGAATGAGCACAATTTCGACGTGCTGGATTTCAATCTGGGGTGTCCGGCTCCCAAGGTGGCGAAAAAAGGGGAGGGGGCGACCTTCGTTATCCAGCGTCCGGACGAGGCGGTCGCCGCGCTGGCCGCGCTGGCTGAAACGTCGAAGGTTCCCGTGACTGCGAAAATGCGGATTCTTTCGGAAACCGATCCCGAACCGACCGTCCGTTTCGCCCTCCGTCTTCAGGAGGCAGGGGCGCGCGCGCTGACCATTCACGGACGTCTGATGAAGAATTTTTACTCAGGCCCGGTCTTTTTCAAGGTGATCCGAGCGGTGCGGGAAGCGCTCTCGATCCCCGTGATCGCCAACGGCGGCGCTTTGAGCCAGCCGCTTTACGCTCAGCTTCTCGAGGAGACCGGATGCGAACGCGGGATGGTTGCCCGCGGCGCCTGCGGGAACCCGTGGATTTTTCGTGAAATCGGGGAAGGACGTGTCGAACCTCCGACGCTGGAAGAATTCGCGGAAGAGATTTGTACGCATTTCTGCGCGATGCTCGATTTTTACGGTCCCGAAAACGGGGTGCGGATCAGCCGGAAAACCCTGCTGGAATATCTGCGCGGACGAGGCTTTTCCGGAGAGCTCCGGGCCTCGGTGTCCTTCCTGAATTCGGCGGAAGAGTTCGGGGAACTCCTGAAAACTGTCCGAAAGGGGCCTTCCCCCCGCTACTGGCAGATGCTGGAGCAGAATCCCGACATGGAACGGCGCCTGAAGCCGTAATCCGCCGATTTTCCTGAAAGTCTTTCAGCGGAAAGGGCCGGAGGCCGGAGGCTGTTTCTGTTTCCAGCAGTCCATGATGACCTTGTTGACGGCATTGCGGCGGACATTGTTTTCCGGGCGGAACACCTTGTTGTAGGAATAGAACGCCGCGCCGGCGATTTCCGGACGGCGGCAGTTGAAGAGAATCTGGTTTTTGAACTCGTCCTGATTGTAGGTGCTGAGCGGCAGATAGGCGCCGATTCCGATATAGAGTTTGACGTTGGACCTTGCCACGGTGTCCGCCCACCAGTCCACCAGAGGTCCGTAGGGAGCCTTCGGATGGGAGAACGGCCAGTAGATCTGCGGGGCGATGTAGTCGATCCAGTTTTTCATGATCCAGAGACGCGTATCGGCGTAGGAAGTCCTGTAGGATTCGTTGCCGCGCGTGGGCGAGCCGTAGGGGGTGGAGTCGTTGTTCATCCAGATGCCGAACGGGCTGACTCCGAAACGGATTTTCTTGCCTTGCCGCGCATTGTTCTGACGGATGGCGTCCGAGACTTCCTTTACGAGCGCATTGACATTGCTTCTCCGCCAGTCATCGAGGGAAAGACGTCCCGTATTGAACTTGCGGTAGGACATGTTGTCTGCATTGCCGATTCCTTCGTAAGGATAGAAATAATCGTCGAAGTGGATCGCGTCCGGATTGTAGGTCGAGACGATTTCCGTGACGGTGTCCACCAGATGTTTCCGGACTGCCGGGTTGCCGGGGTCCAGCAGGAGCGTCTGTCCGTTGCGGAACGGCGCAGCCAGAACCGCGTCTGGATTCTTCCGTGCGAAGTTGTTCGGCGCGAGAGTCTTCAGATAATTGGTCCTCGGGAGGTTCGTGATGCCGATGACCCGGTATGGATTCAGCCACGCGTGAAATTCAAGGCCGGCCTTGTGGGCTTCGTCGATCATGAAGCGGAGCATGTCAAGCTGGGGGTATCCCTGTCCCTCTTCTCCGCGGATCGAACGGGAGAAAGGATTGATCCTTGAATTGTAGAAAGCGTCGCAGGTGGGGCGGACCTGGAAGATGACGGCGTTGAAACCGGCCCTTTTGATGTTCTGTATGAATTCCAGATACTGCTGCTGGAAGGCGCGCGGCGAATCCGTGCGCGGAAAGTCGAGATTGGCGACGGTCACGACCCAGATGCCGCGGAATTCATTCGGTTTCAGCGAGTAATGCTGCGGGATGGAGGCCGTTTTCCCGGCGGCCGGGGCGGAATAGGCGGCGGGCTTCGCGGAGAGGAGAAAGGGAAGCAGCAGCAGAGCCGGAATGATTTTCAGGAAATGAATCACTGGAACCTCCGGCTGTTGGAAAGTTTACGGATGGTCAGAGAGCGGCCAGTTCCTTCTGGAGAGAGGCGTCTGCTTCTTCGACTTTACGGGTCTGGTCCGCCCTGAACTCCTTGAGTTTCCGGGAAAGTTCCGGATCGGAGAGGGCAAGGATGGCGACCGCGGTCAATGCGGCGTTTTTGGCGCCCGCGGGACCTGCCGTAACCGTGGCGACGGGAATTCCCGGAGGCATCTGGACCATGGCGAGAAGGGCGTCGAGTCCGTTGAAGGGTTCGCTGGCCATGGGGATTCCGATGACCGGCAGGATGGTATGCGCGGCGATGACTCCGGCCAGGTGGGCGGCCATGCCCGCGGCGCAGATGAGAATATGGATTCCGCGTTCCTCGGCGGTTTTCGCATATTCCGCGGCGGCGTCGGGGGTCCGGTGTGCCGAGAGGACTCGCGCTTCGAAAGGAATGTTGAACGAACGCAGTGTTTCAAAAGCGCCTTTGAGGGCCGGAAGGTCGCTTTTGCTGCCCATGATGATAGCAACTGTTGGGGTCATGACTCATTCCTCAAGGTAAAATGGACAAACACGGAACGCACAAAACGGAGGCTCCCGGCCGGACTGAATTCCGGCCGTGCGGTTTTGTGCGGACTCCGTGTCGTTCCTGTCAAAGAAACAATACTTAGTCTTCCTGTTTCTGTCCGGCCGCGGCGGCCGCGGCTTTGACCGCGGCGATTTCCGCCATGAAGTCGTCGGGTTCGCCGTTGAAATTGGGAACGAGTTTTCCTTCCGCGATTTCAAGGAGGGCCACATCAAGGAAATTTTCATCCTTGCAGCGGACCATGGGCGGTGCGCCGGTTGCAAGGAGGCGTGCGCGCTTGGATGCCAGGATGATCAGCGTTTTGGCATCGGGCACGGATTCACGCGCTCTTGCAAGATAGTCGTTGTTCATGGAATCGACTCCTTTCAGTAGTCAATTACCTCGCGGTGCCTGTCGATGGAGGAGAGGTCGTCGCTGAGGATCGTATTGTAGTTGCGCTCAAAGTCTTGAACGGCATCCAGGATGTATCTCTCGGCGAGGGACTCGCGGGAGGCATCCTTGCAGGCGTCGCGCAGCATCAGGAGTCCGACGAAAATGAACGTTTCGTTTTCGACCAGATTCCTGGCGCGGAGGTCGTGATAGGCGGTGCTCTTCTTGTCGGTCACGAACTTGACCGTTTCGAGATGCTTTCCGTGCATTTCCCGGACGAGCTTCTTCAGACGTCCGATGAGGGCGTCCGCGGGGATCTTCTCGAAGAGCTTGGCAATGATGGGATCGAGGGTGCGCTGCATGACGCCGCCGATGGCCGCGACGAACTGGAGCTGGGTCGTGCCTTCGTAGATGTTGGTGATGCGGGCGTCGCGGTAATAGCGTTCCGCGTCGAAGTCATGCATGTATCCGGTTCCGCCGTGGATCTGGATGCAGTCGTAGGCGATCTGGTTGGCGGACTCGGTGGAGAGCGCCTTGCTCATGGGCGTCAGGATCGCGGCGACCTTGCCGTAGTATTTCGCGTTCTCACGGATCAGGGGAGTCACTTCCTCCGGCTTGCCGTGTTCTTCGATGTGTGCGTAGACGTTGCGCAGATCCACGATCTTGGTGGTTTCGTAGAGGAGGGCGCGCGACGCCGTGAGCTTGGTCTTCATCCGGGCGAGCATGTCGTAGATCGCCGGGAATTTGTCGATGCTCTGTTTGAACTGTTCACGTTCGGACGCGTATTTACGGGCTTCCCGGTAGGAGGCTTCCGCGATGCCGACGGCCTGCGCGCTGATGGCGACGCGTGCGCCGTTCATCAGGGACATCACGTATTTGGTGAGGCCGCGGCGCTGGAGTCCGCAGAGTTCGGCGGGAACGTTGTTATACTGGAGTTCGCATGTGGCGACGCCGTGGATGCCGAGCTTGTGCTCGATGCGGCGGACCACCAGTTCGGGGGACTTCTCGCAGATGAACATGGAGAGGCCGCGTCCATCCGAGCTGCCGTCGACGGAACGCGCCAGAACCAGGTGAATCTTGGCGCAGCCGTTGGTGATGAAACGCTTCATGCCGTTGAGATACCACTTGCCGGTGGCCGGGTCCTGCGTGGCGCGGAGGCGGACGGACTGGAGGTCGGAACCGGAATCCGGTTCGGTCAGGTCCATTGCGCCGTCGGCTTCGCCGGACGCGAAACGGGGCAGGTAGCGCCGACGCTGATCCTCGTCGCCGAACTCGCTGATGGTTTCGGCGATGTCCTGAAGACCGAAGAGGTTCTGGAGGGAGGCGTCCGCACGGGAGACCATTTCGGTCATCATCGTGTAGATGGTGGTCGGGAAATTCAGACCGCCGTACTGACGGGGAAGCATCACGCCGGAGACGCCGGCCTGACGGAGTTCTTCGAGGTTCTTGACGGTGAGGGGGTGATAGGTCACCACGCCGTTCTCGAAGTGGGGGCCTTCCTCGTCGACCTGACGGGAACGGGGAGCGATCCTTTCGCCCGTGACGTCGCCGATGACGGAGAGAATGCGGTCGAAATTGTCGAGGGCGTCCGCGTAATTTTCCGGGGCATTGTCGAATTTCTTCGCCTCGGCGTAATTGTTTTCGCGGATGGAGACGACTTCTTCCAGATCGATATTCTTCAGGGTGAAGAGAAGGTCTTTATTGTCGGTATAGAAGTTGGACATTTTACAGCTCCTCTCAGGCTTTTGCTTTGTAGGCTTTGATCATCATGGGGATGATGGTGTTCAGGTCCCCGATGATGCCGTAGTGTGCGACCGAGAAGATGGGAGCGCCGGGATCGGTGTTGATCGCGATGATCTTCTTGCTGTCGGTCATGCCGGCGCGGTGCTGGATGGATCCGCTGATGCCGCAGGCGATGTAAAGCTTGGGACGGACCGTGACGCCGGTCTGGCCGACCTGATGGTCGTGGTCGATCCAGCCCGCATCGACGGCGGCGCGGGAGGCTCCGACTTCACCGCCGAGCGTGGCGGCCAGGTCGTGGATGAGCTTGAAGTTGGCCTTGGTGCAGACTCCGTACCCGCCTGCGACGATGATCTGGGCTCCCTTGAGA
This sequence comes from uncultured Victivallales bacterium, assembly GCA_964581935.1. Classification (GTDB taxonomy): domain Bacteria; phylum Verrucomicrobiota; class Lentisphaeria; order Victivallales; family UBA1829; genus SIG94. The sequence goes on from CAZORN010000041.1 coordinate 15,913, forward strand.
TTGACGCTTTTTTCCTGACGGACGCGTTCAATCACCTTGACGACCATTTCCTGCGCGGTGAGGGCGACGGGAACCTTGACGATCTTGCCCTTGCGGGACTTGTCCGGCTCGGACATCTTCATGACGCCTTCGCGGACGGTGACCATCTGGGGATCGTCCCAGGTGTTCACGATCGTGGCGATGATGTTGCCGCCGAACGCGGGACGGATCTGCATGAGCTTGTTGGAGTAGAACTTCTTGTTGACCTTGTCGTCGAAATCGTCGATCTGAAGGTCTGTGCAGTCCGCGGTGAGCCCGGCGAGCTTCTCGGAAGCGATGCGGGGAGCCAGTTCGCGGCCCTTCATCGTGGCTCCGAAGAGCAGGATGTTGGGCTTGTGCTCCTTGATGAGATCCATGATGACCTTGGCATACGGGAGAACGGTGAAGGGTTCGAGACGGGAATCCTCCGCGAGGAACACCGTCGAACAGCCGTAGCTGAAAAGGGTGTCGGCGCAGTGGGCGACCTTGTCGCCGAGAAGAACGGCCTCGACTTTGACATTGAGCTTCTGGGCGAGTTCGACGCCCCTGCTGACGAGTTCGAGACTGACATCGGCGATCTTGCCGCCTTCCTGCTCGACGAAAACCCAGACATTACCAATATTGGACATGGCTTACCCCAGTGTGTGATCTTCAATAAGTTCGCGGACGAGATCGGAAACGCCGGTTTCGGTCGCTTCGATTTTCTTGAAATCCCCGGCGGTCAGAACGACGCTCATGATCTGTTTGACCTTGGTGGGGGAACCGGCAAGACCGCAGCGCTGCGGGTCGGCTTCGGCATCGGCCGCGGACCATTCCTTGATGATCAGGCCTTTTTTGCCATAGTTTTCCTCGTAGGCGGCGACTGCTCCGGAGGCGGCGTAGTCGTCGGTCTGTTCCGCCATGAATTCGGAACGGGTTTTGGCTTTCTTGTATTTCATGATGCGGGCGGCGTTCTGCGGGCGGGGCTCGTTGGAATCGATGACGGTCAGCATGACCGGCATGGCGGCCTCGAGAACTTCGTATCCGCCCTCGATGGCGCGCTTGGCGCGAATGGTCTTGCCCTTCATTTCGATTACATCCTCCACATAGGAAATCTGGGGGATGTGAAGTTTTTCCGCAAGCTGCGGGCCAACCTGGGCGGTATCACCGTCAATCGCCTGTCTTCCGCAGAGGATCAGGTCGAAATTGCCGATCTTCCTGGCACAGCAGCTGAGCGCATAACTGGTTGCGAGCGTATCGGCGCCGGCGAATGCGCGGTCCGTCAGAAGGACCGTTTCATCCGCGCCCATGCAAAGGGCTTCCCGCAAGACTCTGGCGGCGTTCGGCGGTCCCATCGTGGCAGCAACCACATGGGCTCCGAAGCGGTCTTTCAACTGTAATGCCAGCTCAAGGGCATTCAAGTCTTCCGGGTTGAAAATCGCAGGCAACGCCTGACGGTTAACCGTACCGTCCGGTTTCATTGCGTTGCCCGTGATGTTCTTCGTGTCGGGCACCTGCTTCACAAAGACTATGATCTTATAACTCACTGGCTGCTCCTTGTTACAAGTTTTGGTTTGTTGTTTTGTTTTCAGCCTGTTTGACCCGGATTGAGTCGTCCGGGTATGAATCGAAACCATACTATAGCATATACTGTGAAAAATGCAAAGATTTTTCTTTTCCACTCCTTGGAAAAATCCGAAAAATCCCTGCTGAATCGAGCTTCATAAGTTCTCAGAACCGGTTCTCCGACAATCCATCCTCCTTTCCTTGTCCGGACGGATGGACCAGAATCAGTTCCACTCCCGCTTTCTTCAGCAGGGCGGCTTCCCCGTCCGGCAGCCCTTCGTCCGTGACCAGCAGATCGACGGCGTCCGTGGAGGCAAAACACGTCAGCGCCTTTTTTCCGAATTTGCCGCTTTCCGTGATGACGGCCACATGCGACGCGATGGAAATGGAGCGCTTCTCCAGGTTGGACAAACTCATGTCCGAGGTGTAGAAACCGTTCCCGGCCATGGCTCCGTCGCATCCGGACACCAGCCAGTCCACGTGATAATCCTCCAGATTCCTTTCCGCCATCGGGCCCACCAGATCGAGCGACGTCGTCCGCAGCTCCCCTCCGGGCAGGATCACTTTGCAGGAAGACTGGAACAGCGTGGACGCCACCGGCAGGGCGTTGGTCATAACGGTCAGCGCGGGCAGTTTTTTCCGCGCCAGCACCTTGGCGAAAGCCAGCGCGGTCGAACCCGCGCCGATAAAAAGCGTCTCGCACGGCATGATTCTTTTGTACAATGCCTCGGCGATCGCGAATTTGACGTCGCTGAGAAGACGGTTCCCCGACTCCGTCTCATAGCGGATCGGGGAGGGGATGGCTCCTCCTTTGACCTGGATCAGGAGCTTGCGTTCCTCCAGTGCCCGGAAATCCCGGCGGAGCGTCATTTCCGTGACTCCCAGTTCGGAGGCGGCCTCCCGGATGAGGACTTTTCCTTTCCGGAGCATTTCCAGAATTTTCCGCTGACGGTCTCTCATCGCGGAACTCCTTTTCCGTGAATGGAACAGGGCGATGTTTCAATCGGATGAAAAGCGGTTTCGGACGATGGATGAAAGACGTTCTGCCAATGAATCCGGTATGGATGTCTTTCCGTCCGAAGGGTTTTCATCGTTTCATATATTCCAGAAGTTCGTCCACCGTGACGGTGGCGGTTCCCAGTTTGCCGACCACGATTCCGGCGGCGTAGTTGGCGAGCTCGGCGGAGGAGACGGGATCGTCCTTGACGCTGAGCGCCAGCGTGCTGGCCGCGATGACGGTGTCGCCCGCTCCGGAAACGTCGAAGACTTCGCGCGCCCGGGTCGGGATCACCTTGCATCCGCCGTCTTCCGTGAACAGCGCCATGCCGTGTTCCGCCAGAGAGATCAGCAGATATTTGACGTGCCAGTCCCGGCGGATCGACTGCGCGACTTCCCGGAGGCCTTCCAGCGTCCAGTCCCCGAGCGGCGGCTGGATTGCGGCCAGCGCATACGCTTCCGCCCGGTTCGGCTTCATCAGCGTAAGTCCCTGAAGCCGCATGGGGTTCCGCGGATTCGGGTCCAGCGAAACCATGATTCCGCGACGGTTGCAGAGATCGACGATCCTTTGCGCATTATCGCTTGAAAAAAGCCCCTTGGCATAGTCTTCGATGATGACCGCATCGGGATGGTTCGTTTCAAGATATT